>NZ_OMPF01000016.1:0-411694 GCF_900312735.1 Aquimarina sp. AU119 | reverse complement strand
TCGATTGCAGTATCAAATAAGTTATTGAAACAGGCTTTTGCAATAGCAAAAAGTGGATTGCCTTATGATGAAAATTATATTTCAAGATTAAACTAAAAAGACTTGCTTTTTAACTCAGTTCTTTGTTGGATGCAGTTTTTCAAATTTTAATCAATTAATTTATTGATAAGCTTTAAAATAAATGATGTTAATTGACCTTCAGAACTATTATTGGATAAAATAGCAACACCAATCATTTTTGAAGGAACAATAAGAACAATACTTGAACTACCATATGTTCCTCCATTGTGAAAATACATAGTTTCGTTTTGGATGGTATGGATACCCCAACCCAAACCTACTGCTTGTTCATTGTTTTTTAATTGATTTTCAAGAACAAGTTCTACGGTGTTTTTTATAGCCACAGGCTTTTTTAAATGTATATCTAGAAAACTTAATAAGTCCGGCATAGAAGTTTTAATACTACCTGAAGGACTCATTCCTGCCAAATGAATTAATGGCATTTTTTCTAATTTTCTGTGTGGGATAGCAATATCGGTTAAATACCTTTCTGGAACACTTAAATAAGTCGATTCCAGACCTTGGTTTTTGACAATATATTTCATAAATAAATCAGAAAAACTTGTGTTTTGAGATTTTGCCATTGCATAACCTAAAAGCCCAATCCCAAAGTTAGAATATCTTATTTTTCCATAGTTATTTAACGTATCTGTTTTTTTCAAAATATCTAACATAAAATCTTCTGTGAACAATCCATAAGGATCATTTTCATCGAATCCTTCAATACCGATTAAACTTTTTGTACTTTCAAATTGTGGAAGTCCAGAGGTGTGAGTGGCCAAATCCACTAACCGAACTTTAGAGCCCCATAATTTATCATCAGTAACTCCCTGTGGTAAATATTTCGATAAAAGATCAAAACGACTAATCTTATTTTCAGTCTCAAGTGAAGCTAAAATGAAGGATGTGTAAAGTTTAGTTACAGAGCCGATTTCAAAGAGCGTGGCACTATCAATATCTTTTAGATTATGAACGTATTTTCCACCATAATAATATTCTCTTATAGAATCATTTTCAATAATTCCAATACTCAATCCTACATTAGCACTGTCCTGAAAGTGTACTTTGGCAATGCTATCGACAAGAACTTTTATGTTTTGCGCAATAGTATTTTGACAACAAGCAAATAGTAGAAAGAAAGAAGCTTGCTTGGTAATTACAGAGATATTCAAATTTCCAATGTTTTTATATTAATGAATTTTTTTAAAACACCGTTGTATAGTGTTTACGTATTTACGACTGTATAAATCCGCATTCAAAAATAAATAGTCAAATGATTATGAAATTGTAAAAAATGTTACCGGACTATTTTTAGTTGCTCGTAAAAGAAGTTCTTACTTTTAGAAAATTTTGACGGTGTAACACCAGTAATTTTTTTCATATCCTTTATAAAATGGGATTGATCAAAATAACCGAATTTATAAGTTATATTGGTTAAAGATTCTTGAGGATTATTTGTACGGTAAGTCATTATCGCCCGTAATCTTGTATACAATGCAAATTCTTTAATTGAATTGTTAGTTTGGTCAAAAAACAACTGGTTTATTTTTTGTCTAGAATATGAAAATTGAGAAAGCATATCTCTAATAATAACATTCCCATTGTTTTGATAGATATAATTACAAATATATCTGCTAATTTTTGTGTTGGCTACATCTGGCAGTATTTGCTTACTGAAAAAAAGTTCTGCGTGTTTAATCTGTTCTTCAAAACTATTAGAATTAAAGATTTCACAATGAAGACTATAAATATCTGAATACAGTGTTTCTGATAAATCAGTTATTGATGCAATACCCTTAGGAAAAAAAAATGAAGATACCCAAGGTTGAAGCTTAATTGTAAAATAAGTCAACGTTGATGGTATTATTAATTTATATGGTTTAGGTAATTTACCAAATCCAAAGGCTTGTGGTAATTCTATTTCTGCACTATTGTGCTTAATGAGTATGTCTTTTTCTTTAACAAAAGAAAATTCAAATAAACCGTCTTCAATAACTATTCCTGTGTTTTTTTGTAATTCTTGTTGTTCAATTGAGCAAAAATGATAAGACTTAAAGATATCTTTTAATGTTTTAGTAGGATATGCTTTTAATACGTTCATATATTGTTCTTTACTTAGGACTAGGCATAAATTGCATACAACGTCTCGGGTATGTTGTCGTAGCTGATGTTAGGAAGCTATGCAATATACCCATTGTTGTGGTGTCGTTTTTATTCAGTTATATATTCAATCTTTAAATGGTGGTGGTGGACAAGTCTTAAAAAGATGTTTTTCAGGTATTTTTTTAATTAATTTACTTTCATAAAACCCAAAAGTTTTAAGCCACCAATTTTTCAAACTCTTCTTCTCCGTGAACAAGTATTGATTTTTCATTTTCGCATTATCATTTATAATTTCAAATGATACAATTGCTACAAAATAATAGAAGTTCTTTTTTTTGTCATATGCAAAAAGATTATAAGAGTAAAATTTTTCATCAGCACTTGGCATTAGTATTTCGCCATATATGATATTGTCGGAACCCAGTTGGTTTTTATATTCTTCTAATTTTGAATACAACCAAGTATCTTTTGGTGGATTTGCATTCTTCAAAGATTCAATTCGCCCTTGTTTAAGAGGCGTTGTAAACGATTTTCCTCCGTCATATATCTTTTCAAGAGTTTCTTTACTCAAATCTTGCGATAATGCAGGTTGAAGAAGGAAAATCAACATCAAAATTGTTAATATTTTTATATGTAGATTGTTAAAAGTCATTTGATCTTTAATCTATGATTTTGCGGTTTTATTAAAAAGCTCTAAACTTTTAGGTTAAGCACCAAAACCCGTATTAACTATAGTCATTGTTAGCACCAGTATTTATTTCAGAACATTCAATTTTCTAAGACCGAGAAGAGTTAAATCCAACCTTTTTTCAATAAAAGAGTCAATATCAAACTCTTTTTTAGGCTCCAGATTTGTGGCAAATAAGTATGTATTGTTTTTAAATTCAACAAACCCAACAAACCAACCATTGTATTTTCCGTTATTATTTGATAAACCAGATTTTCCACTAAGTTTATATTGGTCAGTTTCTTCAATGAGCATAATATTTCGCATTATACTCTCAGTTCTTTTGGAAATAGGAAGTTCAAAGTTGTAGAGCCTTTTCAGAAAGTCAATTTGTTCCATTTGACTTATTCTTGATTCTCCTTCTAACCAAAATTTATCGATGTTGGTAGAGTCAATTTCTAGATTTCCATAGTTAAGTTTTGATACATAATCATTCATTTTTTTTGAACCGACTTTTCTTGCAACTTCTTGATAACAATGAACACAAGAAAATTGAAAAGCATCTCTAAGAATTAAATCTTGTTCCCAATTTTTTAACCATTTCTTTTCCCCGTCCCATTTAAATATGATACTATCATTTTCAATCACGCCAGTTTCAAGTCCGATAATTGAATTTACGATTTTGAATGTAGATGCTGGTAAATTCCCCTTATTTGACCATTCAAAGTCATTTGAATAGTATATGGCCTTGTTTAAATCGTAAATTAATATTGAACCTTTAACATCAGAAGAATCAATAATTGACTGAAATTCAGGTTTTACTATTTTATTATTATCAGGTTTTTGTGTTTCAGTCTTTGCAATTTGACTTCTGTCTTTACAAGAGAAACATAGAAGTAACAGAAGTGTCAATGTGGTTATCTTCATTTTTTTATATTGTTGCTAACGTCTCGGCTATGATTAGTGCAGGCATTAATAAGCGATTAATTTCCGATTAAGCATTTATCCAAAACTTTTTATTTTGTTTTAATTTTTTCTATTTCAAGCCAAATCAAAAGATTTGGCGGACATTATAAAAGTACACTAAACTTTGGATTAAGTACTAAACCCGGTATTAATTATAGCTTTTGTTGTAATGTGCTTTTATATCTGTCTTTATTTAGCGTTTTTATCTATAGGTTCGTTCGTTAATTAATGAAAACATGAAAATTCATATAATTAATTTTTTACTTGCCTTTTAGTTTTATCCAGATCACTTCGTAATACTTTTCTTTTTGTAGTATAGCTTATACATCCTGTAGATATTGCTTTACTGTTAATTGTGATTTCTCTTTTTCCTCCTTTTCCTAATTCAATAGTTCCTATTTTTTTATATTCACCCAAATCTCCATTTGATTCAAAGCTTTGAACGAAATCTTGTACAAAGATATCATACGTGTTATTTTTTACAGAAATAGGTAGTTGAAAATCAAATATAATTTCATATTTAGCTAATTGACTTTCAAGTTTGATGGCATTTGGAAAAATTTCTGGTTCAGATTGAGGTCTTTCTGAATCAACTATCTTAAATGTTAAATTATTAAATTCAGAATTGTCTACTTCTATGAGTTTATTTTCTATTATTTCATACTGATATTTATTATAGCATTCACCGTTTTCTTCTTCAATCTCAATATACTTAGATTGAAAAATAGCACAACTTGAAATTAGGAATAATCCTAAAATCAAAAATGTAATAGATAATATGGATGTTTTTTTCAAATGCATTATAACGCCTTTTGTATATGAATGGTAGGGTAGAAGATAAGCATTACATTTCAGGTTTAATACTTAGCTAAATATAAATGTTTTGCTTTTATTTTCTGTTTAAATGCTAAATTTATATTTAGCGGGCTATGTAAATAAACACAGAACTTTGGAGGTAGTACAAATGCCCTATGTTTTTTATACATTGTTAGCTACAGTTTTTTAATTTTCACTACAGAATAAATTCTTTCGACTAATTCTCCTGACTTACTTTTTATTTTTTCAGACATATTTTCAGTTTCGATTATATTAAATCCTGTTTTTTTGATGAGTAATTTTAAGTCATTATTGTCATAAAGACTAAATTTATCCTTAACAAAAGGAAGCTTTTTCATGAAATCCTTTTGAGCAAATGTCAAAATCAATATTCCATTTGTTTTTAATACTCTATAGATTTCAATTATAAAATCTAATGGGTTTTCCCAAAAATAAATTGTGTTAACTGTGAATATTTTATCAAAATAATTGTCAGGAAAAGGTATTTTAATTCCGTCATACAAATAAAAACTAATCTGGTTATTTTGTAATAACTTTTTATTTATTCTTTCAGCTTCATATTTCATTGTTTCGGATATTTCTAACCCGAAATATTTAACTCCATTTGTGTCACGGTATATTTTTTCAAGATGTCCACAATTACCGTGACCAATTTCTAATAAAAAATCAGATTTAAGTAATTTCAAGGATTTAATTGAGTCAATAGTCATTTGAATATTAGACTCATTCATATTTTTAGCAATTTCAATTCCAAATTCTCCTTCTGGGTTTGATAATTGCTTTTCAATTCCTTTTAATTCGTCTTGAGTAAGTTTCATTTTGCAATTTTAGCTAACGTTCAGTATATGAAAAGTAGGCGATTTTAAAGTTCGGAACTTTTGATTAAGAACAAGTTTGATATAGGTCAAAACCCTTGAATTCATTGCTAATTCGCCTATTTTTTATATACATTGTTCACTAATGTTATTTAATATCAATTTTTTTTATTTTGTTTTTTCTAGTGAAATAAAAATGCCATACTTCCGTATCTCCTTTATCTTTATTTACAATAACGTTGTTATTATTTACAACCTTAAAACCACTTGTTTTGATCTGCTTCTTCTTTAATCCGTAATAGAAGGAAAGAAAATTATCAAAACTTGTTCCATTTTTATGTACGATTTTATAGTTCTTTATGAAAAAACTTATAAATTCATTATTGTGATTGTCATGGTCGCTACCTAACTCTTGTTGTAAGTACTTCATAAATAATTCCAATGTCTTTTTATGTTCTTCTTTGTTAGAACTAACATTAATATAATTTTTGTTATCATAACCAAAGGTGTTTTCTTCAATTATGCAGTTTTTAAAATTGATGTATGAATAACCCTTTAAAAAAGAATAAACCAGTTTTTTTGACTGATTATTGTTTATGCTACAATTCTTTAATGTTAGGTTACTTCTGTCTGAATAAATAAGCGACTCACCCCAGTCATGGTTGTCATAAATATCACAATCTTTAAACATAGTATTAGTTGTATTCACAGCATAAATACCGTAAAAAACATTGTTGAAAATTTGAACATTGTTGAATGTTATATTATCAGCCCCTATTAAATTAGCTCCAATACCTCCACTCCCATTTAGATTACAATTATTTACGAATACATTGTTGGATAATAGTATGGATAGTACGGCACCATTACATGTTGCTGGTGTGTGATAAATCGAAAAGCCTTCTAGTGTAATTCTTTTACAGTTCTTGAAAGTTAAAATTCTATCAGCTTCATTATTTGATATAATATTCGTGTGTTCCACACTTCTAATGGTTAAATTTTCATATCCATTTAATATTATTCCTGAGGCTATATAATAGCTTTTAGGTATTGATTTATAAGGTTCGTCATCTGTCCAGTGTTCGTAGAAATTCTTAATGTCTAATTCAACTTCTAAATTTTCTCTAGTAAAGTTTAATGTTTCACATTCAACGATAATTTCAGTGTTGTTATCCAACGCTTTAAAAAACTCTTTCACATTATGTACTGTAACTTGTTTGTTAAATGAATAGGTATAGAGAGAAGTAAATAATGTAATTATTATAAAGTATTTTTTCATTTTGAATATTTGCTAACGTTTAGTATAACAATTGTAGCCTGCCGAAGGCGGCTATGATTTGTTATACAGTGTTATTAGCTGTTTTTATTTCCATTTTTTTATCATTTGTCCAGAGTCATATTTTAATGAACTTACACTAAATCCCCGCTTTATAATATCCGAATTATATTCTTCCTGTTCTTTAATAGAACTCTTGGGGTATAAGTAGAAAATTCCAGCAAGTCTTTCAGAATCATAATCCCAAAATATCATAAAATGCTTGAATTCAGAAGTAACCCAATTCAACACTAACTTTTTAGCAGCACTCTTCTTTAAGTTTTCTACGGCAGATTCCCAATTAGATATCTCATCTTCTTTAAACTTATCCTTATTTATATCTTTTGCCATATTTAACCTTAAGTCATATAGACTAGTTAATTGTTCTTTTTCTTGTTCAAATCCTGGATTAAAAAGAACTTGTCTACTGAGCATTTCATTCAAACATTCTTGAGCAATAGAATTGTTCTTTTCCAATTTTAGATTTTTAATGGTGTTTTCGAAATTCATTTTTTCAAATTGCTCCTAACGGTCTAATATAAGAATAGTAGCGGATTTTATGCACTTACTTTTCTGTTTATTACTGTTAATTGATTTATAAAATTCATTTTCGTTTTAGCGACTTAACCGCTATTATTTTTATACAATGTTAGGCACAGTTTCTATTCCGTTTTTATTATTTCAATTAGTCTATTCAATTGATAATCTTCTTTTATGAAAATTTGTTCTAAACTTCTTTTGATTTTTATGTCTGGCTCTGTTCCAATACCATCTAATATTTTACCATTCTTTTGAAAAGAAACCATTGTACTTATTTTTCCACGAAGCCCTGAATTTGGTAGTTCAAATCTCTGACTGTTGCCACTCGAACCATCTGTGTTTACTCCAACTGTTTTTATGTTTGGTAAATCTTTAAACACAGAAACTAAAACAGAAGCTGCACTAAAACTTCTTTCATTTGCAAGTATATAGATTGGCTTATCGTAATGATATTTGTCTTTAGTAATTTTTTGACCGTTCAGAACATAGTAGTAATATTCGCTGAATTTTTCCGTACTTAAATCATACATTGGCTCAAATGAAGTCATAAACTTGTCAACTGCATTTTGCTCTATAATATTTAATTCATCTTTTGAGTATAAATAACGACTATGAAGTCTTTCTTTAAGCTCTATGCTTAATGGTAATTTTCCTCTTTGTCTGGTTGTGTTAACAACATAAATAGAATCAGGATGAATAAAATAACCAGCTAATTCTTGAATTAAATCACGTGTACCACCACCATTATCTCGTACATCAATAATTAGAGCATCAGTTTCTTTTGCTTTTTGCATAAAATTATTGAGAAACTCAAAAAATAATGGGCTGTCGTCTTTTCCAAGCATATCGACAATCTGAATATATCCGATATTGTCTTCTGTAGAAAAAAATTGTTTGATAATCTCTTTGTCTTTGAGCTTTTCCTTCTTATAAGAAAAGTAGAAGTTATTTTTATGAAATCGCTCGTCCCATAAATATCCCTTATTGTCATCCGTTGCTAATTTAACATTTAATTGTTTCTCAATTCCTTTTTCATTTGTTAGTGTTATAGGCAGTGGATTAGGTATTTCAATATTCAATATGCTAAAAACAGTTTCTATATCTCTCAATTCTCTTACTGCTCGAAGTAAGTATGATTTTTTTGGTGCAAGTTTTTCGTTAGGAAGGGTTTTTGATAAAATTTCCTCTATCGGAATATGATTGATAGATTTTAGATAGGGGAAATCTGAATTCCAAAATGCATATTTTTTATTAGTTTTATTATAATCGAGAACTAAAACTCTGTTTTTGTAGGGCGCAAAAGAAATTTGAAAATAAAGGGTTTCGGGTAAATCATAGCCTTTTATATATGAATGTCTATCTCCAATTTGTCCAATAGTTTTAGATAAGAACAGACCAAATTCGGATTCAGTAATTTTTATTCCATCAATTTGCTTTAAAAATTTATCAAAATCTAATTGGTAATCAAATCCATTTAGTCCTTGATATGAAGATTGATTCTTAAAGATGCTGTCAAGAAATTTTAAATCATTTTCAATTTCACTTTTTGATATGTATTCCGTTTTATTTTGGGCATTGCAGAATGTTGTGAAAATTAATAATAGAACTATGATGTTTAATTTCATTGACAATGTTGGTTTAAATTGTGCCTAACGTTTAGTATATATGTCGTAGCAGAGCAAATTGTAACCCTGTTTTCTGGTTTTTCTACGCATTGATTGCTAACTTTTACTTCCTGCAAGCATTGCGCCTTCATAAATATACAATAACCAATCGGTTGATTACTTAGTTCCTATGATCACATATATGTTGTTGTCTACAGTGTTTTTTAATTTTGAAACTCACCATACTTGCTATTCTTTTCCAACCACAAGAAATATTCACCAAATAAAGTTCCCGAAAATAATTCCGTTGTAATGTTTTCAACTTTTTCACCATTTATTGTGAGTCCAATACTTTCATTTTCTTCCAGGTTCTCCTCAATTTCACGTAAAAAGTTAAATGCGCTTGAGTCTAAAACACTTAGAATTATTCGCTTTAAAATTTCAGAATCCTTTTGACTTAAGCGATTTAAAAAATCAAATCTTTCATCCTGTAATTTTTGCAATTCTTTATCTAAGTTTGGATTTCGAGGTTTTTTCCAATATTTCTCAGAAGATATAGATTTTGCAAAATCCATACTTTTTGAAAAGGTCTCAAAATTTTCGTCTCTTAGTTTCCTTACAATTATTTCGGCAAGTTCTTTGTAGTTTTTTGAATTTTCCAATTGGTTAATAGTTAAGTTAGGAAATCTTTTTTTGCATTGTAGACAACCGTATGTATATAGTTACTAAAGGTAACTATATTTCTCCTACATGGAGTTGTAATTGTTTGTAACTAATTGTAAGTGCTTGTAAACCCATAAATGTTACCCTAAGAACTCAAAAATATTCAATCTTAAACTTTGATAGACTAAAGTTCGAACCATCTTGCCTAAATTTTAGCTTCTAAAGCCTAATGTTAGCCCACCAAAGGGGATTGCTAGATTCCCATTGTCCCCAAAACATCATATAACATCCCGTTTTTAACGTGGTTGGGCACTAATTGTTGGGTACTTTCTTTTTGTAAAGGTTTTTTGTTATAAAATAATATTCAAAAGTTCATACTAAAAAACCTTCTAACATGAAAAATCAAGTACAATTAATAATATCCACCATTATTATGGTATGGATGAGCCTGGCTGGATATGGCCAAAATGTAGGGGATCAATTTACGGTTGATGCTATTAAATATGAAATTACTTCAATCACTACACCCGAAATTAGGATTGTGGTTTATGAGGGTTCGGCCACAGAGGTGGACATCCCCGGAACGGTCCTTCATGATGGTGAAACCTACACAGTGACCCTCATTGGTGAAGATACCGATACTTTTCAGGGGAGTGTTATTCGACCTTTTATCGGAAAGGGACTGACCCATGTCACCATACCCAACACAGTGACCACTATTGGACTTGGGGCTTTTACCAACAATAAATTGACCGAGGTAGAAATACCGAACAGTGTCACTCATATAAGAAGGTGGGGCTTTTCTGGAAACAGTATAGAAGAGCTGACGATACCAGCCAATGTGGAATATATTGGGCCTGGGGCTTTTTTTGGAAGTCAAAACATTCCCATTGTGAGGTCCTATCGCAATCCACCACCAGAAATTGATGAAACAGCCTTTGGCCATCCTCTCGGCCCGAGCTTTATAAAAATGGATCTTGTGGTGCCCTTTGTTAGTATACAGGCTTATGAAGATGCAGGCTGGAAGGACTTAGGGTTCGAGAATATTACCTCCGGAGTCACCAACTTGGATGGCGTTAGGTACGGAATTATTAACACTCCAAACGAAGTAACGGTGATTGGTAATGCAGGTGGTGTAGGCTTTAATATGACCATTCCTCCAACGGTGGAGATTGATGGGAGTACCTATCCAGTGACCGCTATAGGAGATGGAGCTTTTCGTGGCATAGGTGCGTTGCTAACGGTTATCATACAAGGCAATGTAAAAAGAATCGGGTTTCAGGCCTTTCATTCGCCAGACCTTAATCGGGTGACATTGAATTCCACAGATCCACCAATGCTAGATGCAGATGCCTTTGAGTATCCACAACGTCACGACAAAATAAAGGTGATCGTGCCCAAGGGCAGGGTGCAAGCTTATAAAGATGCAGGGTGGACAGGTTTTAATGACATCTTTTCGCTCATTGGACAAGAACACAATAATAGTGGCTTTATATGGGAAGTCACATCGACATCCCCCAATGAAGTAAAGCTCAAAAATTATATAGGCCTTAGCGGAGTTCCTACCGGAGGTCATGTAGAAATCCCCTCAGAAGTCCATTACCTCCCAAACAGTGAGAATGACAATATATATACGGTCACGGCTATAGGGGATAATGCTATGCGGAATACAGATTCAAGGAGTTTTACGGATGAACCGGAACCAGTTGACAGAACATTAAACACCGTACAAATTCCCGAAAGTGTTACCAAGATTGGAGAAGGTGCTTTTGCAGACAACCAATTGACCCATGTTGATATACCTGATGGTGTGACCTATATAGGAGAGTCTGCTTTTGCATATAATCAATTAACCGAGGTAGACATACCAGGCAATGTTAAAAGTATTGGGAAAGATGCATTTTGGCAAAACCAATTGAGCGGTGTTGAGATTTCAGAAAGTGTGACCAGTATCGGGCAACGGGCATTTGGACATAACGAATTGACGGAGGTCATCATACCCGATGGTGTGACCAGGATTGAACAGTGGATCTTTTCCCGAAATAAACTAACAAAGATTACTATACCGTCAAATGTGGAACATATTGGTTACCAAGCCTTTTTCGACAACCAATTGACAGAGGTAACCATATCAGGTAGTCTGAAAAACATTGATTTGTATGCTTTTCAGAATAACCCAGACCTTCACTTGATGACAGTGGAGGCTAACGATCCTCCATCGCTCCATGAGGATACATTTACAAATCCAAATCGTGACCAAATAGACCTTGTTATACCCACTGGCAAGAAACAGGAGTATTTAGATAATGGGTGGCACGGGTTCAGATCCATCAGCAACGGAATCTTTACCGTGGATGACATAAAATACGGAATTACCTCTCGAACTGAAGTTATGGTGGTGGACTATATTGGCATGGCCAAAGACGTGAGTATTCCTGAAACAGTGGATCATAGTGAAGAGCCCTATATAGTGACCGCTATCAAAGAAAATGCTTTTCAAAATAAAGAACTGGCTAGTATTGAGATTCCATCCGCTGTAATCAGTATCGGAGAACTAGCGTTCGGTAACAACCAATTGACAGCTATTGCTATACCGAACAGTGTGGAACGTATAGATAGCCACGCTTTTTATAACAATCCTGACCTTAGCTTGGTAACGGTAGAAGCCAATGATCCACCAGCACTCGATGCCACTGCCTTCGCCAATGCAAATCGACACCAAATTGACCTTGTGGTACCCACAGGTAGAATACAAGCTTATAAAGATAATGGTTGGGGCGGCTTTAGATCTATATCAATATCAACGGAAAGTATCCTTTCCCAGCCTATTGCGGATTTTAATAGAGGGTTTTCACCCAACGCCGATGGCATTGCCGATACCTTAGTGATCGAAGATCTTGAAAAATACAAGAACAACGTGGTCAAGATATACGACCTGAACCAACGCTTGTTATTCAGTGCCCATTACGGAGGACCCAGTGATGCCTGGGATGGTACTTATAATGGCAGTATGGTACCCGTGGGCTCCTATGTATGTGTAATCGACTATAATGAACCTGGGTTGGACCACGAAGCAAAAATGATCTATGTTAATTATTGATGTTTTTGTTTCTCCAAATAACCGGGCTTCGAGAGCCTCAGCCCTCGTATCCGAACCCTGAGGCTCTCGAAGGGTAAGTAGTACTAAGCATTATCCCGGGTTTCGACTCCGCTCAACCCTCGCCTCGAACCCTGAGCCGCTGCACTGAGCTTGTCGAAGTGGTAGTCGAAGGGAGAGTTACTCCTTATTTCCAAAAAATGCCCCCTCACAACTTATATAAATTATAAACCATAAATAATACATATGTCCAAACAAAATTTTGAAAAGAAATTAACCGAATTAGAAAACATACCACAAGAATTAGTTAAAGCACCATCACAACCCGTAGATGTCACTACACAAGAAGCCGAAGACCTATTTGTTTGGGCGCAAGAAGATAAACAAGTACTAGTTAGTATAGGATTGGATTGGAGCAAATATGTAATAGATCTACCAATACGTACCGGAGCGTGCCGATATGCGCAAGCCATTTGGAACAAAGAGCGCTATAGCCAGGAAGAAGCTGCCAAGGCCTGGAAAGAAGAATCGCCCAAAGCTTATGAGTTTAGAAACGATCTGTTGGCTGATATGCGCTTTGCGTTTAGAAAACGTCCAGATCTATTAGGACGAGTACGCACTATTGCAGGAGGCGATGGCAATGCCGATATGATCCAAGACCTTATGGATATTAGCGTGCTAGGAAAAGGAAATCTTGCCGAGTTTGATGCAATTAAATATGACCTATCCCGCTTTGATCTTGCTGAGCAAAAATCAGACAGCCTGGCCGAGCTATTAGCCAAAGCCAATGGTACAACTTTAGACAATTCTAAAGCCAAAGACATTCGTGACCGTGCGTTTACGCACCTTAAAGAAGCAGGATGAGATTAGAGATACGGGTAAATATGCTTTTAGAAAAGATCCAGAACGCTATAAAGGTTATATAAGCCGTTATCGACGTAGGTGAGACTATTCATAGTTGATGGTTGATGGTTGTCCGAATTGAATACTTTTTAAGTTCTCATATTTTTTAAAAGCTTATTACCACTGGCCCGCGCACTGGGTTGGGGTCTCCGCGCCATGTGGACGCCTCACCTTGGTATGCGGGTCTCTTTTTACTCTGTGCGGAAGCATCGCTATATACTGCTGATCGATACATCTTGTGCGAGGAAGGGTGACCTAACTGTGCGGAGTAGCTACCGAGTGCCGTTGGTCGATAAAAATGTGCGGACATCAAGCCGTAACACAAATAAGAATAGTTCCTTTTTTTTAACCAAACTATAAATGCAAAGAATAAAGGTATTATCGCTGAAGTTACAATTGAGCCAAAAAGATATCTAAAAGACTAAATTCGTTTATGCATCTCTTCTTAAAAAATAAGGCTGAAACTCCAATAATGATTAAATCAAAAATGTAATTAACTTTTGATAATCTAAATCCAAATTTCTTTACTTTCATATGGTTAGTTTAAATGACGCACAACGTTTTGTATAAAAACCGTTTTAATGGTTTTTATACCTTGTTGTAGGTAGTTTTTCATCTATTATTATAAACCCAATTATTCCAATACTTACTAGAATCATTGCTATTATTCCAAATTTTACGCCCAAAATTGGATTGTCATAAATTCTCTCATGAAATAAACCAAAAATTAGAGCAAATATTTTTGTTGGAACAAAAACTAAACTAATTAAAATAGCAAGATATTTTGGGTTTGAATGTTTTGTCAAAATTGAATGAATGATTGGTGCAATATGTATTTCTGATATTGCTAGAAATAGCAATGATGCTATAAAATAAAATGTATGTTTTTCTTCTGGAACTTCTGGAATGAAAAGTATAATTCCGAATGCGATTGCCCCAAAGATGAATCCAATTAGTAGTTTGAAGAATTGAGAATTATAAAAGTAAGTCCAAACAATAATTGCAATTATACTAATTGGTAACGTTAAAGTAGAATTCAAGGATTGCCATATACTTTTCGGGATATCTAATGTTGAAATTTCAGCTAATTTAAGTTGTAAGTCAAAAATCCGAATATTGGATATTTCATAAACTCCCCAAAAAAGTCCAACAAATATAAAAGCCAATGCTATTGTTAGTATTCGCTTTCCAATTGCTGTTTTCTCCTTTTCTGGAAATTCCTCTTCTTTTGTTTTAAGAATCGGAATCAATGAAAGTAATGTCAATAAACCACAAATTACAAAGCCAAAATTGTATCCATATTCTTCTCCAGAATAACCGATTACTAAAGCACCGAGAAATGCACCTATATTTATAGCTAGATAAAAAATCGTAAATCCAGCGTCCAGTAATTGAGTTTTATTCAAATACGATTTGCCATAATTAGCAATTATATTTGGTGTAAAAAAACCACTACCTAAGGATACAAGGAATAGTCCTAGATAAAGTCCAGTTATTGAAGGTATACATAAACTAAATGCTCCAATTGCTTGAATAATTCCACCAATAATTACTGATTTTTTATTGCCAATAAGCAAGTCTCCAAAAAGTGCTCCGATGATTTGAGAAAAAACTAATGAAGCTGTAAGCCAACCATAGACGCTTAATGCTTCTGTTCTTTCCATTTTCAACGTTTCTCCAATCATGTACAGAACTACAAGAGCTCGAAGACCATAATAAGATACTCTTTCGAGCATTCGTGATAAAGCATAGTAAAAAGTTTCTTTTGTATGCTTCTGATTTTGAATTTTTTCCATTCAGTTTCTTGGATTGGTACATTACCTACAACGGTTTGTGTATGATTAGTTGCGAGAAAGTACGCGAGTACTTTCCGCCGTTGCTAAAGATAATTAATGTGAGTAAATTTCCGTTGAGGAAATTCCGCTGCAATTAATTCATACACCTTGTTAAGTACAGTATTATTTTTTAATTCCTTTTTCATAAAATTCCTCTTTTTTTATTTTCCCATCATTAAAGAATTCCAGTTGTTTTCCATGTAGTTTATTGTCTAGAAAATTTCTAATTCTAATCAGTTTTCCATTATCATTCCAATCTTTCCATTCTCCGATTCGTATGGAAGATTCAAAATGTTCATAATCTTTATATTCGTATTGATATTCTATTACTAAAATTCCTTTCTTGTTCCAGTATCTTTCGTATCCATTTTGTTCTCCTTTTAAGAAATTATATTCACTTAATTTACTTCCATCTAAACGAAACTGAATTGATTTTCCGTCCAGCTTACCGTTTTTTACTTCAAATATACTAGCAACTTTAGATGCATCTTCTTCAAAATAACTTATCCATTTTCCGTCTTCAGGAAATTGACCATATCCGCTTGGCGGAAATGCGAAAGGAGTGTTGTTGTCAATGTCTACAGATTCATATTTCCAGTAATCTTCTCCATTAAACGAAATATGTTTTATATGATTTTTTTGAGCAATCATATAAAAACATGAAAAGATAAATGTGAATAGAAATATTTGTTTCATATTGTACCTAACGGTCTCGTATAAGAATAGTAGCGGAATTTTATGCACTTACTATTCTGCTCAGATTGTTTTGATTTATATATTTGACTTTTCCTTTAGCGATTAAACCGCTATTATTTTTATACAATGTTAGATATTGTTTTCTGGGAGATCTCTTATTATTTTTTCTATGTTATTACTTTTTTGAGAATCAAATCCTGCATAAATTAAAACAAAGGGGATGTGTGAATCCTGATCAGCATATACCTCAATTCCCTCAGTTTGCTCAATTTCAAATAATGCCAATACAACATCTTTTAAATTACGATCAAAATTTTCCGTGGTAGTAGGAATATTATCTTTTGCCGTTAACATATCTGTAGCTGTAAGAATTATTTTGTCTATAAAATCATAAAAAGGAAGAATCACTGGGTATCCAATAAAATTAGCCCAAGGGGTAATTGTAATAATTTCAGAATCATATTCTAAAACTTGTGGTTTACTAAAATAAACTCCTTCTCCATATTCTTTTCTCAAATTAGCTTCCCCTTCAAGATATAAACGACAATAAGTCTCTTTATCTAGATGAGTCTCATCCCAATCTAGAAAACTAACGAACTTCCCTTTTTCTAGTACCAAAACTCTATTAGTTATTCTATTTTTTGAAGTATCATTATCAAACCAAATATTCCAATGTAATTTTAAGAATTCCTCATTAGGATTGGACGTGATAAAAATACTTCCTTTTCTTGCTATAGATATAAATATCTCGTTAGCATTTAATTTTTTATGAGCCTCTAACATTAGTTTTTCACTCATAAAAATTTCATTAGAGTATTCACATTCATTTACGGTTAATATTTCTTGGTTAGAAATAAAATATTCAAATTTAATTTTTAAAGCATTAAGATTCTTTATAGAGATTTCTTGAATCTCTGTTAAATTTCTATTAAACATTTCTGATGCTTCATTAATGGTAACTTTTAATGATTCAATATCATAACTATAAGTAACAACAAATGCCGGGTTACCTCCAGATGTATTGTATTCCAAAAGGTATAGGGAGTCAGAATAATCTTCAGATAGAATAGTTGAGGGTTTTAGAACAGGAAAAATTTTAGTAGACCTTTTAATTTTATATAAGATTTCTTTCATTTTTTAATGATATCTAACGTTTAATATATGTGTCGTAGCAGGGCAAAATGTTACCTTGCTTTTTGATTTTTCTGCGCATTGGTTGCTAACTTTTACTTTCTGCAAGCATTGCGCCTTACCAAAAATACTATAACCATTCGATTTATCACTTAGCTGCTATGATCACATATATGTCGTTGTGCGTTCGTTTTTTATTTTTCCACTGTTAACTTAATTTCTCCACATCCGATTCGGATTACTTTTCCATCCTCAAAAAACAACATTAAATCATCATTTTTTTTCGGTCTGACTTGAGGAATAATTCCATTGTTTATTTCTCGGAAATTGGCTGGGAAAAATGTAATTTCTCCAAGGCTTTCTGTATCTTCTTTCAAAGCTTCTGGATCTCCATTTTCGTAATATTCATAAGAGACATTTTTGAATTCAAAATTTAGGTTTTTAAACTCGTTACTTTTTATCCATTCGCCTTCTGTTTTTTTAAAATTAACTGAAATATTGTTTCCATTTTTAGAGAGTCCGATGTAGTCAAAATTATTATGAAGATCAATATGCGTTCCGTTAAATCGAACCGCATAGTTTTCTTCTATCTCAAAATTTGTTTCCATTCATTTTTATGTTTTAGAAATTACTAGAGGATAACTGATTTTAAGTATTTCTTCCACTTTCGGAGCAATTTCATCTAAATCTGGATTGTACTTATTCCAAAATGTATTTAAGTCTTGTTTTTCAAATCGATCTATTCCAATGGCAATTTTTTCACTTTGTATAGATTTTTTAATTATTTCTCTAGTTGAAAGAACCACTATTAATTTCACTTTAGCCGTTATAGCACCATCTGTTGAATTTAGTTTAATTCTATCATTTGTTGTTATTTCTCCAGATTTCACGAATCCGTGAAATACAGTACAAGTATTCCAAATAAAGAAACCTTCATCTGTAACAAATTCAAATTCATTCATAGAGTATATTTTAAATTAATTTTGGGGATGACGCACAACGTTTAGTATATGTTTAGTGGCTTGGCTGTAGCGTTGGCTTTTAGCGGCCATTGAACATATACAGTGTTGTATACAGTGTTTTATTTTTTTTCAATAACAGAGTCAATCCACTGGTTTGCGGTTGAAACTCTTGCTAAAGCCATTACGGCCCCATATTTTATTTGTCGATTTAGTGCCCCAGAAACTATTCCAACCAGATACGTTTCACCATTTTCTTCTATGAAAATTCCTCCTCCGCTATCTCCTTTTGAGCCTCCAATTTCTAATTCCAGTGGAATAGGTGAACCAAAGTGATTGGATTCAGCGTTATCAGGATTATCAAAGTCACAAACCATTACGTCTGTGCTGAACTTTCTATCCTCAAATGTCCCGCCAATAGCGTCTATAACGTTTTGACCTCCAAGTTTTTCTTGTTTTCTCGGGTTGTCCATTCCATCTTTTCCGTTACCTACATATCCATATCCAACTTTGGTTATGGTTTGTCCAAGTTCCTCGTTTCCATAATAGCGTTTAGCCGGGATAATATCCAAAACGGGTTTGTCCAGTTCTATTAATGCCATATCCCACCCATTCCATTGTGCTTCTTCAGAACCAGGTTTTAATTTGGGATGTTTAATTATTCGCTTGGTTTTATAAAAATTATCTCCAAACTTCCAGAAAGATGTGTCCTGTACAAAATGAGATGCAGTCAAAACCCATTTGGGCGAAATTAAAATTCCAACTGCATAATCATTGCTTTCTATGGATTCAGAATAGCGACCAACACAGTCATATTCTGGTTTATTTCCTAGTTCAATATATTTTTTAGTGTCTTTGTCGTGTCTTATAATTCCAAAGAGTTTTAAACTATCTTTTGGAAAAGTAAATGCGGTCAGTGTGAGAATGGGTATTAAAATCAAAAATTTTTTCATAGTTGGATTTAAAAGTGATTGATGAAATTATGACGATTAACTTTCTTGTTTGTTACATTTCTAGCATTGTATACAACGCCAAATATATGAATCGGAGCAAGGCAAGAAAGCCTGAACCAATCGATTTATCTGCGCATTTTTATTTCTTGTTAATTTATAAAAATTTAGTGCCACTGCAAAAAGGGAATGACCTTTCGATCTAGTACTAAACTTTTGCTCTGATTTCATATATAATGTTGTATGCAGTTTTTTAATGATGTAACGGTTCATTTTCCATTATGTGAAATCTCAGACTTGGTTTTCGTCCGTTGTAAAAGTCAGAGTAAATTGAGTCTGCATTTTTAATTCCACCAAAACTTTTGTCCAATTCTATTCTTTTCAGAGAATCAGCTGGTTTTTTATATTCGTAAGAGAGGAAAATCCATTTGTCCTTATCAAATTGCACGTTTTCAATTCGCTTTAATTCTGTATTTGAAACCTCAAAAATGATTTTGTGTTTTCCTTTAGTCAGTTTTTTATCCTCTATATATTGTAAATCAGGTGCTATATTTGAGTATTTAGCGTTTTGATCAAAAATTGTATCATTATCCACAATTAATCGCAAAGGAATTTCAGATTGGTCTTTACTTCCATTTGAGATATAAAAAATTCCATTAACTTTTGATTCGCAACCCAAAAGTGAAATTAACAATATAAACGGTAGTAGTTTTTTCATTTTTCAAATTGCATACTACAATTGAATATAGTTACCAAGGTAACTATATATCCTAAATATTAAAAATATAGTTACCATCAAAAAAGCAAAATAAGCTCATATCCTTACGATATACTCCCAGATCAACATGCATAATAGAAAGATGTGTTAGCCGCAGAAATCTATAACACAGTATCATTTGTGTTAGTATGGGGTTCCTAATACAAATATTACTTCTTTATAGACTCTTGTAATGACTCTCTTATACTTTTCTTATAAAAAATCTCAGTGTCGAAAAATGAAACTGGTATGCCTTATCCTTGTTTTTAAATTAATAATAACATTTTAAAATCAACAATGATGTCTAAAGACAATTTTGAACAAAAGCTCCCTGTATTTAATGCCATACCGGCTGATGAAGTAAAAACACCTAATATACCGGTAGATAACGTCCTGCAAGAAGCAGAAAACCTTTATGTGTGGGCTACTCATGATAAAAATGACCTGGTGAATAACTCGGGCTTAGCCTGGGATAGCTATGCAGAGGAGTTACCTGTTCGTGCTGGTGCATTACGTCATGCACAATCGGTATGGGTTAGTGAACGCTATGGGCAGGAAGAAGCCAATAAAACCTGGAAAGAAGAATCTCCAAAAGCTTATGACCTTAGAGATGATCTGCTAGACGATTTTAGATATGCGTTTAGAAAACGTACCGATTTGCTAGGTCGAGTACGTGAGATCGCCAATGGGAGTGGCAATGCCGATATGATACAAGATCTAAGTGATCTTAGTGTATTGGGAAAAAGTAATACCAAAGAACTTAACGAGGTAAAATTTAAACTTGCCAAACTAGATACAGCAGCAAATTTATCTAATACTATGGCAGAACTGCTGGCCAAGGCTAACGGAGCTATACTAGAAAACTCTTCTGCCAAATTGGTGCGTGATAAAGCCTTTACACATTTAAAAGAAGCAATAGACGAGGTGCGAGATGCGGGTAAATATGTGTTTAAAGATCAACCCGAGCGATTTAGAGGATATACCAGTAGGTATTATAAAAGGTAATCCCTTGATATCACTCGCCCCGGCAGTAGTTTACTGCTTCCCGGCATAGAGATGACCCCTCCCGGTGACTATCTCATGCCTCCCGGCAGTAGATTGATAGCTCCCGGCACTCTGGCTATACTTCCCGGCATGATGATGATGCGTCCCCGCTGCCGGGAAACTTGCTTTTGGTGCAGGGGTTTACTTTGCATATTCCGGTGAGTACTATATGGACTACAAGGGGGCTTAAGTATATCGCTGGCAAGCTTCTAATCGTCTCAGGAAGTATATCGACCTCGCTATTTTTTAGAAGCAATAAAAAGTTATCTCATCTTATACATTAGAAAATCGATTATATCACGAAGTGCTAATGTATGAGAAGGGTTGAATAATTTAAAATTATAATTACTTGCTTAATTTATGAAATAGGGTATTAGGGTGTTCTGAGGATGTAAAACCGGTGATATCTTTATTTTTATCCATTATAAAAGTAATTTCATGATCGGCTATATTTGTAAATGTAGTATTCTTTACATGAAAAATTGGATAGTTCATACCGTCGACTACAGCATAAAGTGATTTTTCTCTTGTATTCATTTTTAGTTCTACTGTAGTGTTGTTTAAGTATTTATATATTCCTGTGTAGGTTTCTAAATGTTTACTGTTTTTTATTTTTTCATATGGGTTGTCGTCTGATAGTATTAATCCTTCTCCAGGAGTCCATTTGTCATATTCCATATGATAGGCTATTTTTCTTGCTTCATTAAAACCTCTTAGTTTTGCTACCAGATGTAATGCTCCATCGATACCCGCAGAAATACCGGCAGTAGTGATTACTTTTCCGTTATCTACAAACCGTACATCTTTTCTAACATTGATTTCTGGGTATTCTTTTTCTAGTTTGTTTAATGCACTATGAAACGTAGTGGCCGTTTTACCATTTAAAACTCCTGATTTAGCTAGAGCAAAGGCTCCTGTACATACAGAGAAATGATACTGAGTTTTTTGTTGAGTCTTGATCCAATTAATTACTTCTGCATCATTAAAAGCCGTTGAGCTGTTCCCTCCAAAAAAAGCTAAAATATCAGCTTGAGGGGCATCCTTAATATCATAGTGGGGTAGTATCTTTAATATTCCTTGGGATACAATAGGGTCTTTGGTTTTAGAAACAGTAAATACTTCAAAATTGGCATAGGCAAATACTTCCATAGGTCCTGCAAAATCCAGTATTTCTATTCCTGGTTGTAGATAGAAAGCTATTTTTTTTCTTTTAGGGGTACTTTTTTTTAATTGTTCTTTTGAGATCAGTTTCATGTTACAGTGAGTACAAGTTCCTGGTTTTTTAAATTCTATAGTATCACAACTACTGGCACAAGGAGGACATACATAAATTTTATTTGGGTTCTGTACTGATGTTTGTGATAATACTGATATGCTGATAAAAAAGATGAATGATACGATTAACTTTGACATTGTTTTTTGATTAATTATTTATGCATATAAAGTTAAGCTTCTGCATACTCTTGTAGAAGGACAAGTATACGCAGTATTGGGACAGGTATTATAAAGAAGTAATACTTGTGGGTAAAGCGTTTTGATGTTTTTTTAGTAAAGACCTTAATTGATTGGTACTTTTTAATCCACAAAGATGAGCCACGTAGCTAACTTTATTTCCTTCTGCCAAAAGATGTATTGCTTTATCTACTCTTAGTTTTTCGTGGTAAGCTCCAATCGTTACTCCAGTAGTTTTTTTAAAAAGCCGAGTGAGATTGCGGCTGCTCATATGTATATCTTCTGCTAAATCTTCTAGTGTAAAAGAAGAATGTAAATGTTTGATCATATAGTCTTGCACATCATGAATGCGAGTATCCAAATGATTTCTATATTGTAAAAACACACTTAACTGAGGATCTGATTCTCCACGACGAAAATATAAAACCACCTCTTTGGCAATGTCTATGGCAAATTTTGGTCCGTATAGCTGTTCAAGGATATATAAGGAAAGATCAATACCAGAGCTTACTCCTGCACTAGAATATAAATTGTTATCGACTACAAAAAGTCGATTATTGATAAGTTCTACAGATGTAAACCTATTCTCGAATTCTGTTAAATATTTCCAATGTGTTGTACATGTATTACCGTCTAATATTCCGGATTCTGCAAGTAAAAATGTTCCGGTACAGACAGAACAAATATTAACGTCATTGTTATATTGCACTCTTAACCAATCAAAGAATGTTTCACTTTTTTGTATAAAAACAGGATCAGAGAGGAGTTGAAACTCTACTCCCGGGATAAAAATAAAGTCATTTTTTGTTAATGTAAATTGAGAAAAAGAAGAAAGTTTTGTGAAATATAACCCAGCGCTACTTTGAATTTCTTTTTGATTGTCTATAGAAACAAAATGAAGATCAATATCAGCACCATACTCTTTGGCTTCATAAAAAAGATGCGCCGGACCATTTATGTCCAGTAAATGTACTTTGGGCGGTATTACAAAAATGATATTTTTGATTCTCGGATTTTTAGTAAATATAAGATATCTTCAAAAAAGTGTTTAAAAATCTAAATATACACGCTCTTTAATATTTGTTTTTTTGTTTTACTCGCAGGGAAGTGCCTTAATTTCTGAAACGAATACTTCTTGAGTGACCAGAGGATTTAGATTAATAAAATTAGTTTCGGTATTATAATCGATAGAAATATCTCCATTACATATTTTTCCATTGTTGTCATTATCCCATTCGATATTTATATAATATGAGATATTTCTATTTGATGTATTAAGGTCTATCATAGACTCTGGATTAGGAGGGATGGTAAGGGTTATAGTTACCGGTAGTTGATTAGACTCAAAGTTTTGAGTACTGATCAGTGTAGCCGCAACATCTGCATAACTATTATCAAAGCCATAGACCAAAATGGTAAATTTTGGATTAGTAATGCCTATTGATGCTGCACTTTTTAACTCTAGTCTTATTGCACTATTGCCACCATCATCATCAGAATTACATGATGTACATATTAATGCTGTTAACAATATTCGAAGTAAAATTTTCATAACATAACAATTCGTGATGTGTAACCTGATTGTGCATTTTGGACATTGCCATCTAAAATGCACATTGGTTTATATACCATAGATGTGTGATCATATGAAAGGTTGCGGCTTATTTTTATAATGAAACTGTTTCTGTTTCTTCGACCATTTTATTTCTTAACTCAATAATTTCTAATAATGTTTTAATTTCTTTTTTAATACTTTTTCTAATAAAACTAATAAAGATAATAGCTCCGATAATATAGGAAACATCTATGAGAATCATTTTCCAGGTACTGAAATACAGACTAAACTCTGGAGTAATCATATAAAAGCCTATAGTGTATAACGCAAGAATAATAATGGTCACAGGGCCATGAATTTGTTTTCTAAATTTATAAAAAGCAATAGTGTTATTTGTTGTTTTTAATACGTTATCTATGATATCAATTTTCTTTGATTTTGATACACTAATACACTCTATAACAATCCTGGTTAGTAACCCTCCTATCATTAGTACGACTCCGATTCGACTTAAGATTTCTTGCACAGGAGCAAGGAAGTAGAAAAATGCAGCAATACCAATTAAAGTAACAGATAATACTGCGATGTTGCCATAATGAAACTGTACACTAGAATTTTTCTTTGTAGTGATAGCGGCTAAAGTTTCATTAATTATTTCAGTATTATTTTCAATATCTTTTTTTCCTTTTTGCCATTTGTTTTGTAATTCATCAAATTCATTTTCCATGGTCTAATATTTTTTTAAGTCTTTTTTTTATTCTGTGAATTTTTACCCTAACATTAGTGGGTTTGATACCCAAAATATTGGATATTTCATCATAATTCTGCCCTTCTAATACCATCATGATCATCAATCTATCAAGTTCTTCTAATTGTCCGATGGCTTTATATAATCCTTGTTCCTGATCAGGTTCTGGATTTTGAGATTCATCTACTAATGCATGTTCTATTTTATCTATAGATAATCGTTTCTTCTTTTTTTCTTTTCTAATGTATTGAAGGCATGTGTTTACAGTGATTCGATATACCCAGGTTTTATGGGTGGATTGTCCTTTGAAGTTAAGGAGCGCATTCCAGATATTAATAAATACTTCTTGCGAAAGATCATTAGCCAGATCAATATCTCCTTTCATAAAACCCAGGCACATCTGTCTTACCATAGGATAACATTCTCGATATACAGTTTCGAAAAGCTGTTGATTCTTTTTACTCATTTGTTAAGAATGCATTTACTTGTGCATAAAACCACTCTGGTTGATCAAACATGATGAAATGTTTACTATCTGATGCCATTTCTATCGTTTTGTTTGCTAAAGTAGCATATTGTTTTTCATAATTGGATTTTGCAATTTCTACAGTAGGGAATGATGCGCCTAAAATTAGAGTCTTTGCAGTCACTTTATCTAATACTTTTCTTAAATCTAATTTTAATAAATCGGTATATCCATATACATAGGTTTTACGATCTGCCTCCATAATCCAATGGATCAAAGTATCTACTTTTTCTTTTTTATTCGTCATATTTTGAGCCATCATAGTCGCAGTTTGTTTAAATTGTGCTTCTTCCATAGCAAGCATCTGCTTATTATAAGGACTTTCGTATTGTATATTACTTTCTGGGACTCCTGGCATCATAAGCTCACGCATACAGGGTATTGCATCTACGATAATCATACGAGTTATAGTATCAGGTAATGCTGCAGCAAGATCGGTAGCTAGATTTCCTCCCATACTATGTCCGATTATTTTGACATTAGTTAGGTTTTTAGTTTTGATATAGGTTATCAATTCTTTTTTTATGGTGTCATACCAAGGCATTGGGATAGGTTGATTACCATTAAAACCTGCATAAGAAATAAGATGAGCCTCATTTTTTGAAGTTAAATGATCAACAGTCTCCTCCCAAATAGATCCGGGAGTTGTAAACCCAGGTAAAAATAATACCGGAGTTCCTTTTCCTACAACTTTAACTTTAAAAGCTGATGTTTGACCAAATCCCAAACTAACGATTGCTAATAATACAATGGTGATTTTTAATGTTTTCATGTTTTTTATTGTTTTTAAGATTTATTTTTCCCTTTGATGCAGAACACAATGAATTGTTACACGCAAGAGTGAAAAAAAATAGAAAACATGTCGGTAAGAGGTGAAAGCCTGTGTTTACAAAGGAAAAGGAGAAGAAGAATTTATGAAGTAATAAATATTTTCCTTGTTGAGGTAAATAATACTAAGAATAAAAGTTATTTCTTTTTACGTATATCAATGGTATAGAGCCAATGTATACTTACCCAAAGTTTATGTTTGGTATCAGAATTAAAGAAATTACTAATTCGATAGTCTAAACCAAATTCAGTCTTACTTCTTCTATTGAACTCGTATCCCAGAAAAGGCAGAAGTCTGATTTCTAAATCTGTTTCATTTTGTTGATATGATCCAAGATATTCGTTACTAAACTTAAGATAGAATTCTTTGGAGTCAATTTGTTCTCCTGATAACGGTTTTTCATAGGTTACTCTATATCTCAAACGAAATTCTGGAGCTTCATTACTCGTAAAAGTTTGATCTGTTGCCAAGCGATGACCAATTCGGCCTACATGAAGTAGTTGAACATAATTGTACTGTTGAATTGTGCGATGAATAATCTCATCATCCTTTATTCTAAATAAATATCCACCATTAAGCACTCCATGAGCTCCAATTTTTGTAGAAATCAGAGAAGTTAAATCAGTAAGAATATAAGAATATTGAAATGAATTTTCTTCTGTATCATCGATGAATACTTGTCGTGATTCTATGGCATTAATTAATTTTGTACGATTAGAAAGTTTTGAAGATAATGTGAATTTGGGAAGTATACCACTTGAGAATTCACTTTGAGCGAGTATATCATGTGTTAGTAAATTGATACACAAAACTAGAAATAGAATTTTTATGGTGGTGTTATGCATGACTAAAACTGTATATTATCAGAATTACGCTGTACGATCTCAAGAAATTTTATAATAGTTCCCTTTGGATCAATTAAGACTTCATACAAATGATAATTTTTTTCTCTTTTACCTTTTATGACAATCTCATAAAGGGTGGTATAAGAATCTTTTGATGCTTTTTCCTGCATCAAACTTAATAATGTTTGTCGATCTGCTTTCCATTGTATTTGTGTTTTTACAATAGTATATTTGGTAAAAACAGAATCTAATGAATGAGTAATGTTTGTTTTTATTTCTTTAGGAAGTGTTTTAAAATGTATTGTTTTCTCAATATCGATAGGGTTTCCTAGAGTGTCAAACTCAATACTAAAACGTGCTCTGTTTTTTTTGGTTTTGGCTTCTATTGTTTTTCCATCTTGACTCTCTTCAACATACCATCTTATAGTGTTTTTGAAAAAACAACTATCTATAAATGATAATGCTTTTGGAGGTACAATATCTGGTTGGATTCGATATTCTCGTTCATACTTTGTCTGAGCTGTAGCAAATACAGTAAAAAACATTCCGAAAGCAACTATTATTTTTTTCATCAAAAAATGTTTTGAAACATAAATCAATGCTTAGAAGAATCATTAAATTGCCATAATACATTTACGATTTTCCAGGCTCCATTAATTTTTATGATGTGCATATAATCAACCCATTCATCTGCAATAAGTTTTACAGAAGCAGTTTTGTCAAAAATGTCTAGTATAATCACTTCTTTTTTAGGATTATCAGGGAACTTATCTCCATTACGATTATAAGACTCAGAAAGGAGTACCATAAAATCTGTAAAAGTCTCACGCAAATACTCTTTGTTTGTGGTTTTGTTTTTCCAAAATGTTCTTTTTACCATTCTTGGATGAGCAGCGCGTTCAAATTGCTCAGGTTTTACGTGATGTTGCGCTTCAATATAATCCAGAGCTACTTGTTTAATTGCCAAAGAGTCTTGTTTGGTTTGGCCATAGGTTTTAATGGTAATACATGAGATTATTAAAATGAGTAAAAGAGAATATGATTTCATGTGAATGCAATTATTAATAGTAAGAATATTATATTTTTAGGTTACCAATATTCGAATATTTTGGAGATTTTACCACTTTTAAATTCGAATAAAGCCATTTGAGCATCTCCTTCTTTTGTCCCAGTGTCAGTCTTATTAATAAACTTCTTTTCTGTAACAATAGCATCGAGTCCCGTAATCATATTGATTACTTTGATATCTATTACGCTTCCATCATAACCTCCCTTTTTTTGATTACGTACGTATCCATCATATAATTCTTGTCTGGTATATGTGCCTCCATATTTTGGATGTATATAGACAAAATCATCTGTAAATAATTCAAAAACTTCATCAATATCTTTTATGGTAGAGTTGGCTTTAAAGATTTTAATATTTATAGTATAGTAATCATTTACTAACTTAACAAGAACATCTTTTGGAGTTGGTTCATGCTCTTCTTGTGCATTGATATCATGAATAGCAATAGTACATAAAAAGAATGCGAAAATAACGCTACATAGATACTTCATTGAATTGACTGATTGTTTTTCAGTTCTAAAAATATAAGATATATGATAATTAAATAAGAAAGTTTTCTTAAATCTTAAAGATCAGTAAACTCACTTGAATTAAATGAATGAAGTTATCGTTTTAGTTTTTTTTGAATTTCTCTTTAGTTTTGCAGCGAAGTAAAATATTCTTTTGGTGAGGTTCCCATTAATTTTTTAAACGATTTATTAAAGGTCGTTTTAGAATTGAAACCTGCTTCTTGTGCAATCCCGAAAAAAGTAAGATTTTGGTTTTTTTCAGATTTTGCCAATTCTACAAATTCCTTAATACGATAATAATTGATATATTCGAAGAAATTCATACCAACATTTTCATTGAGTAATCGAGCAATTTCGGGACTACTCACTCCAAGCATTTCTGCAAGCTCAGCCTTTAATAATTTTCTATTGAGATAAGGTTTTTTCTCAATCATTAATGTATCTAATTGGGCTTTTAGTACATCAAGATCCTTTTTTGATAATTTTGATTGTGTATATTTTTTATGGATTGAAGGAGGGATAATTTTAAATAAATCGGGAGAAATCATACCATAATAAGCAATAAAGAGAATGATTAAAGCAATACTTAACCAGATAGTTTCTCTTGCCGTTCTTTCTATCATTTCAAATCCAAAAATACTAATGAAGTATACAATAACCCAGCATAGTAGACAAATACCGATTGCAATAAGAAAATTTAGAAAAAACTGTGTTTTTACGGTATAGCTTAACTCATCTCGAAGTTCTTTTTTAAATACAAAAAACAGATGCAGACTCATGGCCCAATATGTAATGTTGAATAGTAATCCTATGCCTATAAAAATGGTTATGGTACGAAATAATTCTCCGCTTTTTACTCTTAATCCCATTTCTTGATCTGTAGGAAGCATAAACATGAAAATCACAAAAATAATGTAGAAAACTCCTGGGATGTAATGTAACAGATTCTGATAAGAAAAACGTTTTTTTAATAAAGAAGATCTGGTAAACAAGTAAATTGTGGATCCAAATAAAAGTGTAGCAAATTCTGAAAAGGCAATAAATCTAAAATTCTTACCAAAAACTTCTGATATATAGATAACCCGTCCCGATAAACCTATCATAAGCACTACTACCAAAAAAGCGACATAACCGTTAATGTTTTTTCTGTTTTTTGGTGAAAAAAGATAAATAAAGAGTAAGAAGATACTCTGAAAATATCCAAAATACACAAGTTGATTTAGAAGTGTTTGCATAGGTGTTGGGTTAAGTAGGTGGTTTTTAATACCACCTACTTTTTTATATCGCTAAAAATAGTTACTTAATCTGAAACTGATTCACATGTTTTACCGAACTATGGTTCATTTTTAGATTCTCTGTATAGAATTTTTCAAAAGCAGCTTTATTTTCCCATGAAGTGATGACCAGATAATCTGGGTTATAATGATATCCAAATGGAGATGTACCTTCTACAAATTCTATTTCTATTTGGCCACCTGCCTTTTTACTTTTTTGTAACCACTCTTGCTTAAATTTTTTAAAGGATTGTTCATCTTTTTGCCAATATGCAGTGGTGATATTAAACCTTTCTGGATCGATTTTAAAAGAAAGATCTTCCTTTAATTCATAATACGTTAAACCAAAGGTTGACCAGATATTTCTTCTTTCTTGATGAAAGTCAGGCATTGTTTTTTCTATTTCTTGTAAAAATTTTTCTCGACCACTTAGCGTATCCCAATATCCAAAGACCATAACTTCGGGGTGGTAATTTCCTTGAGTCGGACTTCCTGATACTGCTCTTCCAGGTAATGGGTGATATCCCATTTTTTCGGCAACAGGAAATGCGGTTTTAAAATAGTTGTCTAATTTTTTTTTGGTGTCGGGTTTTGTATTTAGAAATATAATATCAAATACTTGTCCTTTTTTTTGGGCATATGATTTTATTTTTGATTGCGCCTGTAGATTTAAAAAATTAGTGATTAAAAATAAGGTTAATAGTGAGATTTTTAAAAGCTTCATATGTTTCTTTACTTTAATTAATGATTCTTAATTGATAAGACAAATGTAGAAGCTATATTCTGAGAACTAAAGTAAAATAAGGGCTTTGAAGTACATATACCGTATGCGTACTTATATAAAATACAAATATAACTGATAGTTATTCTTAAAAGAATAGATAATTAGAAAGTGATCATTTATTAGATATAGTTTTATCAATACTGTATAACGAAATCATCTGCTTTTTAAGCTTAGAGGAAGGAACATTTTTTAGCATAAAGTTTCTAATTCTACTGCCATATCTCATGTTACCAATTTTACCCATGTTCCAGGATTGGGATACTATCGAATTCACTTTTTTAGATCTTAATCTATAGAATTCTGAAAATGCCTGAATAATATCTTTTTGTGATGCAATTAGATTCGATAGATAATATGCATCTTCAATAGCTTGTGAACCTCCTTGTCCAAGATTAGGGGTCATGCCATGAGCAGCATCCCCAATTAAACATATATTATGATGATGCCAGGTTTTTAAAATTTTTAAATCATTAAGATCGGTTCTAATAATTTTATCAGTTGGTGTGTGTTTTATAAGTTGAATAACTTCTTCGTGAAAATCAGAAAATAAATCTATGAGTTTATCTTTTAAAAATACGGTATCATCTTTCAAATTAGGCTCACTTAACGCAACGGCAAACCAATATACTTGATTCTTTTGCAATCTTGAGATTCCAAACCTTAACTGATTTCCCCACATTTCTATTCCATTATGATCAAAAGTAGGATTCATTTCATATGCTGCAACTCCTCTCCAGCAAGTTTGCCCAGAGTACCGTAATCGACTTTTTGGAAAAAGTTGGTGCCTTATCTTAGAGTGAATTCCATCTGACCCAATAAGGTATGTTGTCGTAGTTTGTGTACCATCTTCAAATACAATCTCAATCTTTTGGTCACTTAAAGAAGTATAGCTTTTAAATGCTTTTCCCATAGTTATCTTTTCTTTGGGAATATTTTTAAGTAAAAGGTACTGTAGTTTCCCTCGATGAATTGCAATTGTAGAGAAGCCAAATTGCTCTTTTGCAAAATTTTGATCGGTGTCAGAAATAGGGTTTAGTTGTAAATCTGCTAATGTAATTCTATCTATAGAATTTCCATGGAGCTGAAGATCTTTTAAGATACTCGGATTGATCCATTCAATAACCTGAAGCGCATTTGGAGGCATCCAGATACCAGCACCAATTTCTTTTAGTTCTGGAGCTTTTTCATACACATGATATTCGATTCCTAGTTTTTCAAAAGCTAAAGCTGTGGTAAGCCCACCAATTCCTGCACCAATTATTGTAATCATACGTATTATTTATGGTAAGTCATCTGCAAATAAAATATTAATTTCAGAGAATCCTTTATCTCTATTTGGAATAAGATTTTGATATGCTTTACTATTCAATAAATTTATAACATTCTCTTTTGAAGGAAAGTCCATAACCAATAAAAAAACAAATTTTTGTTCTCCGTGATATACATCCTCTATTTTACTTCTTTTGATTACCGTCCCACCAATATCTAATAATAGAGGCATAACTTCTTTTACATACTTTTGTAAGGCCTCTATTTCGTCTAAATTTGGAGAAGAGGTTACAATTAAAGTTGTTTTTATAGGTGGATCTTGTTGAAGCATTTTTTGATGCAATGACTTTTGGTGAATACTATAAAATATATCTTTTGCATTTGAGCTATGTATTGTGGAAAAAACTATGATGATTAATAGTAATGCTTTTTTCATTTTTATAGAATATGCGTACTGTAAATGTAATACAAAAGCATACGAAGTCCTCTTAATCTAGATTAATAAATTGAATATAAATTAGGTGTAAAGATCGTATCAATCCACTTTCTGTCTTTCCATTAAAATTTTGATATATTTATACTCGTTTTGGTAAGTCTGCATTCACTCTTAACCAAGTCTAGGGTACATTCATATGTATATTCTTGTTCAGATTTATCTTTGCATTTATATCCTGTAACTCCTCCGGTATTAGTATCCAAACAAAACCAACCTCCCGTTTCCTCAAGACTTTCTAATTTTTTATTAAATCGTTTTTCAGTTACTTCAATATCGTTAATGAAATATTTTGTAGTTATTTCCTGATGTATAGCTTTTGTTGTGATATTGGTGTACGCAAACATCGTTGTGAACATCATGAATATATGTAGTATTATTCTAGCCAAGAGTTTAGTAGATTTGATTTATAACGTTTAATGTAAACTGCTTCTAATGAGTTTATATATTCTTAACTTTCTTTTTTAGGAGGCAATTCTATATCTCCATCGGGATGAATACGACAGATGACTTTACTCTTTTGATCAATTAGATTTAAAACAAACACTACCGGGCCATCTTTAGGTAATTTTTGAAACTCTATACTACCGGCAACAGACTGTAACCCTTTTAAAACCGCAGCAGAAGCATTTTGCAAACATTCTTCGATATATTCATCTTCATTACTTGCAAAATATTCACTTTGTTCATCAAGTGGAAAGAAAGAAGTTAAATCTATTCCACCGCATTCACTAAAACTTTCTCCTTCTGATCCACCACCATATCCCATAAATTCTAGATCTGGAGGAGAAGTGATTTCTCCCTGGGCAGAAAAAATAATTTTAGATACTGGTTTTAGGGGGTCATATCCTGTATATTCTGAATCTATAAAAAGAGTAAAAGACTCTAGTAAATCAGCATTAATTTGCTCTTGTATACTGTTGTTTTTTGTAGTACTCATAAGTCTGTTTTTTTATGATGTAATACAAAACTAATAACAATAGGAGAGGTGTAACTACCTGTTTTCAGTGAAAAATAATATGAAAATTAAAGAGCATTAGTATATGAAAAGGAGAGGTGTTAATACATAAAGCAACTAAATTATTATTTATAAACACATGGTAAGACTTTTATATTATGAGAATTAATAGTACAGAGTAAGGTATGGGTATACGAACTTTGTTAACTATAGGATAATTTTGAACATATTTCTTACATGTTTTCAAAGTAATCTGGATTTATCTAAAGTTATCTACTGACATGGGCTACCTTAGCAGTCAAAGTTTCTTTAGTTAAAGTTTTGATAATATATGTCCTTTACCAGATTTAAACTATTGGAAGTGTTTAAACTAGATTTTTCTTGAATTAATTTTAAAATAATTACTGCAACTTTTTATTTAAAGTATAGTATTATCTATGTAAACTTTTAAAATCAATATCACAATGAAAAAACTATTATTATTTTTAACAATTACCATTGCATTCTGTTATTCCTGTAATAATGATGATGATGAACCTAATGTTATCAAGCAAGAGTTCGTATTAGAAGAAGTAAATAATTCGGGAATCAAAGGTCTTGTTAGTATTGTAAAATCTGCTACTGATTACACATTTTTTACTATTATATTAGAGGGTACAAGCTCAGGGAATTTATATCCTACACATATTTATAATGATTCTTTGACTGATGATGGAAATATTGCTTTTTCACTTTCTGAAGCATATAGAAGAGAAGGAGATAAAGTTGCGATTTCTTCTACTCCATTTAGCCCGATTGATAAAGGTGATTCTTTTTTTGTAATGACATACGATGAACTAATCAATTTTGATGGCCACGTAAAAATCCTTAAAAGTGAAAGCGATCCAACAGTTGTAGCTCAAGGCAATATTGGAATTAATGCACAATAAGAAACTACTTTAATAGTACAAAAAATAAATAACGTTTGCTTTGTATCTTAATTTTGAATAATATGACCATTATATTCAAAATTAAGATACAATACTTTTTTTTGATATTCAGTGTTTTAGTAGAGGGATATGTGAGTTTTACAATTGACTTGTAATAAACCTCTAGTCTTTTTTACTTAAATTTTATATAAAATAGGATTAAACGCTTTGGAAGCAACAATAACCTTATCACCAATACTTAAATCCTTTATTTCATCTTCCTGGGCAATTACTTTTACAAAATTAGCATCTATTATGATGGTAACAATATAGATAACATCTTCCTTTTGTATTTGAACGATTTTACCAGAAAATTGAAATTTTCCACTTACTCGTTGATTTGTAAATATATCAATAGGATTACCTTGTTTGGTAATCATCCCGTTTTCTATAATCATCACACAATCAGACATTTTTACAACTTCACCTATATCATGACTAATGAGAAGGGTGGTTAACTTAAATTGTCTATGCACTTCGAGAATATAATCCTGTAATTTTGCTCGCATTTTTGGGTCCAACGCAGAGAGTGGCTCGTCTAATAATAAGATATCTGGTTTTCTAACCATTGCCCTGGCCAAAGCAACACGTTGTTTTTGTCCTCCAGAAAGGTGTTGAGGTTTTCTATTCTGTAAGTTCCCTAATTCTATAATAGCAATTAATTCATCTACAATTTTTTTATCTTGCCCTTTCTCTAATGCAAAAAAGAGATTTTCTTTTACTGTCATATTAGGGAATAAGGCATACTCCTGAAAAACAAGTCCCACTTTTCGTTGTTGTGGTTTTAGATATATTTTTTGTTCGGTATCTAACCATATTTTTTGTTTGACAGTAATTAACCCTTTGTCTGCTTTTAATAATCCAGAAATTATTCTGAAAATAGATGTTTTTCCTGCTCCCGATTCTCCATACAATGTCGTTAGTTTTCCTTCTTCCAAAGTAAAATCTACATCAAGAAGCATTTCTCCTTCTACGGCTGTTAATTTTTTTTGTACTGCAATATGTATCATTTCCAGAACCTTTTTAAATGACCTCCATTAACTAGATATACTAGTAGTAGTATACAAAAACTAATGAGAAACAAAATGAGAGAATACCAGTTTGCCGTAGAATAGTTAAGAGCTTCAACTTCATCATAGATTGCAATCGAAGCTACTTTGGTTTTACCCGGTATATTTCCTCCAATCATTAATACAACCCCAAATTCTCCAATAGTATGTGCAAAAGCAAGAACAACTCCCGTAAGTAATGAAGGTTTTATATTAGGAAGAAGAACTTTAAAAAGTGTTGTGATTTTTGATTTCCCCAAGACATAAGATGCTTCTGAGATGGTCGATGATAAATTCGAAAACCCAGCTTGTATAGGATGTACCATAAAAGGTAAACTATATAAAACAGAGGCTAGAACCAGACCTTGAAATGAAAAAATAAATTGTATTCCCAGAGATTCATTAAGCCAACTTCCAAAAGTACTTGAAGGACTAAAAACAACTAATAAATAAAATCCTAAAACTGTAGGAGGGAGCACCAAAGGCATACTTACTAAGGTCTCAGCTATTGGCTTGAACCATGATTTTGAATGTGCCAACCAATATGCAAGCGGAATTGAAACAATCAATAGTAAAAGTGTTGTAACAAGAGCTAATTTAAAAGTTAATACTAAAGGTTGCCAATCCATCATTCTGATAACATTATTTCATTTGTTTTAATCATAGCTGTGATTTTTTCATCTACCTGAAGGCGTAATTCCTGAACGGCATTTGTAGTGATGATAGATACTATATTTCCTACACCAATATCAATAGTAAGTTTACTCAATAATTCTCCGTTTTCTATGGTAAGAATTTTTCCGACTATTTTATTTTGCATACTTACGGCATGTTCTACACCCTTACCAATAATAACTTCTGTTTCTTTAAAAATAACCTTGACAATATTTCCTTTTGTTAAATAAGAAGCCGTATCGGGTGTTTCAACCACAATAGTTTTGAAAGAGATATTATCCACATCAATCTCTACTAATGAAAGATTTCCATTGGTTTTAACAGCGGTTATTTTTCCTTTAAGAATGTTCATTTATTAGTATTTACATCATATCCATAACCTTCCAGGATTCCCCTTGCATCAGAGGAGAATAAGAAGTTATAAAATTGCTTAGTATTTGCAGCAACACTATTTTTTTGTTTTATCATCACTACTCCTTGGGTTATTGGTGAATATACAGCTTTATCAATATCAACCCAATTTCCTTTATTTTTCATTTGAGAAGATAGTACTACCGACTTTGATGTAAAACCAATTTCAGCAGATTTTGAAACAATAAATTGATTGGTTTGTGATATACTTTCTCCAAAAACTAATTTATGCTTTAAATTATCATAAAGTTCATAATGCTCTAATATTTCTATTGTTGATGATCCATAAGGAGCTGTTTTAGGATTTGCCAATGCGATATGCTTGATTTGTTTGTTTTCTAGCATTTGCAATGAAGGAGTTATGTCATCGATCATGGTCCATAGGATTAATTTTCCATAAGCGTAAATCTCTGGATTTTTGGTTGTTAATCCATTCTCGAATAGCTCGTAAGGATATTTCATATTGGCAGAAATAAAAATATGATAAGGAGCTCCTTCTTTGATTTGAGCAGTTAATTTCCCAGAAGAACTGATAATCAATTCACAAACTATACCTGTTTTTTGAGTGAATTTTTTGGCAATATCCTCTATGGCATAACGCATATTGGAAGCTACTGCAATAGTAACTTTATTATTATCATCCTTTTGGTAACCACAAGCAGAGATTATAAATAAAGTACAACCTATCAATATAGAATTTAGTGTGCTAGTCCATTTCATCCTTATTTTCTTATTCGAGGAAAGTATCTTAATTAGATTACTTATTTTTTATTTCGCTATAAATTAACCCTTTCCAGAAAAGTTTTTCTTCGGGTTCTAAAGTATTTTTGAACTTAAAGTCAAAGACGGCTTTTATAATTCCTTGATTGAATACTATTCTATCTATAGTAATGGTTCCACTATCTAATGGAAAAATATGTTCTCCTAAATCTCTAATACTATTAAAATCAACCCAAACAGAACAATTGTCATTGTCGATATTTAAATTCAAACTGCTGTGTGTGGAGACATTATTGATGGATTGCCCTGTTATTGTATTCTTTTCTGTTTTTTTAAATTCAATGAAATTAGTTCCTGAATATTCATACATTCTGTTTTCTGATTTTAAAGAATATGGTACGTGAATGGTATCAATAATCTTATAAAATACTTGCAAAGAGTCTTTTAAGATTTTTCCGTTTTTATCTTTCATGTTGTCAACCTCAGGGGGACAATCCCAATCGCAGCTAATTTGTCCAAAGCTATTTTTATAGATACCTTCCTTATAACTCCAGTTTTTTCTAAATGAAAAATCTCCTTCTAAATTTTCGGTCCATTTAATTTTTATTCCTCTTGTCGTATCTTTTTTTTGCCCTGAAGTATGGCAAGATATAGCCATTAAGGATACTAAGATTATGAAGTTAAATTTCATTTTTTATGTTTTGATAGAAGGAAATATAGATGATTTATTCTATCAAAGATACAATACTCATTTAATAATAGTATGGGAATGAGTACAGGATAATTCTATGAATCGATAGGCTAGTATAAAGACGTATAATGGTATAGAATTATTTATTATGTACTTTCTCGAGCTAGAAATAATATCATAGTGATATTTCTATTATGATTTTATAGTAAAAGACACTAATGTATAGTCAATTATGAGCTTTATATCTGTGATAACATTATTTTATAGCACGATTTTCTATGTGTTTTGTACTAATGCTACAATTTTGCTAAAGTCATTATTTTTTAAATCATCTTTATCTATACAAAGATAGAGGTGAGCTCCATTTGCACTAAAACCATAACCTTCGTGCCCTTTCATCTCAAAAGAGATCAGGTTTATATACTGGTCACTTTTATCATCGTTACCAAAATGTTGTTCTGCCCATTCTTCTGAGATCGTATGTTGAACCGAAAATGGAACACCTAATAATAAATTGTGACTAAAAAGCGTATGCAAATCATTTTTTGGAGTAGGAGGTTTTAATCCTACCTGAGCCGCCATTTTTGTATGCATCTGAATTTTAATTGCGTCATCCATCATATTATTGGCAACTTGATCAATGCCATCGGCGTCATCTTCAGAAATAAGATCATCTTCTAATAAATCATAATTAAAAGGATATCTTGGAAGTTGGAAACTACTTTTAAAGTGAATTGTTCTAGGTGCTAATCGTTGATCAGGAGGAATGACTTCGGGAATATCTGCAAATATGAGATTTTCTGAGTCAGGAAAGTAGTATGTCTTAAAAGCATCTTCAACATCATACTCCCACATGATGTCATCTGTAACAGAAGCAAAACATAACAAAATTCCTTTATCCGGAAATTTATTCTCGATGTCAAAAGGTTTTATTTCCTCAAAATTGAGTTGAAAAAAGAAAGCCATTGGAGCCTTTTGCCCTAATGTTTGTATTGGCCACACAAAATTAGAAGGAACAGCAGGTTGACCACCAAATCTAGAATTTTTTAAATGATGCTCAGATTCTTGTTCATCAACTGAAAAAATAATATTAGGAATAATAGATTGAATTACACCATCTTCTTTATCCCATTCATATTCTTTTATTTCATCAATAATTAATTGCTTTAAATCGCTCATATCTTTATTTAGATCTTCTTATGTCAAAGATAAATACGATCTATGTTCTTTATCTGCCTGTTTTCAGTGAAATTATAATTGGATGGTTTATTTGGATTGCTATTATTTAAAAAAATCCTTTTACACCATGATTTTTAATCAGCTAAAGTTTCACAATAGAAACCATTGGTTTTTACTAAGTCTATTATGTCATTTTCATGTAAATTTTCGGTGGTTTCAATTCTTAAAACATTGTCAACGTCTTCTGTGTCAATAGACCAATTGATTATTGTTGATAAGCTATTTAATAAAGGTTTTATAGATTTAATTTTTTTCTTTGTTTCAATATCAGTTTTAAATATTAACAATTTCATGTATGTGGTTTATCTATTAGTGTAATGTACTTAGTTTTGTATTGATTATTCTTCGCTATCACTACTGGTGTCGTTGCTCATACGTTCTACATATTCTTTATATGCACGATCTCCTTCTTCTTTCCAAAAGTCATCATAGTATTTCCATTTAGAAAACTCGCTTTTAGGTTCTTTTTTACAAGATGATTTCGAATGTTTAGAAGATTTATGACTTTTACCACCACCTCCAGAACTTCCAAGGATAATTTTAAAAAGTATATATAAACCAACGGCTTGCCAGTAGGTGAGTAGCGGTAATCCAAAAATTACTGGCATTAACCAGTTCCAGAGCCACATGATGACAAAACCAAACAATATGGCTAGTCCCACTACTGCAAGTACTCCTAAAATTACCCACCCTATAATTTCTCCCAGGGATTTACTTCTCATTTTATGTTTAAAGAAATTTGTCATTTTTTTTGTTTTAGATTATGTTTTTTTTAGTTCAATTTTTTTATATAATAATGAAATAGCTCTATGCCGTCTGGACATCAAAGTGCCTTCTGGAATTCCTGTTTCCTGGCTAATCTCACGATATGTGTACCCTTCAAAATCTATCGCTATGATGATGTCTCGATATACAGGTTTTAGATTCCAGATGGTTTTTTTTAATTCACTTTTCATTTGTTCAGAGTACAAGTTATCTTGTGTGTCGTATACAATTTCTGCAAATTCGGCTAATCTGATTTCATTTTCATCTTTGTAGGCAGTTGACTTTTTATTAGACCTCATTACATCGATAATTTTGTTTTTAATAGAATGATATACAAAGCCAGCCACATTATTAATAGGAGAATACCTATCTGCTCCAGAAAACAATTTTAATGCTACATCCTGAAGAATATCCTCAGCATCACGATTTACACCAGCTTTTATCTTAGAATTGATATAAGCTTTAAGTGAAAGATATTCGTTGCTAAAAAACTCAGAGAGTTTTTTGTTATTTTCGGATTCCGAAGTCATTTAAAAACTATTTCGATAGGTCTTCATTACTAAAGACGAAACTTTTTAAAACCATTGCATTATTTTTAAAAGTAATTTTTAATACGCAATGTTTTTTACTTCTTAAAGAATAAAAAAAGTAGCGCAGGAGCTAAGTTGAAAGAAAATTGTACTTGTCAATTTTTTTTAAGAATGCAAAATATTAACAAGATGAAGTGCACTATGTTAGACTATAGTAGTGTAGTCAAATATTTGTTTTTACTTTGTTAGCCAACATTTCTGTATATTCGAACCCGTTGACATCTTTAATGCCATATAATGGATAATTCAAAGAAGCAGAGGCATGATCTCCATAAAAGAAGTTAAATAAAATACTGTAGTCATCCTGTTCTTTGTTTTTTTGATAGAAAACTTTTATAAAATCATATTTTTTATCCTTATGTATCTGGATAACACTTGTCGTTTGTTGTTTTACAAAGATTTCTTGATTCACATAATCTTCAAGTGTTCGTATTTTTGAATGGTTTAACCAATATATTGTACGATACACATATTCTAGGGTTCTTTGTTTTATACTAGCGGCATTATAGTTTTCACTTGTCCAGAAATACGGTGTACAAAAATTTCTGGTTACTAATGCATTTAATTTAAATTTACTATCAAAATCTGTCGTATACTGATTTGTCCACCCGCCCTTGAGATCATCGGCTAGATTTAAAACAATGTTAATGACTTCGGAATTTTGATTTTCATATTTGGTATTTAAATTTTTGGTAACTTCTTCAATTAACTCTTCAGCATTGATATTTTTTAATTCCCTTATTTTCTGAAGTACATGTTCTTTGGCCATAGGATTAAATCCGCCAATTGGTAAATCCAAATCTCCCTTTGTTCCCCCTTGAAGTTTAGAAATATAAGTTTTAAATCGCTCAGGGGATATGGGTTTATTATATAAATCTTCTATAAAAGAAAGTACAGGTATATTTTTAAATTTCATTTTGATTGATTTTAAAGCTTCAGATGCTTAATAATATCCTGAATGAATTTTGATGTGCCTTTTTCAATTTGTTTTGTTAACGTATCCAGATCATCAAAATTAGGATTTTCGACTACAATATGTTCTACTATAGAAACCTCTTTTTCTGTAGTAGTAGGGATGTAATATTTATCCCAATCACTGTTTTTAAATAGTGTCCAATATTTGGTTTGAATCTTTTTGTTATATCCTGCTAGCCAAATTTCGAACCTGATTTTCTCATGATTAAAAATCATAGCAATTTTTAACTTTTCTTTTTTTAAGCGTTCTGGAGTGAAAGAAAAATAGGTAATATCCATATAACCATGATGAATATTTCCGGATACAAAATAATCAGGGTACTTATTTTTAAAATAAGTTTTTAAACTCATCATATATTCAATCAAACCTTTATACGCCTTTTTGATATCCCCTTTTTCTAGTTGTTTTTTATATTCGGTAACATAATTGTTAAATGAGTTCATATATTGTGTTTTTTTGATTTGCGATATGAATTTTTATCTAAATAATAATTTAAACCTCTCATTTCCATCATCCTTCGAGAATTAAATAGCTTTAACTCCTGGCTTTTTATTGATTTTTTTAAAACATACAATTTATTTCTAATTTCAATTCATAAATATAAAATACAAGATGTTGTTTTATCTAAAATGTATATTAATTTTTAGATATCTAAAAGCTTGTTTTATGGATAAAGAACAGAGAAGATATGACAAAAGCCCATCAGTGAGATGAGCTTTGTTATTATATGTGATTGAATATCTAAATTGAAATTAGAGACCTTTTACGGCTTCTGCATTATTCACCAATACGATTACATCATATCCAAATATGATTTTTCTAAACGCCTTGGATAATTTTGCATATAGACCATATCGAAGAGGTACTAAATCCAAAATGTAATATTTTTTGGTAATTGATGGGATTATATTTTGAATCTCTTCTGGAAATTGTTTTGTATTATCAAATGACATTATAGGATCTGGAGTAAATGGATTTCCAGTCATCGTTTTTCCGTGAATACCCATAATTATATAATGTAGTGAATGCATATCGTTAGTAATTGCTAATTCACTACCCATATTAGCAATATCATAAATATGAGTACGAGTTAATCCTTTGGCTGCGTGATTCGCTCCTAATTTGAAGATTACTTTTGGAGTATTTTCATTTTTTTTCGCCTCTTTGTAATAACGCATAAAATTACTCTTCATTAATTGACCTCGTGTCTGATTGTTTTTATAATATTCTTTGGAAATAGTATTATATGCATATATTTCTTTTGTTTTCCAGAGTTGGTTTAAGATTTCAATTTCCTTTTTATTCGTGGTGAGAGCTAGTAACTCTTTATGGGTATTTTCATCATAGCTAAAGATATATGTTGCATTAAAATCTTTATTGGTAATGGCAGATGTAAAGGCTTCTTTAGCTTTTTTCTTTAACTCTATAAGTTTGTTTTTGAATGGTTTGTTAGAAGTGGTCTTCATCATATGATCAAAGTTTAATCCAAACTGAACCATAAAAGTTTGATCAATACCCCAGATCTCTCCATTTTTTTTAATGGTATTGGTAAACATATCATAATCATCTTGATTGCTATAAAAGGGAATAGAAAATGGAAACTCTTTATACAGACTTCTTGCTTCATCAATAGGAGTTTTAGAAGAGGCTATTGCAGTTATTTTTTCTGCGGCTAAAGCATCGGTTTCGATGCATAATGTTTTATAACCAAAAGGTTGTGCAATATCGTAGATGAACTTTGTAAATGTTCCGGCTTCTTTTATTCCGTGTTGTTCTCCCACAAAAACAAATTGACTGTTTTCTAAACTTTTCTGAGTAAGTGTAACAAATTTTTGATCTGTAAAATCATCGATTTCAAAACTATACTTTGCCAAATCGACCTGGTTTTGTGCCAGAAGCAGAGGTGAGGATAAAAAAGTGCAACTTAAAAGTAAACATAAAATTCTGTTCATCACATTTTGTTTTTTGATTGAATACTCAAAAATACCTCGTTTGGGAATTGGTTTTTAAATGATTATTATCAACTACGATATCTCATACATAAAACTTGATATAATGATTATGAACTGTGTTATTTTATGCATAAGCATATCGTTTTATCTATTGAAATGCTATAAGAAACGATAGAATACAAATACATTTTAGTAGTAATTACCTACATTTATTAATATAAAATATATAATTATGGAAATACAGACGGCAAAACTTCCTGTATTATGGCGATGTGCTATCGTTGTTATTCTTGGGGGAATTATGTTTGGTATTATAGCCATCGCTTCAAGGTTTAAGGAACCTCCTAAAGTTTATCCATTCTTCGCAGTATTATGGTTATGTATTATTTATTTGAGTTTTGAAGCCATTCGTCGTTTTCAGTTAAAAGTTATAAAAAGGAATCAAAAAAATATGGTTGTGTTTGTACAAAGTATTCTTTTGGGAACTTCAGTATATACTACACTGTTTTATTTTTATAAATGGTTAGATTATTTTATCCTAGGCAGTGAAAAACCCATGATACCACATATGGTATTCGCTTTTTTTACTGGGATCGCTATTTCTACCATTCTAAGCTTAATTTTACTGGCATTTAATTGGAGAAATCAATATTATATATCACATATTCAAAATGAGCAATTTAAAAGAGAAATTGTAAATGCTAATTTATCTATTCTTAAAAACCAACTCGACCCACATTTTATGTTTAATAACTTCAACACTTTATACTACCTTATCGATGAGGATAGTGTGCTGGCACAGAAGTTTTTAAAAAACATTGCTGCAGTATATCGTTATATCCTTCAAAATAATGAACAAGCAATTATACCAATCTCTCGCGAATATGAAATGGCACGTCAATACCTTTTGTTAATAGAACAACGTTATAAAACAGCTTTAAAAGTACATGATTCTGTAAATCTTGAGTTATTTAAATGTAAAAGCGTCCCACCTTTGGTACTACAACAATTGGTAGAAAATGCTGTAAAACATAATCGAATAGACCAGCAATCTCCATTACACATTCACTTTGAAGCAGATGAAAATTATTTTACCGTAAAGAATACAAATAACCCTAAACGATCTCAGCATACGAATGGTACAGGGTTGGATAATATTACAAAGAGGTATGATTTTCTAACTGATGATAAGGTAATCATTTCACATACCAAGGAAGAATTTATAGTATCTATCCCTCTAATATCTGTAATTGATGAAAATTAAAGCTGTTATTCTAGAAGATGAAGCCTCAGCCAAGGATCATTTGATAAAATTGATAAAACAAATAACTCCCGATATTTCTGTGATTAGTTCATTATCTACAGTAACTGAAGCACTACACTGGTTTCATACACAGAAACATCCTGATTTAATTTTTATGGATATCCATCTATCTGATGGAGTTTCATTTGATATTTTAGAAGAAGTTGAGATTGATGTCCCTATTATTTTTATTACAGCATATGATGAATACGCTATTAAGGCATTTAAAACTACTGGTATCGATTATTTGTTAAAACCAATTACCAGAGAAGATTTGGAAAATGCAATGGAGAAATTCTTAAAAAATAAAAATAAAATAAATGAGGAGTGGATTATTCAGAACCTTGATTTAGCACAATTGATTAAAAAACCAGAAAATGTGAAATATAAGAAGCGATTCTTACTAAGGTTTGGTAATAGTATGATTCCTGTAGTTATAGATGATATCGCATATTTTTATAGAGATGAACTTGTGTTTGCCAAACTAAAAGATAAGAGATCAATCCCAATAGACCATGCATTAAATCAATTACAAACCATGGTAAATCCTGAGCAATTTATTCGTTTAAATCGTCAATTATTAGTTAATATTAGTGCAATTAAAAAATTGGTTCCTTCAAAACCAGGGCAATTGTCCATAACATTATCCCCAGAATATCATACTGAAATACAGTTAAGTTCTGAAAGGTCTAGATGGTTAAAATTGGTTTTAAGTTAAGATATCAACTGTTTTTTAAAAGAACAGCTTTTTGTTGATCAAACTCGTCTTGAGTAATTGCACCCTCATCTAAAAGTTTCTTTAACTTGGTTAGTTTATCAATACCATCTTCTTCTGTTTTTTGTATAGGCTGCTGGTTGACAACAATTTTAGCAGGAGATACTTCACTAGATAAACTCCAAACCAAAGAGACTACCCATCCCACAATGCTCCATCCTAAAAATAAGTTTAAAGCAATGATGGCTACCGTATTACTTTTTCCTCGCATTAATGCAATTATAGAAGGGATAAAATAAAATATAGCTCCAACTATGATAAAAATAACAAAAACAACTCCAACAGTAGTGTCACTTGTATTAGATTGAAATAATAAATTCATAAAAGAATGTTTGATTTTTATTCAGTATTGATCATACATAAAACAGGAGGGGTTAGTAGTTTATGTATCTAAATGCGAAGCTACTGTATTTTTTTAAATATTCATATTAACCATAAATAAAGAAGGTGTAGATTTATAAATTTAAAGATAAAATTAACCTAAAATATAGCACCTATAAAATATAGTTCATGTAGAATTGAATTTATTTTATTTTGCCATCATGAAATCCTGCTCTTTTCCAATTACCGTTTTCTCGTACCCATATGTTTGTGACTCTAAACCCATTTTCTTGTAGATTACCTTGTCTTGTATTAGAAACTAATATTTTAGCCGTTACAATAGCGACATTATCATAAAATTGTACGGTTTCTTCACTCATCTCATAAGCATTAACAATTAGATCTCCGTTCTCAATATCTTTATTTCTCTTATGCAAATAATTGACCCAGGTGTTTTTATTAATTGATTCTGAACTACCGTTGGTATGAATATAGTTATCAGTAATCATCGCCTTTAATTTTTCTACATTACTATTTTTGAAAGCCTGATTAAATTCTGCTATGGTTTCCCAAAGTTTTTGTTCATCATTAACAGATGGTTTATTGGTATTAGAAGAACAACTTAGAAGAACTGTTAATATTAGAGTGAAAAAACTGATGTAAATAAGGTGGATTTTCTTCATGACAATTTAGTATAACATGTGATTACGCAATATATATACTATTCTAAATCGCAACAATTTTTTAAGATTCTTTTATATTCTTACAATTGTAGTGATTTTATGTCTCAAGAAGATAATCATTTAAATTTATCAAGTAGGAAAACCCCGGTCGACTAGGGATCGGGGTTTGGGTACGTACCTATTACCAAGCTAATACAGGTTAAGTAACTCGATATATTTCAGAAGAATTTTATTCTAGAGTATGTGTAAGAGTATCCTGTCATATTAAAGTTACAAACAAAATCAATATGTTGGTTACGGCAAAACAACGTATTTTTTATAGATAGAAAATAAAAAACTTAAATATAATATCGTTGATTAGATATTGTATTTCATTTTAAAGATCAATAGTTAATTAGTTTCTTGATTTTGAAAAAATAATATTATCAAGATTACCTTCATCTTTTCTTTCTTCCATAAGAATGAAGTTATGACGCGTCAAGAGTTTTTTTGAAGGGATATTTTCTCTATGTGTAAAGGCTTCAATTTGATCGAGTCGAAGTTGTTCGAATCCATAGTGTAGAATACAAGATAATGCTTCGCTCATAATTCCTCTTCCCTGAAAATTGGGATGTAAATCATATCCTACTTCGGCAATTTTTCTGTCTTCTGAGAAGTTCCATAAGCATATAGTACCAATTAATTCGGAGCTATTGTTTTCAGTAATACTCCAAAATAGTATATCATTATTGTCAATTTTTGTATTGATATTAGTAATGAAAGTAATTGCTTCCTCTATCGTATCGGTCTTTGCTCTTTTTATAAATGTATTTACAGCATCATGAGATCGCAGGAATTGAATGTTTACAGCATCACTTTCTTTTAATCGTCGTAGTAATAATCTTTTGGTGTATAATTCAGGAAATGTTGTGGATTTCATTTTTCATTCTTTATGCTCTGAAGCTAAAGTATTCAAATCAATTGTTTTGAAAAGCAAAAACCGCCAAAAACTTAAATTTGACGGTTCTTTTATTTTAATAAACCAAGGAATTAACATCCTTGAGTTTGACAATCTCCCGTTGCGCATCCTAAATTACATTCAAGATTTAAACTAGAATCGCATGCTGTACTATAGCCAGGATGTGTTCCTCCTCCTTGAATTTTTTCTGCGCCAATTTTAGAAATCGTGTTTTTGTTAAGCTTTAGCTTTTTTAGCTGTTTCTTTTTCATGATATATAAATTTAAATTGATTAATACTTCAATTTAGATAAAATGAAATCGGTTTATTGGGGACATAACGTTAATTAACTAAACCTTAACCAAGCACCAATAAAAGTCTTAATTGTATTAACTTTTTCGTTCTTGTTGTATTTCTGGTTGATCTTCTACGCTAAACTGAAAAATGTCATTTCGCGAATAATGACCAATGACGTCAAAGTCAAGTTTACTTTTGCTAATTTCATCCAAATCTAGTTCTGCCACTAAAACTCCTGACGTATTAAATAAAGGACCAGCAATTACTTTACCCAAAGGAGAAACAATAATACTGCCTCCCGGGCACATATCTTCAGGTTCATTTTCTACTAAAGATTGATATTTTTCTGGATACATTGATTTTGTATAGAATTGATTACATCCCAAAACAAAACACCTGCCTTCTAGAGCGATATGTTTCATGGTAGAAGTCCATTCTTCTCGAGAATCAGCAGTAGGAGCGATATAAATTTCGACCCCTTTTTTATACATAGACATTCTGGCTAATGGCATATAATTTTCCCAACAGATGAGGCCTCCCAGTTTTCCGATTTTTGTTTTGAATGTAACTAAAGATTCTCCAGCAGCTTCTCCCCAAATAATTCTTTCTGTCCCCGTAGGTTTTATCTTTCGGTGTACGCCTAATAGACCTTCATAAGGAGAGATATATAACATAGAACAATATAACGTTCCGTTCGTATCTTGTTTTTCAGTAGCTCCAATGACCAGGTAAATATTATTGGATTTAGATAATTTCTCTAGTCTTTTAAGATCTTCACTTTCGAGATCGATGCTGTTTTTAGCGTATTCAGCATAAAGAGCTCTTCCATCATCAGTTCTACTTCCGATTTTTGCTCCGAAAGAAAATCCTCTAGGATACCCAGGAATAAAGGATTCAGGAAAAACCAACAGTTCACACCCTTCTTTAGCATACTTTTGAGTAAGCTGTTCTATTTTTTTAATCGTTTTATCTTTGTCAAAAAAAACTGGACTATCCTGAACCAGGCCTACTTTTACTTTCATAGTATATAGTTTTATTTCTCTTTAGTCGTTGTATCTAATATTTGTAAGAGTGTTGGCATTCTATAATTACCATGCATTGATAGTATATGATTTTTTGCTTCTTCTAGATCGATTCCTACAGCAGTTACATAAAGAGGTTTTGTACTTTCCCCTCTATATACTTCATGTACATGTTTTTTATTATCATGAAAACTGGATTTTGCAACTCCGATTATTGGAATTTTATGATCCAATTCCTCATATAAATGCCCTCCTAAACCTAATTTTTTGTGATCATCGAGGTAAACATAACCATCAACAATAATACATGTAATATGTTTTAGATCAAATTCTTGTACTATTGTAGTGATGCAGGGAAGTTCTCTTTTGTAGAATTCTCCAGGAACATAAGGAGCAATGTCTTGTACTTCTTTCACTATAATATTAGTAGGGAGATCATCGTCCCAGTTATCAAAGCATACGCAAACAGATTTTGCATGAGTTTCATAGTATTGTACGTCAAATGCTAATTTCATTTATACTGTTCTTCTGTGTATTAGTATTCAATTATGATATTTATTTAAATAAAATTACAAGCCCTCCGATTGCGGTCATAATTAGGATAAACTTTCGATATTGGTGATCCTTAAATCTTTTTACGGCTTTAATACCAATAATGAAGCCTAATATAACCCCCGGAATTAAATATAAATCAATCGTTAGTGTTTGCAAACTTATAGTCTTCCAGCTAAAAACATGAAAAGGTAATTTAAAGAGATTAATGATAAAAAAAAGCCATGCAGCAGTGCCGATAAATTCATTTTTTGGAATACGAGTTGCCATGAAAAAAATATTTGTAAATGCTCCTGCCAGATTTCCAATCATAGTAGTAAACCCTGCGGCAAATCCTGTAGATCCAATAAACCATAGTTTGTTAGGAATATTCTTTTGATTATATCGATCTCCAAAAAACATAATGATTACACTAATGATGATAATTACAGCCATACCCTTTTTAAAGATACTTTCGGGAAGATTCTTTCCTATAAATACAGCGATAAGCACACCACCTATCATCCATGGAAGAAATCTCAAAAGATAATTCCAACGTGCATGTCTGTTGTAATAAATCACCGCCAAAATATCAGCAAAAATCAAGAGAGGTAATAATATTCCTGTAGAGGCTTTTGCACCATGAACTAATGCCATTAACGTTACAATAACAATTCCCATTCCTTTAAGACCTGATTTTGACATGCCTAAAATGAATGCAGCAATAAAGGGGATGAGGTGTGATATCATTTTATAATTTGTGGTTGCATATAATACTCATTATCAAAACGAATTAATCACTTGCATACCTTTATTATCAAAAGTATTCATATTGGGTAGTGCGGTAATTGCATCTTCTAATGTAATCGTTTTTTCTATAAGTTTTTCTGGATATAATTTACCATTTTTGATCATGTTCAACATCTCTGGATATTTATATGCTTGCATTCCATGACTACCTATAATTTCTAATTCATCAGAGAGTACCTTATCCATAGGAATTTTAGGATGTTGATGATCACCAGTCATTAAACCGACCTGGATATGTTTACCTCTTTTTCTAAGGTTAGATATAGAATTAAAACATGTTATAGCACTTCCTAATGCGTCAACAGATACATGAACACCTCCATCAGTAATCGATGTGATATGTTCTGGGGTGTAATCATGCTTTCTTGCATTTACAGTAGTAAAAGCTCCCAGGCTCTTAGCTAACGCCAATGTGTCTTCATTGATATCTATAGCAATTACTTGTGCTCCAAGAGCATTAGCAATCATAATAGCAGATAATCCAACTCCGCCACAACCATGTACGGCAACATATTGTCCAGCAGAAACTTTACCCTGTTCTACTATAGCTCTAAACGAGGTAATAAATCGACACCCCAAAGTAGCAGCGGTTACATCATTAATTTCATCAGGAAGTTTTACCAGATTCGTATCGGCATAATCGATACTCACATATTCTGCAAAAGAACCCCAATGTGTAAACCCTGGTTGAGATTGCGAATCGCAGACCTGATGATTTCCCGAAGTACATTGCATACATGTGCCACAACCACAGACAAAAGGAACGGTAACACGATCACCAATTTTAAAATTGAGAACATTTTTACCGATGGCTTCTATAACACCTGCCAGTTCATGACCAGGAATATGAGGTAATTCTATATCAGGATCATGTCCCATCCAACCATGCCAATCACTTCTACATAAACCGGTTGCTTTTACTTTAATGACCACTCCATTGTCTTGTGGAGTAGGATCAGGAACATTTTGGATGGTTAATGGCCCCTGAAATGATTCGTATACGACTGCTTTCATGTATAATTTTTATTGTATTGCATCTAAAAAAGATTTCATTTCCAGTATTTTAATATCATCACGTTTACGTAATTCCCGAAGAAACCACCCTTTATGACCAGCTCCATAAATAATAAGTATTCTTTTTCCTTTATATCGATGTTTTTCTAATGCCTTTTCAATATTCCAGTAATGCGCAATATTGATATTATCCCATCCTCCCAGACCTAATTCTACATTAAACAATTTGTTGTATACCTGTAAACTAATATCCTGAATGCTATCATAAGTATCTGTATGAATAAAGTAAGGGTCATTTACTTTTCCGGTTGCCTTGTATGCAGAATCAGAGCGTTTGTTTGCTTTCAGATATGCCTTCCAATCTACAACTCTCGAAGAATCTTTACTAATGGCTCTTAGCTTCTGGCTTCTCTCTTGTGCCATAGGTTGTGTCCATCCAGCAGTAGGTATAATTTCAAAATTCATTTCTTTGGTAAGTGGAAAAACTACATCTACATACTCAGGAAAACGCATTACTCTGGGTTCTGAGATACTATCATCTCTTTTAAAGCCTTTAACTGCTTCTTTAAAACGATCTGGTGGAATCTCAGCAAGGATATAATCGGGTTGTATTTGCCGTATTAATTTGTCCAGATATGCAATGTTATAAACACTATCAGTATGATGGCCACTATGAATCGTACCTAGAACTAATACTTCGTTTTTTTGTTTTTGTACTGGAGTGTTTTTAGATTTTGATGGATTACAATTTGCTATTAAACCTATACTAAATATAATAGATAAGTATTTTAGGATACCATTCATATTTAATTTCGGATTAACGAATTAATAATATTCTCAATAGGTTTAAGCTCTTTTTGAGCCGTAGTTATGGATTCTAATACGCTACTTCCTACAATAGTAAAATTTTCTTGTAATGCTTTAATACACATTTCGGCATCTTTGATTTTTACTCCATCAGCAACTTGATAGTATGTTTTGTTATAATCGTTAGGCTCTAAACAATCAAAATCAAAATGTAAATAAAGATGGGTTATATTTTTAGAAACTAAAGTCTGAATAAGGTCATCTACATTAATTTTCTTAGGTGCATATATACTATCAGTATCTATACGTTTTTGCTCTGTATCATCAATATCCCGTAAACCAATATAGTGAATTTGAGAAGCTAGAATAGTTGAAGATAGGAGTGGAGCCATTTTTTCCTCTCCCTCACCGAGTAATGTTCTTAGTGGCATACCATGAAAATTACAACTAGGTGAATCGCACGGCCGATTAATATCTGCATGGGCATCAAACCAGATTACACCTAGATTAGGATATTTTTTATTTAAATAAGATACAGGAACAATCTCCAGACCACAATCTCCACCAATAGTTCGTATTGTTGAAGGTTGAGAAGTATCGATTTCTTTCTTCAATCGAGATAATTGTTCTGTAATGGCATCATAATTATTGATATAATGCTTTTGAACTCCGTGTTCTCCGGCTGGGATTGTAGATAATGGAATGTTAATAAACTCTGGGTCATCCAAATAATCCAATATTGCTTTTGCTCCGGGTTCAATATTTTTACCCGAACCAGATCCTTGCCATTGAGGGAAATATATCTTCATTTCTTTATAAGGGTTTAACATTCACATAAAAATTAGGATCAACACGTAACGTATTTCCTTTAAATTCTTTTGTTTGCCATGTTGCATTGGGCTGTACCCATTGTGGAGTGTCATCAATAAAAAGACGAACAGGCATATCAAATTTTTCTATGATATTTACGTATCGATATTTCAACTTTCCTTTTTCAAAAGTATATTCGAGAGTTGGAATTTTGGTAGTTCTAAGATATTGATCAAAAAACTGAGTAAGATCGATTTTGGTCTCTTTACTGATATAATCTTCTATTTGTTGAGTAGTAATGGTTTGATGATAAAATGTGGAGTTAAGACCTCTTAGGATTGTTCTCCATTTTTCATCATCTTCTATCAATTGACGAAGGGTATGAAGCATATTTGATCCTTTAAAATACATATCACTGGATCCTTCTTTATTTACATCATAAAAACCGATAACAGGTCTGTCATTTTGAATACTTCTTCTGGTACCAATTACATATTCTGATGAAGCTTTTGATCCGTAGTGATAGTCTAAAAACAGACTTTCTGAATATGCTGTAAATCCTTCATGTACCCACATATCTGCCGCATCTTTATAGGTTATATTATTAGCAAACCATTCATGCCCGGATTCATGAATGATGATGAAATCAAATTTTAGTCCCCATCCAGAGGCAGATAGATCATTCCCCAGGTATCCATTTACATATTTATTACCATAGGTTACAGAACTTTGATGTTCCATACCCAGATAAGGAACCTCTACCAATTTAAAACTATCTTCATAAAAGGGGTAAGGACCAAACCAGTGCTCAAAAGCTTTCATCATCTTTGGAGCATCCTTAAATTGTTCTTTTGCTTTATCCAGATTATCTCTTAGTACATAATAATCCATATCCAAAGTGCCTTTTTCACCTTCATATTGCTCTCCAAAATGTACATAATCTCCAATATTAATATTTACTCCATAATTATTGATGGGATTATTTACAAACCAATGAAATGTTTTAGTGTTATTATCAAGTTCTTCTACTTTACGTAATCGGCCATTAGATACATTCATAAGATCTTTGGGAACATTAACACTGATCAAAAGACTATCTACTTCATCATACATATGATCTTTATTGGGCCACCAAACACTTGCTCCTAATCCTTGACAAGAAGAAGCTACAAAATGTTTCTTATTCTCGTCTTTTTTCCATGAGATACCACCATCCCAAGGAGCACGAACAGCTTCCCTGGGTTTACCACCATAAAAAATGGTTACAGATTTGATGCTGTTTTCTTGCTGAGGAGTTTCGAGTTTTATAAAATGTGCATTACCTTCAGATGTTATAGCTAATTCTTTTCCATCTTGAATCACTTTTTTGATTTTCAAAGGAGGTTGTAAATCAATTTGCATGACATCATGAGCTTTTACTACTTTGTAGAACACCGTATTTTTACCCGAAATTGTCTTTTTATCCGGGTCCACCTTTATATCCAGGTGATAATAGGTTAAATCCCACCATTCTCGTTCTGGGGTTATCGAACCTCTAAGCGTATCTTGTCGTGTAAATTTCTGCTCTTGTGCAAAAAGGAGATGTACTTGAAATGTAAGTACTATAAAAAGAAAGATTTTATTCATTGTTGTATTCGCATTATCTTTAGAATTGATGAATTTTTTGAATATCGATTTTGTATATTATTGTAAAAGAAATTCGAGAGGAATATGCACTCTATCGTTCCAGCTTTTTTCATTATGATCTGCTCCTTCAAACTTTTTTGTAATCCAGTTTGCCCCTTCTGTATATCCTTTTGCGCTCATTATAGAATCCACATGACTTTGAAACGGTTCATATTGTGCATCGTAGCCTTTTGTTCCAAAATCAAAATATATTTTGTGAGTAGACGGATCCGGAAGGGTATTGGGTAATGTACCAATATAAGCTTCTCCCAATACAGGAACTGGCCAATGCGTAGAGACGCAACCCGCTGCTCCAAAAACTTCTGGATAAGAGCAAATAGCATATAGGGATATGAGTCCACCCATAGATGATCCCATAATCGAAGTATCTTCTCTTTTGGTAGACACATTATAAGTCTTATCAATAAACGGTTTTAATTCTTCTACCAAAAATTTAAGATATGCATCAGAATACAAATCATCATATCCTGTGTTTTCCTTTAATGTAGCTTTAGCCTCAGGCGATGAGGTAAGTGCAGCTGGTGCTTTGGGCATATATTCAGAAAAACGCTTTTTTACAGTATTCCATGGAGCGACAACGATAGTTTTTTTAATTTTTTGTATTCCTAATAAGCTATCGATAGCTTCGTCTACACCCCAATCAATACCTGTATATGATGTTTTTGCATTAAATACATTTTGCCCGTCATGCATGTACAACACTTTATACTTTTCTTTTGAAGTAGCATCATAACCCGTAGGTAAGAAAACTTCAACATGGCGAGTATCTACATATTTTGACTCAAAGTTTTTGTATTCGATAACTTCACTTGCTGTAAAAGGTGTTTTTTCTACTGTTTCAACCAGTGCAATTTCTTCATGTTTTGGTTGTTGTTTACAAGAATATAAAATTAGGATACTTATACTAAAAATAAGTCTGTGCGAATACATAACAAGGATATTTGATTCTAAAAGTAAATAAATTATTCTTCTTTAGGACGTGTCTACCATTCTATACATATGATTTTATCATAATTTTAATAAGAAATGATTACGGATTAAATTTTTGAAACAATAAACCCCTCTATAAAAGAGGGGTTTTCTAATTAAATAAAAATATATAAACTAAAGATTAAAGTTTTATTAGTTTTCGTTCGATACTACCATTTATAGTCTTTATTCTGATAAAATATATACCAGAAGGAAGATCTGCAATAGAGAAAGAATTGTTCTTCGTTTCAAAAACCTTTTTTCCCGTTACGTTATAAACAAGTACCAGATTTAAAGGTATATTAATGTTTACTTCTCCCGCTGTTGGGTTTGGATATACTCTGATATCTAAATCGTCGTCATTAAGAATGGTGATTAGTGCACTATCTGTACTATTAATTTCTAGCGAAGTATTAGCTAGATTAGATAAAGTAACGGTTACAGTTTCATCAGATTCTGGAGTGGCATCTTCTGTAGGTAAAATAGTAAATGTTTGTGTCTCACCTGCATTTCCTGTAAATGAAAGTGTTTGATTGATAATTGCGGTATAATCATTATCATCTATTGTAGCTGTTCCATCAGTTGTGTTTACATCCACAGTAAAACCTCCAGGAACTTCATTGTCCAGAGTGGCGATTATTGTTATTGCACCATCATCTTCATTAGCATTTACATCTTCTATAGTAATGGTCGCAATATCAGGATCTGTTATAGTAATTGTTGCTTCATCAGTAGTCCCAATAGTTGCACTGGTATTATTAGTATTAGTCATAGTAAGGATTACAGTTTCGTCTAATTCTACAATATTATCATCAATAACTGATAATGGAATGGTCATAGATGAAGTATTGGCCGGAAACATAAAACTAGATCCTAAATCATCATAATCTGTTCCCGAAATAGCTGTTCCCATTGTTGAAATAGTAACCATAACAGGAGTACTAAACTCATTCGTGGTACTCACTGTATACACTCCATTAGTAGTGCCTTCTTCTGCCTGTGTTGTGGCTGTGATAGAAAGTAAAGCTACATCATCGTCTGTAATGGTAACAGTAGCATTATCTGCGCTACCAATAGTAACAATACCGTTGTTTGTTCCTGTTAATGTTACAATAACGGTTTCATTACTTTCAACCAGATTATCAGCAATCACAGGCACATTGATTGTCGCAGAATTGGTATTAGCAGGGAATATAAAGGTTGTACCCAAAGCAGTAAAATCTGTTCCCGAAGTTGCAGTTCCTGTTACTGAAAGATTGACTGTCACAGGAGTACTAAATTGATTTGTAGTACTTATTGTAAATAATCCATTAGTAGTATTTTCTGCTGCTTGTGTAGTGGATACAATAGAAAGTACTGCTGCATCATCATTCAAGATTGTCAATGTAGCACCATCGGTGATATTAATATCTCCTGAAGCAACCGTTGAAGGGGAAAGCCCACTCATTCCTATAATTACGGTCTCGTCTGGTTCAGAAGTTGCATCAGCCGTAGGGGTAATTGTGAAGGTTTCTGTTTCTCCAGCCGTTCCTGCAAAAGTAAGTGTCTGTGCTGTTACTGCAGTATAATCACTATTAACCGTTGTTGCTGTTCCATCTGCTGTGCTAACATCTACATCAAATCCACCATCTACTGCATTGTCTAAAATAACCGTAATGGTTGCTGTGCCACTGTTCTCATTCACAGCAACATCTGCTATCGTCACAGTAGCCTGATCATCATTGGTAATAGTACCGGTACCCGTAGCATCTCCTATAATGACATCTGTACCTGTTGGATTCGATAAGGTTAGTGTAAGTGTTTCATCTATTTCAACGGTTTGATCACCTGTAATGGTAATATCTACTGTTTTACTGGATTCTCCAGCGAGAAAGGAGAGCGTTGTCGTGCTAATGGCTGTATAATCAGAACCAGCTGTCGCAGATCCGTTTGAAGTTGCATAATCTACTGTAGCTCCTCCAGCAGGAGCAGGGGCATTCAAATTTACTGTAAATTGTAAAGTAGTCGTCCCAGTATTTCCTTCATCTATTGATGGATCATTAACCGATATTGATATATCGTCATCATTGAAGATTGTTAATGTAGCACCATCGGTGATATTAATATCTCCTGAAGCAACCGTTGAAGGGGAAAGCTCACTCATTCCTATAATTACGGTCTCGTCTGGTTCAGAAGTTGCATCAGCCGTAGGGGTAATTGTGAAGGTCTCGGTTTCTCCAGCCGTTCCTGCAAAAGTAAGAGTCTGTGCTGTTACTGCAGTATAATCACTATTAGCCGTTGTTGCTGTTCCATCTGCCGTACTAACATCTACATCAAACCCACCATCTATAGCGTTATCCACTATAACAGTCACGGTAATGGCACCATCATCTTCATTGCCGCTTACATTAGCGATAGTTACTGTCGCCTGATCATCATTGTTTATGGTCAGCGTAGCTCCATCTGTAACATCTATATCGCCAGAGGCAACCGTTACAGGGCTTAAGCCACTCATGCTTATGGATGTGGTTTCATCAGCTTCTACTTTGGTATCTCCACCAAGGGTAATATTAAAAGTTTCTGACTCGCCAGCCGTTCCTGCAAAAGTAAGTGTCTGAGCTGTTACTGCAGTATAATCACTATCAGCTGTTGTTGCTGTTCCATCTGCTGTGCTAACATCTACATCAAACCCACCATCTACTGCATTGTCTACAATAACCGTAATGGTTGCTGTACCACTGTTCTCATTCAATGCAACATCTGCTATCGTTACCGTAGCCTGATCATCATTGGTAATCGTTCCAGTACCAGTACTGTCTCCTATAATGACATTTGTACCTGTTGGATTCGATAAGGTTAGTGTAAGTGTTTCATCTATTTCAACGGTTTGATCACCTGTAATGGTAATATCTACTGTTTTACTGGATTCTCCAGCGAGAAAGGAGAGCGTTGTCGTGCTAATGGCTGTATAATCAGAACCAGCTGTCGCAGATCCGTTTGAAGTTGCATAATCTACTGTAGCTCCTCCAGCAGGAGCAGGGGCATCCAAATTTACTGTAAATTGCAAGGTAGTAGTACCAACATTTCCCTCAGCTATTGATGGATCATTTACAGATACTCTAATAATTGTATTTTTAGTCTCTGTATCTGTTGCTGCAGTACCGGTATTTCCAGCCATATCGTTTAGTGTAACACTTAATGTAATTGTTCCATCGGCTAATCCACTTAAATCAATCCCTGTAATCTGATCTGTAGCAGTTGCAATAGCGCCGCTATTTGTAACTATACCAGCTCCTCCGCTACTGCTAAATGAGTAATTATACGTTGCACCCACTTCTGCACCTGCAAAAGTGAAACTCACTGCATTGTCATTAGTACCTGTATTAATAGGTGATTGATCTATTGTTACACTGTATCCAGTTGGGGCTTCATTATCTAATGTATATGTTTGATCAGTAGCGGGTTCAGAATTTGGTAAAGCATTTCCTCCTAAATCTTGAATATTTTGTCCTGAAGATAAGTTTATCCCTACAGTCCCATTAAGGTTTGCAAGATCGCCAACACCAGAGACTGTAATATCATATGTTGTTCCTGAACCTGATACATTAGAAATACTTGTGGTAGTTCCTGTTACATCAAAATCTGCTGCATCTACAAATTGAACAGGTTCATTAAAGATGGCTCTAAACACAAGCCCATCTGCATTGGTAGGGTTTGTTACAGGGGTTTGTCTTGTGATACTTACAAAACTTGGGTCTATTATATCAGGCACAGTGCTAAATTGTATATTAGCTCTATTTGTATTGGAACCAAAAGAACTTAAAGTACACCCATCTGTATTATCTGTATATGAATATCTATTTGAATTACCGGTTGTTGTCGAATATTGTACTGATGAATTACCAATAAATGTAGTGTTGTTAAAACAAAAATTGATAATAATACCATTACCATCATACGTATATGGAGTATCGAAAAACATAAAGTCCCAACCCGGATTAGGGTCGTGATTTCCATTAAATACTTCTGTAAAACCTGTATTATCAAATGCAAATGTAGAAAATTCAGTATCGGTAGTGGATTTCAGCGAAATAGTTACTGCACTACTAGGGGTTACATCTGAAATTACATTAAATGCTAAACCATATAGTTGATCTCCATTAGATAACCCCAGTGCTAATAATTCTGATGCTGTAATTAAATATTGGCGTCTCCCATCTTCAAAAAATGTAGTCCAGGGAGTAATTGTATTGCCCGCAGAACTATTAGTATCTGTACCTATTTGAATGATTGGATTGGCATTAGGGTCAGTAATAGTAATATTTCTATCTTCAGTACCACTGCAAAGTCCTGGGGTTTCATACGTAACTGTATACATCCCCGGTGTACTTGCAGACACATCTATTGTTCCAGTATTCATATCGATAGATAATCCACTTGGAGAACTTGTAAAATCTCCTCCTGTAACTCCTGTAATAGTAGGTGTTGGATCTGCATCTGCAGGTAAATACGAAGCAGCTGAATAACTAAAATTAGCATCTTCACGAGCAGTGATAGTAATGGTATGCGATCCACAAGCACCTGGTGTAACGCCTCCTCCTTCTCCTCTAACAAAATATGTAATTGACCCTGATGCTGGAGGGGTAACAATTACCGAATTACCAGTTGTTGTGTCTATTTCAGTGCCTCCACAACTTCCTGTATATATATGCCATTCTGTAGCATCGTTTAAATTTCCTGTCCAAGTGAGTAATGCTGAATTACCACTACAAATAATAGGAGGGCCGTGATTCACTGAAGGCACGCTTGGAGGTGTAGTTAGAGAATTACCTGAAAGCGCAACCGAGTAGGAGGTAAGTACTCCTATTGTATTAAACTGTACACTCAAAGAATAAAAAGAACTTGCAGAAAGAGTTTGGGAAACTCCCGAAGATAGTGTAACCGAAGAAGGTGCCGTATTTCTTGCTGATGTGGCATAAGTAAACAACGTAACTACTACATCATCAGACCATGTTGCCATAAATGTACCACTGGAGCCATCTGCTATAATCCAATGATCTGAGGGGTCAGCAGTAGGACAGCCTCCAGCAAGACAAACATCACCAGTAATAGTGGTTGCTGATGAAACTGTTAGTACTCCTGATTGAAGCACAGAATTGTTAGGTTCTGTTTCTGTGGTTTGGGCACTAATAATTTGATTTCCCAACAGGAAAACAAAAGCAATGAGTAGTAGTTTTTTCATAAGCATATGTTTAAGATAGTGATAGATTATGGGGGTAATTTTTTTATTTTGATCTATGCAAAATCATATGGCATACTATACAATGATGAATAGTAACCTTATCATTTTGTAAATTATCTTATGTATAAAAGAAGAGCGTAGTTATTTCTTCATATAGCGTTGGTTTAGTGTTTTTTATAGTTTGAAAAAGCACTACAAATAAAAAGAAATTCTATATCAAAAGCAAATAAAAATGCATTTTATCGATTTTATATGTTCTTTGTCGGTGATTTGTGGTGTTAGAGATTAAATTTTGTGTTAAAAATCACATGAGAATGGATTTTTAAATTAGACATGTTTTATGGTGTTTAAGTATATGCTATCGTTGATTTTTATTAAGGTATAGTGATTCTCCTTATAGTGGATATTCAGGAAATTTCGATCGTTTCTTTTGGATGATTGAGGATTGTACCGACACGGTTAAGGATTTACCCTATAAAATTAACAGTTATACTAAGATAGCCAAGGCTCGTAACAACAGAGTTGGAAGTCTTGACCAAGAAGCTAACGTTCTTGACAACTTAGCTGATGTTCTTGACAAGAAAGCTAACGTTCTTGACGACTTAGCTGGTATTCTTGACAAGAAAGCTAACGTTCTTGGCGACTTAGCTGATGTTCTTGACAAGAAAGCTAACGTTCTTGACGACTTAGCTGGTGTTCTTGACAAGAAAGCTAACCTTCTTGACTAAATTTATGATACTATGTTGATGCAATGTGATGTTTCTGCTATCTAAAAACTTCTGATGGAAATACGACAGTGCTCTCATGGCCATTTTTTCCTACAGTGGCGATTCCGAAAAAGAAATTATCGATCACAATACCATCCAATACAAAGTTATCTACATCACCAACAAATCGACTATGATCCCATGTAGGGGATGTAGTATCTCTCCAGTAGATTTTATAACCTTTTACATTAGGGTTGTTGACTTTTTTCCATTTAAATTTTGCAGATGGTTCTACGATACCTCCAATTTTTACTTCAGATGGAGCAGGAGGTGCCCAAGCAAGACCAGCCAGGTTAATGGCATTTACAGCAGTAAGTTTTGCAGCATATTCAAAATTAACATGTTCTACCACATCACCATATTTGATTCCGTTTTCTTCTCTAATATTTTGATGTTGTTGTGTATAGTTTTCATGGGCTTCCATAATTCTGATTCCGGCATATCCTAAATCATTAAAGGGTCTGTGATGCCCGCCCCGACCAAAACGATCTAATCGATAAATCATCATTGGATTCATTTCTGGCATATAGGTTTTTACACTTTTATGTACATATCTTGCTAATTGACGAGAAATACCATCAACTTCACCTCCATAAAAACGTCTACGACGAACTTTCTTTTCATCATCTGTAAGATTGGTAGGTTCAGAAAATATTCTAAACGCTCTGTTGTCAATAACTCCATCTACTCCTTTGATATTACCAATCATGTCATTGTTAAGAATACCTATAATATCCCATCCTTGATCCTTGGCATATTTTGCTAATCCCCCACCACCAAAGAGTCCTTGTTCTTCTCCTGATAATCCAACATAAATAATACTACTCTCGAATGTATATTTGGATAACACTCTTGCGGCTTCAATAGTTCCTGCCATTCCGCTGGCATTATCATTAGCACCAGGCGCATCTGTTGTAAAATCCATGGTGTCACTTGCTCGAGAATCTATATCACCACTCATGATGATATAACGATTAGGATATTTTGTTCCTTTTTGTATAGCCACTACATTCACTACCCATGCATCATGTGGTACTCTGGTTCCCATATCTTTAGTAACGAAGTCTTTTTGATAAAATACATCCAAACAGTTTTTACAATCTTTAGAAATGGTTTCGAATTCTGATTTTATCCATCTTCGTGCAGCTCCGATACCTCTGGTATTTGAAATGGTATCACTAAATGTATTACGAGTGCCAAAATCAGCTAATTTTTTGATATCCGTTTCAATTCGATCTGCAGAAACAGCAGTAATGATATCATAGATGCGTTGATCGGTTTGTGCTGTTAAAATGGTAGATAATAAAAGTAAGCTTAAGGTAAAAAATGTCTTCATTTGTGTGAATTTGATCGCCTAATTTAGGTAAAACAGGGAATTAATAAATGTGTCTTAACAAATTTATATGATGAAAGCTATTATCTTAAAAAAGTCACTTTAGAAATTTTACCGTTTGTTACTTCATAAATAGCAATCACACTGGAGTACTTTTCTCCGAACCTTACATATTCACGATCTATAACTTTATTCCCTAATACGATGCGATTCTTAATATTACAGTAAAGGTTAGGGACTTTTTCAAACATGTCTTTAAAACGTTCACGCATCTTTTCTTTTCCTTCCATTGAGATTTCATCAGGGAAATTATAAATCTTGATGTCATCAGCATATGTATCCATGAATGCATCAATATTTCTGGCATTATATGCATTAACTTGTCGTTGTACTACTTGTTCAGGAGATTCTTTAATTAAATTTGAAATATTAAGAATTTTACCGCTTTTAATGACTTCATGAATAGTGTTCAAATTTTGAATATTTTCTAAAGGGTTCTTATTTAGAATCACCAAATCTGCCAATTTACCTTCAGTAACAGAACCAATTTGATGGTCTAAACCAAAACCTTTTGCAGCATTTATAGTAGATGCTTTAATAATATCATTAGGGGTAATCCCTGATTTTTGCATAGCTTCGATTTCTTGGATATAGGAGGATGCATGCATTGTCCCTATATTTCCAGCATCTGTTCCTGTAGCTATATTTATTTGTTGTTTTTGTAATTTTTGAAGGTTAAGATCTATAACACTATCGAATTTTTTAAAACGTAATCTTATAGCATCCTTTTGTTTATCACTTCCTCTAATTTTTCTAAATCTTTCGGGAATTAATCTTGAATCTAAACCTTCAAGATCGAATAATGAAGCATATGCTTTTGGATTTGCATAGTTGAGATCTTGTGGGTGCATACTTAACTCTGAGAAAAAAGTTTTAGTATAGTTATTAGAAACTATGAGAGTAGGTATATAAGTTACTTTATTTTTTTTAAGAATTTTTGCGAATTCATCATCAATTATTTCATCTCTAACACTATGAACTAATATATCTGCTCCAGCTTTAACAGCAAGTTTTGCAGTATTTAAATCGGTAGCATGTATAGCAAGTTTTAAATTGTTTTTATGAGATAGTTCTGCAATATGTTTTACAATAGGGAAATTCTTTTTTGCTGGATTATCCTTATTTACGATGTACCATATTTTTATGAAATCAGGCTTATACGGGAGCATTTTGTTAAACAATGCGCTGGCTTCTTCTAAAGTACTAATCTTTTCTATAGGAATATCTTCTAACTTAGAGAAAGCTTCTGGTTGATAAGGAGAGAACAAAGGACCAGTAACAAAAACATTAGGAGATAAGTTGTTTTTGACAATACTATCTCTGATTTTAAAATTGTAAAAAGGACCACCAACATCCATTACTGAAGTAATTCCTAATCTTAGATATCTTTTAAAATTATCAGTAATAATATCTTTCGCAAACTGAATTTCATCCTCATAAGACACTACTTTTCTAAGATCAATTACATCTGGCCTAGTATATAAACCGCCAGTTTGAAAAAAATGGATATGAGTATCAATCATACCGGGCATAATAAATTTATCAGTACCATTAATGATTGTAGTGCCATCTGTAGGAATATTTTTTTTAGAAGAAATAGATATTATTTTTTCATTTTCTATATGAATATGTTGTTGTTTTTTGATTTTTCCAGTTTCTACATCAATTATATTAATGTTTTCTATAAGTACTGATTGTGCTCCAATAGAAACTATATTTAAAATTGTAAATAGAATGACTGTAATTATGTTTTTTTTCATAATTGGTTCCTGTGGCTGTTTGTGATTATTAAATAAATGTTATCCAAGCGAGATTCCAAATTAAATAAAAACCAAGAATTAATGATGATGTCTTAACAAATTTATAATAGGATTTGTTATAGATAGGGATTTGAATCAAAATTAAAAATAAACTTCATTCTGATAAGGTTAAATGTGAAAATGATATTTATTATGTTAAAACGATTTATGTTTAGTTATAATTTATATTCTTTATGATAAATTTTACAGCACATTCACTGATTAAGTTTTAAAAATATGTTTACAGAATATTTGATAAGTGAAATAAATCATAAGGATATATAAAATGCATAAAAAGAAAAGCAGTGTTGTTTTTTTACTAGTACCATTTCTTTTTTTTGGGCAACTTAAAGAAGAAAGTAAATATTATAATTGGTTTGATCAGGTTTTGGGTCAAGAGCATACAGGTTTGCATAATGGGAAATGGTATCTTGATTTTGATGTCAACAGGATATATGATAATAGACATGCATTTTTTCGTTCTGATGAAGTGCTTATGGGATCAGTTACTTATAGCGGTCAAACCTACTATGATATAAAGATGAAATACAATTTGGAAATAGATAGGCTTTTGGTACAGTTAAAATCTTCTTCTACAGCTTCTGTTATAAAACTAATACCAGATAAAATTGATGAGTTTGTTATCGATGGTTCGAGATTTATAAGAATTGATGATAGAGAAGTAGAGAAGGCAGAAAATATTCTAAATACTATATTTTATGAGGTTCTATTAGAAACTGAAGATTTGTTGTTATTAAAAAGTAATAAGAAAGTTAGAAATAGAAGACTAGGAGATACTGGAGATAGGATGGTATATGAGTTTACTAGTGCAAATAGATATATTTTATCTTGTAATGAGAAGTATTATGTAGTTAAGTCTAAATATGATATTGTAAAAATTTACCCCGAACTAAAAAAAGAAATTAAACAATTTTATACCACTAATAAGATATTAAAAAAATCAGAACCTGATAGATTTATGAAAAGACTATTCGAAAAAGTTGTTCAACCTTCGCAATTAAATAAAGAGTTGTAGCACTATGAAAAAATATTTGGGGCTAATTTTTTTAATGTATATACAAACTCAAAGTATATCGGCGCAACAAAAAGATTCTTTATTAACACTTTCTTTTAAAAATACAGATGTACTATCTGTTATACATCTGATAGAAGAACAAACAGATTATCATTTTTATTTTATTGATTCTTGGTTGAAAGAATATAATGATGTGTCTGGTGATTATAAGAATGAATCGATTATTAATGTCTTAAATGGTCTTTTTCAAAACACAATTATTAATTTTTTTATTATTGAAAATGATAAGATCATTCTAACTCCCAATAGCATTATATATGATAAAGTTCCTGACGGTTTTTTTGGAAGAGATTCTACCGTAACCTATACAGAAAATACAATAGCTAAAACGAAATCATCATCTTCTGTATTTGCGAATGCTAAAAAGTCTAAAAAGAATAAAATCGAAACCATTAGAATAGGAAAAGCTAATGCAGACAATACAAAACAAAAATTTGTACTATCTGGATATGTTAAAAATAGACAGACAGGAAATCCTTTATCTAATATTGTTATTAACCTTAATGGAGTTGCGGTAGCAACAAACTCAAAAGGTTTTTATGAGACAGAACTAAACACTGGACTAAATATTTTAGAAGTCAAAGTTCTGGCAATGGAAAACGTTAGGAAACGTATTATAATGTATAATGATGGACAATATGATATTATACTTAACGAAGGAATCGAACAATTGGATGAAGTAGTACTACAGACAAAGACATATAATAATGTAGATGAGGTAGTAACAAAAACTAAGATTGATGTAAAAGAATCAAAAAATATTCCCTTGGCCTTAGGAGAACGTGATGTACTTAAGGTTGCCACAACCTTGCCGGGTATAACTACAGCTGGCGAAGGTGCTTTGGGGTACAACGTAAGAGGAGGTAAATCTGATCAAAACTTGATTCTGTTAGACGATGCAGTTATCTATAATCCACAACATTTCTTTGGGATTTTCTCAGCACTTAATCCATTTGCTCTAGGAGATGTAAACATTTATAAGAATAACATTCCTGCAGCCTATGGAGGTCGATTATCATCAGTTTTTGATTTAACTACAAAGGATGCTAGTGTTGAAGAGTTTAAAGGAGAAGCCTCTATTGGTCCAGTAACAGGAAATGTTCTTTTAGAAACTCCAATAATAAAAGGTAAATCGGGATTAATGGTTGGTGGAAGAGTAGCATATGCAAATTGGATTTTGGATGCCCTTGATGAAGAATCGCTTAAGAATAGCGAAGCCTCTTTCTATGATATTATCGCAAAATATAATCATCGCTTTTCAGAAAATTCAAAAATAGAAGCGACAGCATATATAAGCAGAGATGATTTTAGTATAACTTCAGATTCATTATATGTATATAATAATAGAGCATTGTCTTTGAAATGGAATTATAGATTTAATGATAAACATGCTGCAAAGTTATCGTTATCAAATAGCAGGTATGATTTTGACATAGAATTTGACGGAGATACGAATACTGATTTTGACATTGGATATAGTATTGATGAGAAAGATATAAAGCTACAGTTAAAATATCTATATAATGATAACATAAAATTTGATTATGGGGTTTCAAGCAAATTATATACAGTAAATCCAGGTTCTATTCAACCAACAGGAACAGAGTCTATTATTACTCCATTACGACTAGATGAAGAACGAGGTCTAGAATCTGCTATTTTTCTAGCATCAGAAATAGATATAACAAAAAACTTCACCTTAGATACCGGTATTCGCTACTCGGTATTTAATGCATTAGGAAAAGCTACTCAAAATGTATTTCAAGAAGGAGTACCTAGAAGTTTAGAAACCATTAGAGAAACTATCTCTTATGATGAAAATGAGATCATTAAAACCTATGGCGGCCCTGAGTTAAGAATCTCTGGGCGATATTTATTAAATGAAGATTTATCAATTAAAGCGTCTTACAATAAGACCTATCAGTTTATACATACCTTATCCAATAACACCACAGTTTCTCCAATAGATACCTGGAAACTTTCTGATCTTAATATAAAACCACAAAGCTCACAACAATATTCACTTGGAGTGTATAAAAATATGAGAGAAAGAGCATACGAATTGAGCTTGGAAGGGTTTTATAAATTTTCAAAAAACATTCTTGACTTTAAGACCGGTGCAGAAATCTTACTTAATGAAAATATAGAAACTGAAGTTTTACAGGGTAAGGGTAGAGCCTACGGAGTCGAGTTTTTATTGAAAAAACAAAAAGGAAAACTTTATGGCTGGTTGGGATATACGTACTCCCGCTCTTTTATTCAGTTAGAGAGTGAATTTAGAGAAGAACAAGTAAATAGAGGAGATTTTTTTCCTTCTAACTTTGATAAACCTCACGATTTTAGCATGGTCTTAAATTATAAATTCACCAAACGGTTTAGCTTAGCTACTAACTTTGTGTATCAAACAGGTCGACCTGTTACTTTTCCTATTGGGAGTTTTAGATTTGATGGGGCTGATTTTTCTGTGTTTAGTGAGCGAAATAAATTTAGAATCCCTGATTATTACCGATTAGATTTAGGGTTTAATATAGAGGGGAATCATAAACTTAATAAGCTTTCTCATAGTTTCTGGACGATATCTATTTATAATGTGCTGGGTAGAAATAATCCTTTTTCGGTATTTTTTGTTACCGAAGACGGAAAGGTTAAAGGATTGCAGAGTTCGATTTTCTCGATTCCTGTCCCATCAATCACTTACAATTTTAAATTTTGAACCGATGAAATTTGCCAATAAATTGATCAGATATAAAGAAAAAGGTAAAATTTTATTTTTGATATTCATTTGCCTGTTATTTTCTCAATGTGTAGAAGAGTTTGATTTTGAAACAGAAGATTTTGAAAGTATTTTAGTCGTTAATACTACAGTAACTAATGAAGTAAAACGCCAACAGGTTTTATTGTCCCGAACATTTAGGTTTGAGGATAATGGACCGCTTCTTGAGTCTGGAGCTACAATAAAAGTAGTTGAAGAAAATACAGGGATAGAATATCTTTTTGAAGAGGTTTCTTCAGGAACGTATCTTTCTGTACAGGAATTTGCTGCGATGCCAGATAAAAAATACCAATTAATTATCAATACATCTGATGGAAGGTCATATGTGTCAGAAAAGGTTATGTTACCTAATGAAATATCAATAGATAGAGTGTACCCTAAGAGAATGGCTAATACTAGAGGAGTAGAGGGTATTGGGATACTGGTTGATACTTTTGATCCTACAAGTACTTCAAAATATTATCGTTATAAATTTGAAGAAACGTATAGAATCACTGCACCATTTTGGTCACCACAAGATATAGTGATCATTACCGGAGAAGAAGATTGTATATACGACTTTATAGAAAGACCAGAAGGAAAAAGGGTATGTTATGCTGATAATTTTTCGAATTCTATTATAATAACAAATACTACTGCTTTTAATGAAGATAGACTTACTGGATTTTTATTAAACTTTTTACCATCTGATGATATACGAGTAGTAGATCGTTATAGTATATTGGTAAAGCAGTTCGTACAATCAAAAGAAGCAAATGGGTTTTATCAAATACTCAAAGATTTTTCTGAATCTGAGAGTCTGTTTTCCCAGGTACAACCTGGGTTTATTGAAGGAAATATCATTTCAGAAAACAATAAAGACGAAATCGTTCTAGGATTTTTTGATGTCTCTTCAGTCTCAGAACGGCGCATTTTTTTTGATAGCAATGATTTTATAGGTGACTTAACCAAATTTGATTTTGGATGTCAAGCTATACTACCTGTTATTGATGCAGAAAATGAAGAAACCAGGGAAGCATTTGAAAGACGATGGATTCGTGTTGCAAGTGACCGTTCTAATATGTTTGTCTCTATGGAAAGTAACGGCCCTCCCGAGCCAGAGGGGTGTAAGTCAACAATTGATGGTTTTACTTTTGTTACACCAAGAGAATGTGGAGATTGTACAGCATTTGGTAGAAGTGAGGTTCCTGATTTTTGGGAAGATTAAATTAAAGGACATAAACATAAATTTTAAATGACTATTATAAAATTATCTCTGTGAAAATAAGATCAATAGTATATATTATATTTCTTTTCGTTTTGAGTATGCAGGCGCAACGACAGTCGATATTAGAAACACCCGAAGAAGTCAACGGGTATCATATGATTCCTCAGGAAAAAATGTTTATACATTATAATACCTCTTTATTATTTGTAGGGGAATACCTTTATTATAATGTTTATAATTTTACGACAGATGATAATTTATTAAGCTCTATTAGTAAGATCGCATATGTGGTCTTGGTGAATGAAAAAGGAAAGTCAGTTTTTAAGCATAAAATCAAACTAGATAAAGGTTTGGGACAAGGAGATTTTTTTGTGCCTGTATCTATTCCTTCTGGAAACTATAAATTGATAGGTTATACACAGTGGATGCTCAATACAGAAGGATCTTTTTTTGAAGGAGATATAAGTATCTTAAATCCTTATCAGGTTGATCAGGACGTTATTCTATCCAAAAATGATTCCTTGATAAACCCGGTAGCCAAAGAATTAAAAAAAACCAGTCATAAGGAGGTTGATGCAAACATAAAAAGCACTATAAAATTATCTTCTGATTATGAAACGTATAAAAAGAGAACTCGTGTAGAATTAGCTATAGAAAATGAATCATTAGAGGGAGGAACATTTTCAATCTCAGTAAGAAGAAAAGAGGTTTTTAAAAATACTAATGTATTTACTTCAAAGGAGTTTTTAGATAAATATACTGATATTTCTAAGAAATTGAATTTATCTCCAGGTTCATCGGTTTTTTTACCAGAAATGCGTGGAGAGTTAATTTATGGTAAGATTATTCCAAAAGAACCTTCTTTTACTGTTTCGAACCAAAATATAGCGTTATCAATGCCAGGGAAATCAAGTGATATAAAAATAGTTTCAACAGATAAAGAAGGCAATTTTGTTTTTAATTTAAACAATAGAAATATTAAGAATGAAATATGGATTGAAGTTTTTGAAGAAGGAAGAGAAAATTATAACATAGTAATTGACGAAATACCTGAGATAGATTATAAAAATTTAGAATTTTACAAGTTTAAGATTTCTAAATCACTTAAGGATTATATAGAAAAAAGAAGTGTTCATAACCAAATTGAAACTAACTTTTATAGCGTAAAACCAGATACAATAAAACAACCAGATTTTGTACTTCCATTTTATGGAAATAAGGAGATCGAAACCTATGTTCTAGATGATTATACGAGGTTTAAAACAGTTAGAGAAACAATATTAGAAATAGTAGATGGAGTATGGATCAAAAAAGACAATAATAATAAATCTGTATTTGGTGTAAGAACTAATTATCCAGAGCAGAAAAAGGATAATTTTCCGTTATTATTGATTGTTGATGATGTAATTGTACAACACCATGAAGATGTTATAGCATACAGTGCCAGTAAAATAAAGAGTATAGGTTACATTAAAGATCGATATTATTTAGGAACTAGAGTTTTTGATGGAGTAATTATTATAAAAACTATAGAAGAGGATTTTTTTAATGCATTAAATTATAGTTCGGATTCACCTGTAGTATTAGCCGATTTGCAGGATGATAAACAATATTTTGGACAGCAATACGATAAAGATAAAATCTATAGTCGTATACCTGATTATAGATATCAGTTACTATGGAGACCCAATTTTACAATAAATAAGAAGAAAACAAATATTACGTTTTTTACATCCGATGTGGTTGGAGATTTCGAAATTTCATTAGAAGGTTTTACTACCAACGGAATACCAGTTTCTATTAAAAAAAATATTTCAGTTAAGTAGAGAAATAGCCCCTAACAGATGTAATGAATATTAATAATAAACTAGGAGATGGTGATACCAACTTTAAATCTAAATTGTTGAATGTATTAAAAAAGTGACCTACTGAATAAAAGTAACTTTAGCAATTTTTGTATTTTCTACTTCATAAATAGCTACAGCACTGTAGTTTTTACTCTTAATGGTTAAAAATTCTTCATCAATGATGGTATTACCCATTATAATTCGATTTTTGATTTTACAATTCAGGTCTGGTGTTTGTTCAAAGAAACCGGTATAATTTTTTTTCATCTTTTCCTGCCCCTCATATAAAAGCTTATTAGGGAAATTATATACTTTTATAGTTTTACTATACGTTGCTATAAAAGCACTGATATCTCTAGCATTATACGCGTCAAGTTGCTTTTGGATTATTTTTTCAGGGTTCTTTTTCTCATTTGTTTCTAAGAGAGGTCTAATGAAGGTAACTTTAATGATTTTTCCATTTTCTACTTCATATATAGCAGCTACACTTACATTTCTGTCTTTATAAGTGACATATTCTTCATCGATAACTTTGTTTCCTAATACAATACGATGTTTTATTTTACAATGTAAATTGGGCTCTTTTTTAAACTTTTCTTCATAATAGGTACGCATCTCTTCTTTTCCAGTAAATCGAATAGTATTAGGATAATTATAAATAGAGATATTGTCAGAATAGGTAGAAAGAAAAGCGTCAATATCACGAGCATTATATGCATTTACCTGTTTTTGAACGATGTGCTCTGGGGAAATATCAGATACTACGGTTAGTAAATTTCCGGTAATATTTGTTGCAATTCTTGTGATATTGCCAATTTCTTTATCGGTAAAAGAATGAAATGCACTCCACCTGGTATCAGTTTTTGGATTAAACTGAAAAATAGTATTTCCTTTCCCCATCAAAATAGTCCCATCAGGTAACCAACACATATCCTCTGCATCAGGAATTGTATTGATAATTTCCTGAGTAATTCCTGTCATAGGATGAATTGATTTTATTTTCCAGATTTTATTTTCTTTACTGATATAGCTTATCAGTTTAGAATTTGGAATTTTATGAAGTGATCTCCCTACTTTTTTCTGAAGAGTATTATTGCTTCCATCTTTTAGATTAGATACTATAAGTGACATTGCATTATCTTCGAGTACAGATGATACAATGATGTCTGGAGTATACCATGTATGATATCCAACTTTGAGACCTTCTAATAAAGCTTTGGATTCCCCTGTTTTGTAATTGTAACGATAAAGTAATTGTTTACCATCTCTATCCAAGCGAATAGAAGAAATTTCATCTTTGTTAGGAATCTTTGTTGGAGAATACTCACTTCCTTCTTGGGTTGAGGTAATCCAATTTGTTTTTTCTGTTTTTATGTGATAAGCTGCTATGTCGGTTTGCTTTTTTCTTGTGGAGGAAAACAAGACGGTATCATCAAAAAAAGAGGGTTGATTATCATACCCTTCATTATTAGAGATATTTCTTTTATTATCAAGAGTAATTGTTTCTCCTTTTTTGATAATATCAAATAGATATATTTCTGTATCGGTTTGAGAAAATAAAGATGATGTAATGAATATAGTAAGAAGAACAATTGTATTTCTCATTGTTTTTGTTTTCTAAAATACATTGAAATATTGAAGTTATTCTTAAGTATATGTTAATGTGATGTTGGTGTTGAACTTACGTTTTATTAGGAATTGTAGAAATCAAAAAACCCAGAACATTACATTCTGGGTTTTCGAAGTTGAGTTAGAAAGGCTATTGCTGGGGGGTCAATAGATTATTGTAAAATGAGATTCTTTCTACAACTGGGGTATTTAAAAAAACATTTAAAGGGTAAACCATAATCCATAAACTCGTTGAGATGGATTTCCAGCATTCACAAATGTTCCCGCTGTATTGATAAAAGTCTGAAAATTACCTGTTGTTGTATAATACATTCCAGCAGGATTTCTAAAAAAGTCTATTAAAGCTGTAACTCTAGTTTCAAAGAATCCACTATTACCTGGATTACCAAGTGTAGGGTTAGGTCCTTGATAATCTAGAACTAATTTTTTATCTACTATAGAACCTTGTAAATCATAAATACCATTAAATCTAGCTCCATCAGATGGTCTGTCAAATACGATTATAAGTAATGTGTCATTACCATCATCAGCAGGGTTTGTGACTAGCTGAAATTCTGCAAATACGAGTCCAAAACCAGCAAGTTCTGTATTTACCTGATCAATTATGGCATCAAATCCAAGGGACGTTAGAGGATTGGTTCCTAGGCTTGGGCGATATAAAAAGGTAGTGAAATCTACTCCGATATCAAATACGTCATTGGTAATAAATGGAGGCTCCTCTAAGAATCCAATCGTAGCCGTATTTCCTCCAACGGTCGAAATATAGGACATTGAAGTTTCATTAAAAACAAATGTTTCATAAGAAGTTCCATCAATTTCTATAGGTGGACTTGCAACAAGCCCATCAGTGGTATATGCAATACCATAAGAAATTTCGGTAACAGTACCATCTTCTGCTTGATTTGCAGAATTTATAAAAAGACGTAAACTGTCATAATCTAGTGTATATACGGTTTTATTACCAGAAGCATCTTCTATAGTAAGTCCTTGAAAAACTGAAGAGGTAGCAGTTGGTAAAAGACTTGATCTTCTTGCCAGAGAAGTGTCTACATTAGCCCAATCTCCAGCGGTAACAGGTTCAAAAATTATAACAGCTTCATTTCTAGGCTCTATAAAAGTAATATTTCCGTTTTCACTACTTATGTATTGAAAATTAGAATTTCCTTCATATCCAGATCCTATAAGTCCGGGGATATTACTATCAGATACCTTGTGGATATGATTACGGGTAGAAAACAATAGCTCAGTAGTTGTTCCCATTTTCACTTCATATCTACTCGTTGTAATGGCTGTTTCGCTATCCACATCTGATGTCATTTCGACTGTGCCATCACTATTAAACTTCATATAAAAAGTAAATCCTCCATATTCATCATTTTTTGTAAAATAAATGGCTCTATATCCATCAGGAGAAGCTAATAGTAAATTTTGTAACTCACTAATTCTTTGGTCTATTCTGGTACTTGGAGCTTCATTAAATAACTCCTCGTTATCATCATCGCTACAAGAGAAAAAAACCAGTAGTAATGATAAAAACCATATTTTCTTTAATGCTTTTATAGTCATTTCTGTTATTTTATTAATTAATAATATCCAAAGTATTTTGATTTACCAGTTCTTGCAACTCATAAAGATCAATGTTGAATTCATCAGTAAAATACTGAACAACAAATTGTTCTTTTGTTCTGATAAAAGCTTTGGCTTCATCACTAGTAATCCCATCTACAAGAGCATCAAATTCTGTTTTAGAGGTAGTCAATATAGCTGCTACCATTTCGGCAAAATCTTCACGTTCTTCACTTGAAGCATAGGCAGTAATGTATCCTAATTCTCTTGCTTCTGCATCTGTTCTGTTAAACCATTGTGCAGTATAGTCTTCGGGATTCACATTACCATAATCTGGATTATATGGTTTAGTTTGATTTAAGATATGAGCATACTCATGTTGTATTGTTTGGAAATACCTTCTTGTTAATGCAAGATCAGATAAATCTAATTGGTCAACATTAAAAAGAGTAATTTTGGTCCCTGCTTCTGCAATACCTAAAGTAATGGTTCCAGTTTGATTGAAATTAAAACCTCCAATTAATGTAAATTGCCTTGGAGAAATATTTCTAATAAAATTCTCTCCTCCTAGTTGAGTGTATGGTTCTATCCATACCGCCTGAACTACCTCTAGCAGAGGCTGAACATTTTCTTCTGTTGGAGGATATAAAAATCTATTTAAATCTACTTCATTCTCGTTCCATTTATATTGAATATCTATATTATAAGGTCCAATAAAATTGTTTCTTATCCATACATCAAGTTCTGATAAAAGAGGAGCTTCTGTATTGATTTGAGATGGTCCAACACTTTCTCCTTTGTCGCAGCTTATCATAACTAATAAGCTGGCAACTATAGTTATATATTTAATTATGTCTTTCATACTTATTGTTCTTAAATTATTTAGTATTATCTAGGATTTGGCTGTAAACCAAAGCTAAGTGCATCTGCAGGTATCTGTAATTGTTTTCTGTTATCAGTTTTACTTAGTGTACTTTCGTTTTCATTAACATCCTCGTGGATAATCTCAAGATTATGTCTTCTGATATCAAACCAACGTAATCCTTCATTATGAAACTCTCTTCTTCTGAATTCTGCTAATGCATGAATCAATCCTAATTTGTCTGCTTCAATGGTATAAAATGGAGTGTATATACCTTCGGCAACAGTATAAATAGTATTGATTTGATCAATAGTTAGTACATCGGTTGCGGCATCATATCCATCCACTTTTTTGGACAAGAAAGAATTGATGTCCATTACTGCCATATCTGTTTGACCTAACATAGCGTATGCTTCAGCTCTGTTTAACAAAACTTCATCAGTGCTTAAAAGAACAGAGTTTAGAAATGCGAATCCGATATTGGCAGCAGCATTCGTAGTTCTAAAATATTCTACATATTTTGGAATATTAAAGAATAAATCATTACCAAATACAGGATATGCCCATCCTTTTCCATTCACTTGCGAGCCATTAAAGAAAAGATTAGTTGCTAAACCTGAAGATAACTGGTATCTCGCACCAGCATAAAATCTAGAATATAAAGACTGCCCAGAAACAATAAGTAAATTTGAAATATCAGTAGTTGAAGAGTATTCATTACTGATTTCACTAAAAGTAAAGGCATCATAAGCACCATTCCAATCTCTTAAAAGGGTTGCCGGAGCATCTCCAAGAACGTTATTACTATATTGTATTACTTTTTCCCAATCTCCTTTGAATAGATAAAATCTTGAAGCAAAGGCATTAGCGGCATCTTTATTAAAATGAAATTTTGGGATGTCATAATCATTCGTTACCAGAGGTAACCCTTCAATAATATCAGCTTCTATTTTTTGATAAACTTCTTGTACAGAACCCCTGGTGTAATCTTTGATTACAATATCTTCTGGTTCTGTAACATAAGGAATCCCAAGATCACTAGATGCAGTAGCAGGATCATAGGTTTTTGACCAAATATTTACTAACATAAAGTGAGCATATGCTCTTGCCATTAAAGCTTCACCTTTTAAGTAGTTAAGTTCACTACCGCCACCCAATTCTTCTATTGAAGCTAATGCTTGATTTGCCTGCGCAATGGCTTCATAAGCTTCGTTCCAATAATCGGTAGGGAAGTCTGTGTCATTATCATTAACGTCTCTCCAGAAGAAAGATTCAGTATTTATTCTAACTTCATTGGCAGTTGGTCCTTTGTCTTCGGCATTATCTGTTCTTGGTTCTAAAAAAGGAGCATAAGTTGCAGCAGGATAGGCTAGTGTAAGTAATTCACCAATTTTCTCTGCAGTATCTATCTGTGTTCTATTATCTGGTATTTCGTCTAATGAATCTTCACAAGAGAATATTAAAATACTTAATAAACTTATACCAACTAATTTAAGTGTTTTTTTCATAATCATTTCTTTTTAAAATCCAAGATTTAGTGATACAGTATATTGTTTAGCAATTGGGTAAGCAACACCACCTGCTCTGAAAAATTCTGGATCTTGTCCGTTAAGGTTATCGTCAGAATATATTAAGAAAGGGTTTGTTGACTGAAATGTCATCTTAAGGTTGTTTAACCCTATTGCATCAATTGTCTTTTTTGGGAAAGTATAGGATAAAGAAATATTCTTCATTCTAATAAAATCACCATCAGCAATTCTCTCTGTAGAGAAGTTATATGCGTTATATGCTCGGGCAATTTCATTGGTTCCTACTTCGTTAATTAACCTTCGTGAAGGGATCACAGGAATGTTAGTTGTGTTTTCGTCTCCAGGGAATAACCATCTGTTTCTAAACTCTGTAGGGAAAACGGATAAATCACTATATGTAGAAGTGTAATAAGGGTCTAATCGAATTTTATTTCCGGCAGAAAAAGTTACGAAGAAACTAAGATCCCAATTCTTATAGGTAAAGTTGTTAGCAAATCCACCAGTTAAATTAGGCTCTACAGATCCCTCAAACTTAAGATAATCTTGTATGTCTTCTACCTCTTGGAAGTCAACTCCAGAAATAGGATCTCTATCATCACTAAAAACATAAGTTGGTAATCCTCTTTCGTCTAACTTATCAAATTGAAAAGAAAATAATGACCCTCTAGGAAAACCAACTGCGTTACCTCCTGTAGATGATACCAAATCAAAAACATTAGGTCTTTGTTGTAACTCAGTAATTTCTTGATCAAAATAAGCAACATTAATGGTTGTACCCCATTTAAAGTTAGGAGTAACTATATTTTGTGTGTTTAATTGAAATTCTACTCCATTTGTATTCATAGATGCATTGTTAGCCAATTTAATTGATTGTCCACCAATACCAGAAGTTCTGATTTCATCAATTAAATCTTCACCTTTTCTAAAATACACATCAGCTACAAGAGAAATTCTATTGTCAAAAAAACCAGCATCTAATCCAAGGTTAAGTTCAAAAGTCTTTTCCCAGGTTAATTCTGTGTTTTGTAATGCAGCAATATTAATTGCATTTTCTCGTGTATTAGGATTTAATCGATCTGTAACTACATTTCTAAAAACGGGTAAATTATTACTTACATTATCAGCAAGTAAACCAACAAGTCCATAACTAGGACGGATAGCTAATTTTGATATCCAATCAATATCCTGAATGAATTGTTCTTGATCAATGTTCCATTTAGCACCTACATTATAGGTAGGTAACCATCTTGCGCTAGAAGATTTACCAGCTCTGTTAGAACCTTCGTAGTTTCCTGTTACATTTAGGATGTATTTTTCATCAAATGCATAGGTTGCAGTAGCAAAGAAAGTAGCTCCGCGTTCTCTGGTTTGTTCTAAACCAAAATAATCACCACCATCTAATATAATCTTATCAATTATATCTGGATCTGTGAAAGGAACTCCACCTTTATCAAATTGATAACCAAATCCTCTACTAATACTTTCTTCTCTATTAGTAAACCTAAATTCTTGACCTAAGTATACTCTAATATCACTTTTTTCGCTAATATTAGTATTGAAATCTAATGTGTTTCTGAAATTGTAAGTGATAATTTTATTATCTCTTCTGGTGTATATACCACCAAAAGGAAGTACTACCTGTGGTCTGGAGTTAGGCCTGTCAGGATCTTGAAATAAGAAGGTATTTTGATCTTCTACAATAGTTGTTTCGTTAGCTCTGTAAGCAGCCGCAACGTTAGAGTTTTCTGTAGCTTTATGTTCATTTGCAGCAGTAGCATATCTTGCAGTACCAAGGAAATTATATTTTAATTTCTCATTAATTTTTGCTTCAAACTCACCTTGAATCTTTAAATCAAGAACGGTTAATTCTGTGGTGTTATTCTCAATCTCATTTAAGATGTTAAATGGAGCCCAGTTATATCTAAAAAACTCAAGATTACCTTGGTTATCTCTTGGTCTAAGCGCACGACTAGTATTAAGTGCATAACTAAAAGGGTTAATGTCAAAGTCCCTGTCAAATCCTCCATTTACTACATCAGATAATCTATCAAATGCACCTGGTGCATTTTGATCTCTATATGATCCTTGAATAAGAGTAGTTACTTTATATTTTTCTCCCAGGTAGTATGTGTTTCTAATATTACCAGTAAGCCTTCGTACACGATCTGCTATAGTAAGTCCAGGATCAGTAAAGTAACCAATAGATGAATAATGAGATGAGCTTTCACCACCACCAGAGAAACTTATAGAATGATTTTGTGTTAAGTTTTCTCTAAAAAGTGTTTTAAACCAATCCGTATTTGCTAATTCATATTGTTGTAAGAATCTAGCTCTTGCTTCTGGAGTATTAGTAAGGGCAAAAGAATTTGTTTCAGGGTTAAATGTATTAATTGCTCTATACATTTGATTATAAATACCTCCAAATCTACCTTGCAAGCTGGATGCTAGATTTAAAAAACCTTTTGATTCCAATTCTCTATAAATAGAAACAGTCTCTTGAGAATTAAGTAAATCATACTGACCGTAAGTTGGTCTCGCTCTTACTGCATATTCTGCAGAATAGCTAACCTTTGTTTTTTGATTTCTTTTACCAGATTTTGTAGTTATTACAACAACACCATTTAGCGCTCGTGCACCATAAAGAGCCGTTGCAGAAGCATCTTTTAATATTTCTATACTTGCAATGTCTGATCCATTTAATCCAGCTACTGCAGAACTTAATAATGTACTAGAATCTCCAGATACTAAATCGTTTAAAGATACATTTACGATTTCCTCTTGTATCGCACCGTCAATAATCCAGATTGGTTTTGTATCCCCTAAGATAGAAGAAGACCCTCGTATGGTTATTCTTGGAGTAGCACCAAAAGTACCTGTTACATTTTGTATTGATACACCGGCAGCTCTTCCTTCTAATGATCTAGAAATATCAGGAACACCTTCAAGTTTGATTTCTTCTGCTTTTAAAGATTGTGAAGCACCAGTAAAGAATTTTTTTCTAATATTTTGGTATCCTGTGATTACAATTTCTTCAAGGCCTTCTACTCCTTTGGATAGTACAATATTATAAGTCGTTTTATTTTTATCAGTAATTGCGATTGTTTGATTTTCGAAACCTAAACTTTCGATTTTTAACACATCTGCAACAGAAACACGAATTGTGAAATTTCCGTCAAAATCAGCAACCACTCCTCTTGTAGTACCTTCAATAGATATCGTAGTTCCAGGAACGGGTAGTCCATCGGGATCAATTACTTGCCCACTAATTTCAAAACCTTTTTGCGGTTTAACAAAAGCAATTTGTGGTTTTTTAGGAACATTATTCGTATTAATTAGTTTTTTTATTAATACAATTTGTTTATCAATTATTTTGTAAGATACATCAGTGTTTTTAAAGATTTTATCCAAAATGTATTCTACTCTTTTGTTAGATACTTTAAGAGATATCTTACGTTTGGTATTTACTTCTGCGTCTTTAAAAAATACTTTAAATTCTGTTTTTTGTTGTATCAAATCAAATACATTCTCAATTGTGAAATTTTTTACATCCAAGCTAATCTTAGTGTTTTGAGAATATGTATTTGCATTTATTCTAAAGAGAGACAGTATAATTAGTAGAACTGTTAGTCTCATTTTTAAATTAAATATTAATTTTACCGCACCAATTTTGCGGTTCTGTTTAATTTTTTTCATATTTTTAATATGATTTAATGATTGAACCATTGTTAAATTAAGCTTACTCTAAAATCGAGAGATGTTGCAGCATTTCTCGATTTTTATTTTTTATGGTTGATTTCTTGCCATATTTTGTTTTTAGGGGTTAATAATTATTTCATTTCCTTTGATGCGATAATTGAAGAATGTATTGCTTTTAAAAGTCTTTAATACATCTTCAACATTCTCAACATCAAAGCGACCAGTGAATTTTTCCGTTTTAATATTTTGGTAGTTGATTGTTATTTTTTTATCGTAAAATCTTTCAAGTTTTTTCATTACAGTTTCAAAACTCTCACTTTTGAATAATAATATCCCATCTACCCAAGCGATATAATTTTCTGTTTTAACATTGGAGATGTTTAAACTCTGACTTGATTTTGATAAACTAGCTTTTTGATTTGGGGATAAGATCTTATCTGTATTCTTATCAAACCTGTTTTTGTCCTTGAATACTCCTACACTACCTTCAACTAAAACAACTTCAGAAAAAGAATCATCTGCATAAGAAGAAACATTAAACTTTGTTCCCAGAACTTCAGTTCTAATGCCATTGGTAGAAACAATAAAAGGATCTTTTTCATTTCTGGCTACTTCAAAATAGGCTTCTCCTGATAGATCTACTTCACGTATTTGACCACTCAGGAATTTTGAAGGGAATTTTAAAGTAGAACCTGCATTAACATGAACAGTGGTACCGTCTGATAAAACTAATTGGATTTTTTTTCCGTAAGGAACTCTTAATGTGTTTATCACTACTTTTTCTTCAGAAGTAGCATTATTACCTTCGTTATTATAAACGATTTTGTTTTTTTCTTGGAACGCTAATATGGTTCCGTCTTCATTTTTAATTTCCTTAAACAATTCGTTATCCTGTAAGGTCTCAATACTTCCATCACCTTGTTGTAATGTTACTTCGGTAATGATCTCATTTTCATTAGAAATGTTTTTATTATATAAAAAAGTACCCCCTAATATTAAACCAATAAAGACAGCGGCATATTTTAAATAATTATTGTTTCTATTTTTGTTAGTTTTAGTAAGAGATTTTGTATTTTGTATATGTTTTTGGAATAGTGAAGAAGCTTTTTGACTATCAAAGTCATTTTTACTCAATTGTATATAATGATCGGTGACAATATATTTCTTAAATAAATTAAGATTTTTTTCATCTTTTAATAACGTTTCGAGCTCTATGATTTCACTCTCAGTCATTTCATTATTTAAGTATTTTATAATTTGATTTGTATCCAAATCCTTATTATTTTTCATGCGAATTATTGGCTTATTTATAGTTAAGACTTCAAAAAAATAAAAAACCCTTACTCTTGGAACTATTTTTTTTATTATTTATGTAAAGTTTTTGTTAATTGTTTCGGAATTGGGGTTAAAAATGGGTTAAAAAAGGATTGCTATAGAGAACAAAACTCAAATAGAAGAACTTAGGAAAGGGAACGAATTTGTATATAGGCGTTTATATGAAATGTACTATAACGAGCTGTGTGCCTATGTTTTTAGTTTATCAAGAGATAAACAGCAAGCTGAAGATATTGTACAGAACGTAATGCTTAAGATATGGAAGAATAAAGAAAAACTAAATATTAATACTTCTATTAAAAGTTATTTGTATAAATCTTGTTACTATGAATTGATTGATAGCTATAAGAAAAATAAAAAAGAACTGAATTATATAGAGCGAGTACAAAAAGAAGCTCTGGATTTTTTTATAGAAGAAGATAATGATTTTATTAATAATAGAATACGTTGTGTTAATATTGAAATAGAAAAACTTCCACCCAAATGCAAAGAAATCTTTGTATTGAATAAAGTACAAGGTTTTAAATATAAAGAAGTAGCAGAGCAACTAGGTATTTCTGTTAAAACAGTAGAAGCTCAAATGTCAAAGGCGATGTCTAGAATTAAAGAGGCGTTAGACGCTTTATAATATTTTGCTATAAAATTTTAAACTTATTTTCTTAATGCATATAACCCAAAAATTGGACCTATGCTTAAAAATAGATAAAGCATGGTATTGTCTATTTTTCCTGTTAAGAAGGATAATAGTTGAATGCTTAATATAGTAATTGCAAATCCAATACAATTGGTAATAGTAAGTCCTGTGCCTTTTAGTTCTGGTGGTGCAGCTGCTGCTACCATTGTAGAAAACTGAGGAGAATCAGAAATGACCAACATACTCCAAATGCTTAATGCAGTTAAGAATAACTCTGGAGGTAATTTAAAAAGCAGGGGAGAGGCAATACAAAATACTCCTGATATCAATAGCGAATTATAAGCAACTTTTCTGCTTCCGGTTTTTAAAGAAACAAGTCCTCCAAGAATACAAGAAATAGCTCCAATTCCTATAATTATAAATGACCAAAAGGATACTTGAAGTTGGATTGATTGAAGATCACTATAGGTTTTAAGAATGATAGGTATAAACCCCCAAAAAGCATATAGTTCCCACATATGACCAAAATACCCAAAAGCAGCTTTTCTAAAACTGGGAATTCCAAAAAGTTGAGTCACTATACCCAGTTGAAGTTTAGAAACTAATTTTCTATAGGGTCCATCGGGAACCAAAAACCACATTGAAAGTCCTCCCGTAAAAGCCAATATTGATGTACTTATAATAACTGCCTTATAATCACTGCTCCAAGAAAATTCATTGATTAAATGAGGAAATGCAGTTCCGAGAACTAATGCCCCAACGATATATCCTAATGCTCTTCCCAAACCATCCTTATAATAATCAGAGGCTATTTTCATACCTATAGGATATATCCCTGCGAGAAAAAAACCTGTTCCAAATCTGGCAGTCAATAAATTAAATACTGTAATATTAGGTATCAATAATGATAGATTTGACAAACCTCCCAAAAAAGCACAGATCATAAATATTCGAGATGGAGAAAAACGATCTGCAAGTGTTAGTAATGCAAAAGTAAGAGTGCCTATTATAAAACCAAATTGTACAAAAGACAGAAGATATCCTAAAATATTAAACTCTGCATTAAATTGTGTAGCAAGGTCATCAATAACAGCATTCCCGGCAAACCATAAGGAGGTACAAAAAAATTGAGAAATTATAATAACCGGGAGTATGTAAAATTTTGGTTTCAAAAAAACATAGGTTTTAATACATAAAATTGAAATAAAGGCTTTTATAAAAGATTTCTACTTTTCATAAGTAGAGAAATCAATAGATTTTAGCCAATAATACTAATTAATTGGGGTAAAAATATATGTTTTACATTACAAATGTACTTTCATTAAAGTACATGCTGATGTGATTTAAAAAGAGGTTTCTATTCCTATACAATTATTCCACCAACAGAATAGTGCCAAATACATCAGCATTAATCCAACCTAAGTTTTTTTCCTCACCTGGGATAAAAACCGAACCAATAAAATTTTCTCGTTCCTTACTACCATCATTATCATTATAGGCTATAGCAAATCCCAATTGTTGATCTTTCTTTAAAATTACAGGGTCATTGACTTTCCCTTCCTCATAAGTATCATCATAGACAATCATTTCAAATTCCCAAACTGAAACATCACCTTTGGTAACTCTTTTGGTAGTTACATGATTGTTATAGAGCAGCGGTTTCTTATCTTTTCCTAAGTCAACTACATTACCATCGAGAGCAACATGATATGCAAAAGCATTATTTGAAAATTGGTGATTACCTCCAGAATTGTCAGCATCAATAAATATTTCTACACAATCATCATCCCACCATAATGTTAATGGATCTTTATTTTGATCGTATAATTTATTGTCTTTGATTTCGACCAAAATATATAGTGCTTCTGGTGTCCAGACCATTTTATAGCGTCCAAAAAAATCATCAACAGTATAGTCTTCGCCTAACCATTTTTGATCCAATCCATACCAAATGACTTCTTTCCAAACGGGATCGTCCATATTTCCATCTAATTTAGGAACGATTGTAGCTTTTTTTACTTCTCTGATCTGATGATTTTTTTTAGTTGTCGTTTTTAATGTATCTTCTTGATCGGTTACAGCAAGTTGATTATTGGTTTTATCTGTAGTTTCTTTTCTACAAGCTACTAATGATAAGATAAGGTAAAGAAAAAATATTTTTTTCATGGTAAGAATTTAGTGTGGTAATAAAAGCTAAAAGTAATAAACATAATTTAAAAAGCGGTTGCTACTTCATTAAAAGTAACAACCGCTTGTCTGTTTATAACATAAATGCTATAATAAAATATATAATTTTTTAGCTTATTATTGTTTAATAGCTTTTACTTGACCAATTGTATTTTTATCAAGAGAAATGGTATAAAAATATATTCCTTGTTGGTCGGTTACACCGTTTTTAATATCAATAATTTGATTACCTGCTTGGGTTTCTTGATGATATAGTGTTTTTGTTTGTCCTAATATATTCGAAACTGTAACTTGTAGCAATCCTTGGTTTTCGGTTGTTACATATAATTTGGTTTGATCTGTAATAGGATTAGGAGAAATAGTTGCTTTATTAAAATTTTCTAGAGAATCTATTTTGTTTGTTGTTAGAAGTTGTGCTGCATTGCTTGTGGGGCAGTCGGTTGTACAATTTGCAGACCAGTTTCCATTTCTTTTCCCGTTTGTACTCCCGGTAACTCTAAACCATCCATTTATTCCTCTTGTTAAATCAACTGTTTGTTGGCCACTACCATTATTAAATACTACTCCAATATCATTGGTTGAAACACCGCTAGGAATAGTAAATGTATTACTAGACCATGAGGTACCACTGATATTACTCATTGATCGGCCGGGCCATCCCGGTGTACCTGTTAAAGTTTGATTGTTAGACTTATTGTAGAGATAAATTCTAGCAGTATTTCCCCATCCATCACCAGGTTTTAGGAAGTTAAGTGTTACAGAGGATGATGAATCTCCACCAGAGCCGCTACTAGAACAATTGCTTGGACAATTGTTAGACCATGTATTACCTCTATACCATCCATTGGTACTTCTTGATAAGTCATCGGTTTGGTTATTTCCATCATTAAAGATCACTCTTAGATTTGCAGCAGAAACGCCAGAAGGAGGAGTTACTGTAAATGAATACCAGCTTGTTCCTGATATATTGGTCATTTGTTGTCCAGGCCACCCACTGGTTCCAGGTAAAGTAGTGTTATTTCCTGCATCAAAGAAATATGCATTTACTGTATTATTCCAACCATTAGGTTTAAAGAAATTAACAGTATAAGGTGCGACTGTATCTCCACCTCCGGTATCGCCACCTTTAGTCCACACTGCATAATCTGTACCTGATGTTTTAAGAGTCCAACCACTGCCGTTTGGAGACCAGTTTCCATTTCCTAGTTTCATTGCTAGTGTTCCTGATTTTCCATCAATATATGCAGCATATAGATTACCACGTGCCTCTGCTATATTTATAGTAGATCCCGAATGTACTCGAACGCTTTTTCTTGCAGAGATTAAGTTTTTGATGGCATTTCTTACTCCCGAACCACCATCTATAAAATGAGTCCAGAATACCATTGGATTACCTGGATGGGTTAAAATATATGCATATCCTTTTCTAAGATTAGTTTCTCCTCCCGGAAAAACATAATTAGAGCCACAGCACTGCTGAGCAAACCCTGTATCATGGTTGTCTAGAAATGTTACAGATTTTGATGGATTTATGCCAATCATTCCTGATGGTTTTCCTTGTCCATCCCTTAAATAAGAAAGGTTATTATCTCTAATAGCATTTTGTAAACTTACTTTGGTATTAAAATCAAAGGCAGATGAGGATTGCTGTGTTCTATTCACAAAATTATTTGTCTGGACTCTACTACTTTCTAATAATTCTCCAACTGCAAAATATGGATTTGTAGCGTCATTATATTCTTTGTTATAAATAGGATCATATCCATGAACAAAATCATACCTCCAACCATCAAAACCGATATCATTTTTTAGGAATCTCATCCATTTAATGATTTCTGCTCTTACTGCAGGATTTTTATGATCAAGATCTCTTGCTGCAGCAAAAGCACCATTAGAACCATCAGATTTAAGACTAAATCCAGGTACGAAATCACCATTGATACTAAACTCTACAGGGCCATTAACAAAATTTCTTCCTTCGTCATCAGCAGTGATATAAAATGTTGGCCATGCTGGATTTGTAAATGTTACCGCATCATTGGTACCAACTCTATGATTGATTACAATATCACTTATTACTTTAATATCTAAAGAATGATATTGATTAATTAGATTTTTTAATTGTGTCTCTGTTCCATATGCACTATTGAGGTTGTTTAATTCTCTGGGTAAATATCCTTGAGGAGCTGCAGAGTTACTTGGAGGTGGCATCCATATGAGGTCAATGCCTGCATCGTTGATAGTATTTCTATTTTGTGATACAACATCATACCAGGTTTGCCCTGCTGGTTGGTTCTGTACATTCCAGTCAAATGCTTGAAATAATACGTCTTCATCTTGCGCTTGGATACCTAGAAATGGTAAACAAAAAACTAGAGTTAATAGAAAAAGATTTACATTTTTAATTTTCATTTTGCAATTTTTTAATTCAATTAAGAATAATTAGCGTTTAAAAAAATTTGTGTTATCCCGAAATACAGCAAGTATTTCAAGTAAAATATCTAATCATCTTCAGAAATAATTATGTATATATTTATCTATAGTTAAGAAAATGATATAGTTAGGGTAATAACTAATCATGCGTATATTGGGTTTTATTTCGAAAAGAAAACTTTTGATGTTATCTATGAATAATAAAAACTATACCGGTATAAAAAAATACATTATCATAAAGAAGATAAGAATCAGAATGGTGTATTATTTGTTGGTTTTATATGTTAGATAAAACGCAAAAAAAAATCTGATTTTTCGTTGGAGGAGAAGGTGATTTCATAATTAGTAGTTTTTTATTAATAAAAGTGTTTCTTGTGTTAAACTTTCACTAAGTTATTGTGAAATATTCAATTTATTAGATTGATAAATCTACTACAACGTTTTCGTGTTGATAAATTGATGATATTTTGAGAATTATATGGTGAGAATTGTAAAATAACCTATGAAAGTTATGGTGAAATAAAGATTTGATACTTCATTTCAGAATGAAACAAAAAAAGATGAAGTGTCTACTTTTGTATGCTACAAATATTAATTTTATGAACTCGATAGCACTTATTTTACTAAATCTTTCTGAAACAAGAAGAAGGAGTCTTAAACTTTGGAATGGGATTCCAGAAAAATATTTTAATTGGAAACCAGATAAAGAAGCTTTTACTATTATTGAAATGATAAGGCATGTATTAGAATGTGAACACTTATTTCATACCATTATCAAGAATAGAGGTAATTTAGGAGATTATGAATCCCCTTGGAGCGAATTAAAATACATAGATTTACAATATGAACTTAAGATAGCCGAACAATATCGAAGCAGTTTCCTTGATATGATAGAAAACCTTACCGAATTAGATCTTGAAAATATAAGAATAGAAAGAACAGAGGTTGGACAAAGTAAAAAACTTGGAGATTATTTAAATCGAATCGTATTTCATGAAGCGGTGCATATGGGGCAAATGTTAGATTATTTAAGAACCTTGGGAGTTGAGCGACCTAAGATTTGGGATTGAAATTATCAAATGTTTTTTATAAATAGTATTGTAATAGTGTACTTGTAATGATAGAAAAGTTTGAATACAAATTTACTCAGATTGCTTCTTTGTTAGGAGATAAATCTCGTTCTGTTATGCTTTGGTGTCTATTAGATGGAAGAGCTTATACGGCAATGGAATTATCTATTTGCGCAGATATTTCTGCACAATCTGCTAGTAATCATTTAAAAAAACTCATAGAGGCTAATTTACTTCAGGTTGAAAAACAGGGACGACATAGATACTATAGGTATGCTAACGCAGAAGTAGCCCAAGTAATTGAGTCTATGGCAGGTTTAGTGCCTTTGGAAGATAAATACGAGAGAACTAAAAAACCAAAACATAATGACATTACATATGCCAGAACTTGTTATGATCATTTGGCAGGTGAAATAGGTGTTAAGGTCACAGATGCATTACTGAAAAATGGAATCTTAGAGATTGAAGCAAAAATATATAGGGTAACCAGAATAGGAAAAAAATGGTTTCAAGATTTGAGTATTGATGTCGATTCATTACAACTACAAAAACGCTCTTTTGCTCACCCATGTTTGGATTGGAGTGAACGAAGACATCATCTCGCAGGTGCTCTGGGATCTTCTCTGCTAACAACCATGTTACATAATGATTGGATTAGAAGAAAGAAAGATTCAAGAGAGGTTGTTGTTACTGCAAAAGGTGAAATAGAGTTGAAAGCAAGATTGAATATAGAATTATAAGTGTTTTTTTAATTTTTTCTGAACAGTTGTCCATCCTTCAAATGGATAATAATTTGATAACCTTTAGGTTTTGATCTTCATTCATGCATAAATTATTTTAGTGAAACTAACTTAAATAATATATATCATGAAAAATGAATTAAAACTTGTCTTGTTATTTGTTTCATTATCTCTGTTTTTTACCAGTTGCGATAAGTCAGATGACAATCAAACCCCAGAATCTATTGGATTAGAAATTCAAGATGAAAACGTGTTTACAGGAAAAAAAGATATCGATGGTCATATCATTTCCTATAAAGTAGAGTCTAAAGAAGAGCTTACTTTTAATGTAGAAGTGACTATCGATAAAAATACCTTGTCTGCTTCTGTGGCTTATGGTGATGAAACTATAGATTTTGATGGAAACGATGTTGTATTAACTCATAAACAAAAAGAAATTCTATTAATGCTGGGAGAAGAGATTTCTCTCTTTTTATTTAAGGATAAATCTGCTGATAATTTTACAATGGCAGAGTATACATTATTAAGATTATTAGAATATTGGGCTAAATCTCCTAGTAATTATAAATACTCAAAAGTAAAAGTAAAATTTCCAAAAAATGTTATGACAGATTTAAAGAGTAGAAATGAGGGAGTTACTTGTATTAGAAAAAATACTGTTGTTACTGCAAATTATGATGATGATCGTGGTGATGTAAATGAAAACATATTGGTTAATGGAGATCGTTGTATTGGTAGATGCGGTTCTGGATGTCCGGGAACTTTTACAATAGCAAGTGCATGGACTAAAGATTGTTTGGATCATGATCGTTGCGGACGTGTAAATGGAGGAAGTACAAATCCTTTTGATAGAGAATGTGGTGATGAATATTTTGAAGCTGCAGATGATTATTTATTTGGAGTGATAAGAGGGTGCAGGGGATAGATGTCTTTTAGTTTAAATCATTATCCCCCTTGTAATAAGGCAAAAGGGGATAATGATTACTATAATCAAAAGCTTATTTAAGCAATATCTTTTTTACAAAAGTAGATTTGTTTTGTTTAATTTTAATAAAATACAAACCTGTGTTTATTAGTGTTTTTCTATCTATTTGAATGCTTTTGTTATCTGTCTGTGTTTGATAGACCTCTCTTCCTTGTGCATCATATATTCTTATGTTGGAAGTAATAAATTCTCCAAGATTGATCGTAAAGTTATCGCCTTTGGCCGGATTGGGATAAATAGTGATTTTATGGTTACTACCAATATTTTTGTCAACTTCAAGAAGAATACTTTCATTAATACTACAGTTTCTCTTATAGATATGATTATCATCTGTTATTATCCAAGGAATTTTATCAGAATCTACGGTAATCTGTCTAGCTCCGCCTGGTAATTGTTTAAATGCTCCATTACCAGTGTATAGATATATTTTCTTATCCATACTAGTTACGATCACCTGATCTCCATTAGGGTTTATGCCAATATCTAAGATTGTAAGTGATCCTTTTCTATTCCAGCCACTTCCATTCCATTGATAGAGTCCATTATTCATTCCAACTATCCAGGGAGTACCGTTACCATCTACATCAATTCTTTGTCCGGTTCCGCTAGGAAGTGTAGTATATTTTCCGCCACCTTCGTACTTTCTTATTCTATTGTCCAGACCAAGAATGTAAAAAACGTTATTAGCTACACCAATATCAATACCAGTACCATTTTTATCTAACCAAGGACCATTTGGATATTTATATTGCCATAGTTTATTATCTTCTCCAATTGCCCATACATCACCACTAGGAGCAACATCAATACGTTTTAGCTTTTTAGTATTATCGGTATTGGTCCATCCACCATTTCCATTGGATTTGTATAAATGGCCATTAGTTCCAATAACATATACATGTGATTTATTGGCTCCAATATCATTGGCTTTACCAGCTTGTATGTTCCAGGTACAACTTGTGGTTGAACCAACAGATATTGTCATAGTGGCTTCAGAGGTAGCTCCTAAGTTATCGGTAGCTACCAGTTTTAAAATATGGTTTCCTTCTTGTAAATTGGTCATTAATGGATCATATTTACTCCACCAAATATGAGTATTGGCTTGTGGGCTCTTTTTTACAAATTTGTCATCAAAATATAAGTCTACTTTCTTTATTGATCCATCTGCATCATCTGCCTTAGCTTCAACAGTAAGATTATCTCCTGCAGTAAAATTAGTTGCAGTAGGTCTTAAGAAAGATAGTGTTGGTGGCTTGTTAACACTAACTATTTTCCAGTTTTGATTTTTATTACCTTCCTGATAAGGCCATAGGTGCATCTTTTTTCCATTATTTCTATCCACTACTTTTTCGCAATGTAATGGCTGTAAGAAATAGTCATTTCCTACTTTAGTAATATTCCACCTTAAGTGATTTGCCACAACTTGCGTATAGGTGCCTAAATTAACATTAGGGTTTTGAGTATTGTCTCCTGCATTGCAAGCACCATATGGTACTTCTAAATATCTTCCTGTTTGTACATTTTTTAATGTATAATCATTAATGCTACCATCAATTTTAGTAAAAGTCCATTTAACGTCATTTCCAGAACCTGTGGTAACAGAAATATTTGCGCCATTAGTATTCTTAATTCTAGCACCTCCGGTTGGAGTTTCAATAAAATAGTTTCCGTTAGATAAATTAGCTGGGGGTCTTGTTACTACCACAGGAGGAGTTCCATTAATGATTAATTCTATTGTATGCCTTCCGGCTGGTATGGTTACTGTGACAGAATTTAAAGCGGAAGAAATAACAGTAGTGTTGGTTCCATTTAATTTTACTCCAGTGATACCTTGTCGGAAGAAAGTAACATTTGAATTTGAATTTGAATTGATACTACCAGAATTATTTTCTAATACGATACTTACCTGTTGAGAAGCTTGATACCCATAATCTACACCTTCAGTATCTCTAAAACTAGTTCCGTTAGTAGAAGAAAATTTAGTAGTCTTACCGGATTCTTTTCTGAAAAAAGTGGTATTGGCTTTAAAAGAAATCATACCGTAGGTATTAGATTTATTTTGATTTGCACCAATGTAATAGTCTTTGAAACTAGTACTATGTGAAATAATTGCTCCACTATAATTTGCATTTGAAATTTTAGAAATTGGAGGTTTCTTATGTGTTTTATCTTCTGGGAAAATCACCGTGGTAGCTCGTACATAACCATCAGAAGCAGCCTGATAAGTCGCTCTAATATTATCTGTTACAGGTACTTTTATTTCATTACATTTCCCTTTCGGGAACTCTCCTTTATAGGATTTTACTATAGATATCGAAGGTTGTGATGCAAAAAATAAATTAGCACTTTCACCATCTGCCTTGGTTTTAAATACAATAGAAGCATTAGCAGGTGCTGAGTACTCTTCATTTTTGGTAATAGTTTTTGTATCATTACGTTTGGTGTTTACTTGAAAATTTATATTCACAGGATCCTTAGAATCATTAGGCTTTACTTCATCGTGAATTACAAAGTATCCGTTAGATTTACCAGAGATTGGTTGTATTAAATGCATAGTCCTTTTGTGAGTTCCATTCTTAATGGCTGGACCTGCATCAGTAGTTCCAAATTCAATATTTCCTCCTACAAGTCCATCTACTAAACCATTTCCGTCTCTTTGGTCATGTTGTTTTTTATTGCCAATTAGCACTGTGTTATGAAGCGTAGCTCGGTTCCAACCTCCACTATCAGGAGCTTGTCCAGGATATCCTCCTCCGCATCCATTCGCATTGTTATATCTTACACCAGAATTCATTACTAAGTGTTGTCCATATCCCACGATACTAAATGAATTTGATTCTTCTAAGTCATGGGTTATGTTATCTATTGTGGGGTCATCTCTTTTAAGGCAATAAAGAATACCTTGTAATGCTTCTTTAGAGTCTGTTTTATCCCAAAGTGCTACTCCAGATTGCTCTTTGAGTAAAGAGATTGGCATAACAGGTTTGGGTCTATTATTACTTCTCATAAACAATAACATAAAGTTAGTTGAGTTGAAAGTAAGTGGACCATCGTTTCCTTTATGCCATTCGAAAAAGCTGGCGACTTTAGGGCCGTATTTTTCTGCATAATGAACATTAGATTGGTGACCAAATCTTCTTTCATTAAGACCTGTATCTCCAAACTTAGTGAATGTTCCAAAAGGAGTAAGTGCAAATGTAGGAGACCATTCAAAAGCCTTTTGCATTAATGGGTTGTTGTAGTAGTTGCCAATTCCCGTAAATTCCATCACGTCTATTATGTGTGTTTTTGACATACGAGTACCGTGAAGTCTAGCAAATATATACCCTGTAGATTGCCCCCAGGAACCATCATTTAAAATGGATTTGTCGAAGAGATAGTCATCATACAATTTTTTCCACTTTTTGATTTCAGGCTGATCATTTTCGTATATCGCAAATAATAAGTTTATACCATATCGCGCTAATTTTCTTCCTCCTTTATCATCAGCTCTGAAATAGTTTATATAATCTCTAATGTTTTTTTCAGCAATATTTCTTTGACTTGTAGTAAGGTCATTGTAAATAATGTCCAATGCAAGAATGGAATAAAACTGAGTAAAAGTAGCATTAACTAAAGCTCCATGACCATTGGGCTTTACAAACGTTCTGTTTTTTAAAATACTATATATTTTATCTTTGTATTTTTTTCTAGCAGAAGGGTTCGCTTCTAATATATATGCACTAATGTTATAGTTTAAAGTTGTATTGCCTTCTGGTCCATTCCATCTTTGAAATGCAATACTTCTAATAGAACCAAGAAGACCCGATTCGGCTTTTTTTCGTATTTCTGGATATTGGTTCTCCTTAACAATAAGGAAAGGGTGTTCTTGGGAATAACTTTTTAGTAGTGCTAAAAAAAAGAGTAGAGCACAGAAAATTGGTTTAAGAGTTTTCATGTTATAGTTGAGTTAAGTTAAGATTTGTTTTGTGATCGGGAAAAGAATGATTTGTCGACTACTGTTATTTCAAACGAATAGAACATGCTTTTGTTATTCTAAGTTTTAAAAAAAACCATTAGATAATGGTATATAAATAAGTTCTACGATTTTATTTTTAATTATATAAATGTAATTAGTACATTTATAAGAATAATGACTCTTTTAGTATTCGTTTTGTTTGTATTAGAATTCGTTTAATATAAATTTGATTTTTAAAAGCTAATAAATGAATATAATGTATAGCATTTTAGTGGTTTTTTATATAAACCACATTTTGATAAAAAAAGAAACCGTCTTTTTACTTTACAAAAAGACGGTTTCTAAGTTAAGTTGAATTATTCTTCGGTTTTGTATTATTTAGTTTTATTCTTTTAAAAATTTTATAGATTCGTCATCAATTAATAAGGTATACATTCCAGGGGTTAAACTACCAACATTTAGTATAACATCATCTCCACCAGATTTAACTTTATGTTCTAGTAAAACTTTACCATACATGTCGATTACTTTCAAACGATGAATGCCTTTGGGTAGTTTAGGAATGTTTAACGTTCCTTTAGTTGGGTTAGGAAAAGTAAATGAGCCTAAAGAGGCTGATTCGTTTGATTCAAACCCTATATCATGAGAAGATAATTTACCAGGACTTAAAATCCAAAAACGTTGATTTTGGTTAGATGCACCACAATCCCATTGTTGGAACTGTACATTATGGGCAATATTTCCTGCCGGTAAATCTATACATTTACCGGTTTTTCTATTTTGAAAAGCAAATAGCCCATTTCCACGATCAACCCTTTTCCATTGCTGATCTTGGTATCCTTTACAGTCCCATTGTATAATTTTAGTCCCGTTTGCAGGATTACCTCCAGCAACAGCTAAACATCTACCAGACCTGATATTTTTGATTTCAGAGTATCCATCACCTTTATCTACAAATGTCCATTTTCTTGCGTTTCCAGTTCCGTTTTGATGATTTACAACTTTTGCACCGTTATTAGAGGTTCCATTGATAGGTGAAATCCATTTATTAGATTTTACCGACTTAATGACATAGGAATTATCGGTATTGCCACCATCATTATCATTTACCAGTTTATATGTGTGTACCCAATCGACTTTCATGGTGTTAATGGTATTGTCATTTAAATGACTTTTAACCGCTACGCCACCAAGAAAATTTTCGTCATCAGTCCACAAATCCCAAATAAGATTTAGATTTCTAGTTAACGGTCTATTGGTTTTTACACTTCCGGCAGGTTCTCCATCAAGATAAAATTGTACATTATTAGCGTCTTTCCACCACATACCTACTATGTGATACTCTTCGTTCCATCGTACTCCTTTTTTAGGATTATTAGGAGATAAATTTCTATTGTCAAAATTTCCTTTATTTCTTTCTGTATTTCCATTAATTACCTGAAAATATTGAGAATTCATTTGCCACGGAAAATTTGGCTGACATCCGCAACTAGGCCTTGAATTGTTTTCAACAATATCAATTTCATCTCTATTATTGATATCTCCATTATTTAGCCAAAAAGTATTATAAGCCGATAGGTGAGCAGTTATCATCCTGCTTTCAGTGTACATTGGAAATTTGATTTGAGCTTTAGAATAGATTCTAGAACTTTGAAACCATAAAGGTTCAGGACCCAATGTAGCTTTAATCCATAAGTTTCCTTGAGATACTCCAGAATTTTCTTCGATCATCTTAGTCGGAGTGTTGGTATAATCCCACAGCACTTTTTGCCATTTATTGTTATCAAAATTACCGTTGAATTCATCAGAGAGGTTGTCTACTTTTTGCCATTTTTTTCCTGAAGGAGCGGTTGGTTGCGCATATCCAAAAAAGCATGCCAATAGCAAGCTAATACTTGCGATAAGATTGTTTTTCATGATTATTGGTTTTAAGAATAAATTTTTGTGATATTATAAATTTATATATTAAAATTTTATATAAAGACCCTCTTTGTGGTTGTATTTCTAATTGTCTATATATAGTCTAGTAGATAATAGAATATTATCGAGTGTAGAGAAAAAAGACTATATCTAAAAGATAGTTTTTTCTTAATTTGAAATTGTATCAAATTATAATTGGATAAAAAGAAACCGTCTTTTTACCCAATAAAAAGACGGTTTTTAAATCAAAATTAAACAACTCTCCAGTTTAATGCCTTAGAGCGGGCAGTTCTATAGGGTTACCCAAGAAAATATCCATTTTCTTGAGCAATTTTATCAGCGATTTTTGTTCTTAAAGCAACCACATTTGGTTGATTAGCATACTTAGTGAAACGCTTAAGTCCCATAAGCATCATTCGCTGCTCATCTCCTTCTGCAAATGAAACAATGGCTTCTTTTCCTTTTTTGATTGCAATGTCTACAGCATTGTATAAATACAATTGAGACATAGCTATCTGAGTTTCCTGAGCTTCTTCTCCAAAACGTTTTGCATTTTTCTCTGTACGTAGGATCGCAGATTCAGCCATATAAATCTCAATTAATATATCCGAAGCAGCCATTAATAATTGTTGATGTTCTTCTAATTGAGGTCCAAATTTTTGTACTGCAGAACCAGCAACCATTAAGAATACTTTCTTAAGTTTTGCAAGAATTTCTTTTTCTTCTGAAAATAATACAGAGTAATCTGGAGTATCAAAAGACGGAATACCAGTAAGTTCATCAGCAACTTTCATTGCAGGTCCAAGAAGATCAACATGTCCTTTCATTGCTTTCTTAACTAACATTCCTACAGCTAGCATTCTATTGATCTCATTTGTTCCTTCGTAGATTCTAGAAATACGAGCATCTCTCCAAGCAGATTCCATTGGAGTATCTGCAGAGAACCCCATTCCACCAAAAATTTGTACACCTTCATCAGTACAACTTTGTACATCTTCAGATACAGCAACTTTAAGAATAGAACATTCAATAGCATATTCCTCAACACCTTTAAGTTCTGCTTCCTGATGAGAATTTCCTTCCGCTTGACGGATAGCAATTCTATCTTCAATATTTTTTGCAGCTCTATAACTTGCAGATTCATCTGCGTAAGTGTTAGTAGCCATTTCTGCAATTTTAGATTTAATTGCTCCAAAATTCATAATTGGAGTTTTAAACTGAATACGCTCATTAGCATATTTGGTTGCTTCTCCGATTACTCTACGTTGTGCATCAAGACAAGCAGCTGCTAATTTGATACGACCAACATTTAGCGCGTTCATTGCAATCTTAAATCCATTACCTCTTTCTGATAGCATATTTTCTACAGGTACTTTGGTATTGCTAAAAAATACCTGACGGGTAGAAGAAGAATGAATTCCTAATTTTTTCTCTTCATCGGCCATAGAGATTCCATTAGATGGATCATTCTCTACGATAAACCCTGTAATATTTTTATCATCTTCAATACGAGCAAAAACGATCATTACATTACAGAATCCTGCATTAGAGATCCACATTTTCTGACCAGAGATCAAATAATGTTTTCCATCATCAGACAGGACCGCTTTGGTTTTTCCAGAATTTGCATCTGATCCAGCACCAGGTTCTGTTAAACAATATGCTCCCATCCATTCACCTGTAGCTAGTTTAGAAACATATTTTTTCTTTTGTTCCTCATTACCATACAATGAGATTGGCATAGTACCAATACCAGTGTGAGCTCCAAAAGCGGTACTAAATGAACCGGTAGCTCCAGAAATATAATCACATACTAGCATTGTAGAGACAAATCCCATTCCTAGTCCATCGTAAGCTTCGGGAACCGCAACACCAAGAAGGCCAAGTTCTCCAGCTTTCTTCATACAAGCTTCTGTATACGCATAATCTTTAGATTCGAATCGTTCCCAGTGTGCCCATAGCTCACGGTCAACAAATTCTTTTGCGCTATCACGCATCATTCTTTGCTCCTCAGAAAAATCTTCTGGAGTAAATACATCTTCACATTTAGTTTCTTTGACAAGGAATTGCCCTCCTCTAAGAATATCTTTATTTACAGTTTCTGCACTCATTGTTTTATATTATTTTTTCTTAGCTCGTTTTTAGTTTAAAAATTCAAAAATACCAGCAGCACCTTGTCCGGTACCTACACACATAGTAACCATACCATATTTACCTTTCATATCGCGCTTACGCATCTCATCAAATAACTGAACAGAAAGCTTTGCTCCAGTACATCCAAGTGGATGTCCTAATGCAATTGCGCCTCCATTAACATTTACTATATCTTGATTAAGACCTAATTCTCTCATCACTGCAAGAGATTGAGATGCAAAAGCTTCGTTAAGTTCGATTAGTTCTACATCATCTTGTTTTAATCCAGCCTGTTTTAATGCTTTTGGAATAGCTTTTACTGGTCCAATACCCATAATTCTAGGTTCGACACCTGCGGCAGCATAATTAACAAGTCTTGCAATAGGTTCAAGGTTTAACTCTTTTACCATTTCTTCGCTCATCACCAAAACAAAAGCTGCACCATCACTCATTTGAGAGGAGTTTCCTGCGGTAACACTTCCGCCAGCTTCGAATACAGGTCTAAGTTTACCAAGCACTTCTTTACTGGTTCCGGCACGAGGACCTTCATCTTTATTTACTACATATGATTTTGTAGCTTTCTTTCCGTTCTCATCCACATAAACCTGTTCTACATTTATAGGAACAATTTGATCCTGAAAACGGCCTTCTGCTTGGGCTTTTAAGGCCTTCATATGAGAATTGTATGCAAATTCATCCTGATCTTCACGAGATACTTTGAATTGATGAGCAACTGCTTCTGCAGTATTTCCCATTCCCCAATAGTAATCTTCATGTCCGGATTTTGCTAAATCATAATTGAGTTCTGTTTTATATCCTGTCATAGGTACAGAACTCATACTTTCTGCACCTCCTGCAATAATACAATCTGCCATTCCGGCCTGTATTTTTGCAGTTGCGATACCGATAGTTTCTATTCCTGAAGAACAAAATCTATTTACTGTTACTCCTGGAACATCAACAGAGTTTAATCCCATAAGTGAGATTAAACGAGCCATATTAAGTCCTTGAGATCCTTCTGGCATTGCATTACCAACAATCACATCGTCAATACGAGATTTATCGAGATTAGGAAGCTCCTTCATCATGTGCTCGATGGTCTCGGCTGCCAATTCATCGGTTCTTTTAAATCTAAACACTCCGCGAGGCGCTTTCCCAACGGCTGTTCTATATGCTTTTACTATATATGCTGTTTTCATTTTTTTCTTTTTCTAGTTTCTTAGAGGTTTTCCTTTCTTAAGCATATGCTCGATACGCTCAAGAGTTTTACGTTCTGTACAAAGTGATAAGAAAGCTTCACGTTCTAGATCCAATAAGTATTGTTCTGTAACCAATGTTGGTTCTGATAAATCTCCACCGGCCATTACATATCCTAGTTTATTTGCTATTTTATGATCATGCTCAGAAATATATTTACTGGCTTCCATAGAATCAGTACCTACTAAGAACATTCCAAGTGCCTGTTTTCCTAAAACTTTAATGTCTTTACGACGTACAGGTTGCGTATATCCTTGTTCTGCAATTAGTTTTGCATGAGCTTTTGCAGTTGCAATCTGACGATCTTTATTTACAACAACAATATCTTTTCCTTTTTGCAGTAAGTTGGTATCAAATGCTTCATATGCCGATGTTGATACTTTGGCCATACCTATAGTTAAAAAATGTTCTTGCAATACATTAAGTTCGATATCATCTTTTTTGAAGGTATCAGCAGCTCTTAATGCCATTTCTTTGGATCCACCACCACCAGGGATTACACCAACACCAAATTCTACTAATCCCATATATGTTTCTGCCGCAGCAACTACTTTATCGGCATGAAGTGAAATTTCACAACCACCACCTAAAGCCATACCATGTGGTGCAGCGATTGTAGGAATAGCAGAGTAACGCATACGCATCATAGAATCCTGGAAGTATTTGATGGCCATATTTAACTCATCATATTCCTGTTCTACAGCCATCATAAAAATCATTCCGATATTTGCTCCAACAGAGAAGTTCGCAGCTTGATTACCTACTACTAATCCCTGGAAATCTTTTTCAGCAATATCGATAGCTTTGTTTAATCCGGCAAGGACATCACCACCAATAGTATTCATTTTACTTTGAAATTCTAAATTAAGAATCCCATCTCCAAGATCTTCTACTACAACACCGCTATTCTTGAAAACCTCATTGGATTTACGAATATTATCAAGAATAATAAAGGCATCTTGTCCCGGAACTTTTGTTTGTTCTTTTTTCGGAATATCATATGAATGAGTTGCTCCTTCTTTTACTGTGTAAAAAGAAGTATTTCCCGAAGCAATCATATCATTAACCCACGCGGCTGGTTCTAAGCCTTCGGCTTTCATAATTTCGATTCCTTTTTCTACTCCAATAGCATCCCAGATTTGGAAAGGACCATGTTCCCAACCAAAACCAGCTTTCATAGCATCATCAATCTTATATAGCTCATCAGTTATTTCTGGAATTCTGTTTGAGACATATGCAAATAGGGCAGATAAGGTTTTACGGTAAAACTCACCGGCTTTATCTTTACCAGCAACTAAAACTTTGAAACGATCAACTACTTTATCTATAGTTTTTGTCATCTCTAAAGTAGCAAAAGAAGCTCTTTTCTTTGTTCTGTATTCTAAAGTATCTAAATCTAAAGAAAGGATCTCTTTTTTACCATCAGCAGCTACATGTTTCTTATAGAATCCTTGTCCTGTTTTACTTCCTAACCATTTGTTTTCCATCATAGTATTGATGAAATCTGGAAGTTTAAAAAGTTCTAAACGCTCATCATCAGAACAGTTATCGGCAATACCATTAGCTACATGAACTAAAGTATCTAAACCAACGACATCTACGGTACGAAATGTAGCAGATTTTGGGCGGCCAATTACGGGGCCAGAAAGTTTATCAACCTCTTCTATTGTTAGTCCCATTTCTTTTACCATATGGAACAAACTCATGATACTAAAGATTCCTATTCTATTTCCTATAAATGCAGGTGTATCCTTTGCAACTACAGAAGTTTTTCCTAAATATTGTTCTCCGTATCCATTAAGAAAATCCAAAACTTCTGAAGAAGTGTTTGGACCAGGAATAATTTCGAATAATTTTAAGTAACGAGCAGGGTTAAAGAAGTGTGTTCCACAAAAATGTTTTTGGAAATCTTCACTTCTTCCTTCGTTCATAAATTTGATAGGAATACCAGAAGTATTAGATGTAATTAATGTTCCTGGTGTTCTGTATTTTTCTAGATTTTCAAAAACTGATTTTTTGATATCTAATCTTTCAACAACAACTTCTATGATCCAGTCTACATCAGCAACTTTTGCGATATCATCTTCAAGATTTCCTGTAGTGATACGACTTGCAAATTTTTGATGATAGATGGGAGAAGGTTTGGATTTAAGAGCAGCAGTAAGCGAATCATTTACTAATCGATTACGCACCACTTTGTTTTCAAGGGTAAGACCTTTTGCTTTTTCCTTTTCGTTTAGTTCTCTAGGAACAATGTCTAATAATAGCACTTCGACACCAATATTAGCGAAATGGCATGCAATACCGGATCCCATAATTCCTGAGCCGACAACTGCAACTTTTTTAATGATTCTTTTCATTTTTTAACTTCGAGTTGTTAAGGTGTTATAGATTCTTGTTTTGAGTAAATTTTTTTAGATGATATGAGGTCATTTATGATTTGAAATACTTCTAAGAAGATATCTAGTTTTTCCTGAGGTACATGTTTTCTAACAGTACTATCAAAGGCAAAAACTACTTCTTTAGAAAAATTTCTCATTTCTACACCAAATGGAGTTAAGTATATCAATACACCTCTGCCGTCCTGGGGATTCTTCTTTCTAAAAATCAACCCTTTTTCTTCCATGGTTTTTAATGTACGTGATAGACTTGTGGCTTCCATTCCCATTTTGGGGCCTAATGAGGTAGAAGGAGTACCACTTTCTGGATCTATGCTTAGCAAAGCAAATCCGGTAGCCATTGTACTACCTTTTTTACCAGCCTCTTCATTATACATCTTAGCAACTGCCATCCAGGTGGCTCTAAGTGCATAATCAATTGTCTTTTCTCTCATTTAAAAAAATTATTGTGAATGTAAAGGTAAGAAAATTTATTATGCGTGCATAATAAATATGGTAAAAATTTAAGAAAAGATGAAGTAATTTACGTTTTTCTATTGAATTAATAAAAAAACTCCCCATAAAATGAGGAGTCTACTGATTAACAGTTAAACTATTATACAATTTTTTTGTAATCAGTCAATTGAATTAGCCATAAATTTTAGAATATAAATCTTGATATTTTTCTTTAATTATTTTTCTTCTTAATTTCATAGTAGGAGTAAGGTGACCTGCATCAATACTCCATTCTTCAGGAGTAAGTTCGAATTTTTTTACTCGTTCCCATTTTCCAAATCTTTCATTATGCTCATCTACTTCTTCTTGATAACGATCAATTACTTTTTGATTGCTGATCATTTCTTGAACAGTAGTGCCTATTTGTAAGCCTTTGCGTTCTGCCCAGTCTTTTAAAAATTCGAAATTAGGTTGTATAAAAGCGCCAGGCATTTTTTCTCCTTCACCAATAACCATAATCTGTTCAATAAAACGAGATTGTTTCATTGCATTTTCGATTAATTGAGGGGCAACATATTTTCCTCCAGAAGTTTTGAACATTTCTTTTTTACGATCGGTAATTTTTAAAAAGCCATCACTGTCAACTTCTCCAATATCACCAGTGTGGAAATATCCATCTTTTAATACTTCATTTGTTTTTTCCTCGTCTTTATAATATCCTTGCATGACTTGAGGACCTTTAATTAAAATCTCACCATCTTCTGCAATCTTAACTTCGGTATCAGGGATCATCCTTCCGACCGTGCCGATTTTAAAACCACCTTCTCTGAGATCATTTACAGATACTACAGGGGAAGTTTCTGTAAGACCATATCCTTCCATTACTGTAAGTCCAGCAGCGTTAAATACTCTTGCCAGTCTTGGTTGTAACGCAGCACTACCAGAAGCAATTACTTTTAAATTACCTCCAAGAGCTTCTTGCCATTTGCTAAATATTAACTTTTTAGCAATTCCTAATTTCCTTTCATAAAGCCAACCATTAGCTCCATAAGGCTCATATTTTAAACCTAACTCAACAGCCCAGAAAAATAATTTCTTTTTAATACCAGTTAAATCAGCTCCTTTTGCAATAATCTTGTCATATACTTTTTCGAGCAGTCTAGGAACTGCTGTCATTACATCAGGTTTAACTTCTTTAAGGTTATCACTAATTGTTTCGAGAGATTCTGCAAAATAGATGGTTACTCCAAGGTACTGATATAAATACATCAGCATTCTTTCATAAATATGACAAACAGGTAAAAAGCTTAAAGCTTTTGCTTCTCCAGCTGGTATAGGAAAACGAGTTCCTGAATTTAATGCATTACTTACTATGTTTTTATGACTTAACATTACGCCTTTGGGTCTTCCTGTTGTTCCTGATGTATATATTAATGTAGCAAGATCATTTTCTGATATAGAAGCCATTATTTTTTCTACTTCTTCTTGATTGCTATCATCTTTACCCAACTCTAAAACTTCATTCCAGCTTTTACAACCAGCTATGTCATTAAAAGAATATACCTCTTTTAATGATGGAACATTAGTATGAATATTTTTAACTTTTTGGAATACTTCTTCATCTGATACAAAACAGTATGTTGCCTCAGAATGATTTAAAACATATTCATAATCTTCTTGAGAAATAGTGGGATAAATAGGCACATCCTGAGCGCCTATTTGAAGGACACCTATATCAGTGATATTCCACTCTGTTCTGTTGTTAGAAGAAATGATTGCCACTTTATCATTAGGTTTAACTCCTAATCGTAAGAGGCCTCGACTAATCTGGTTAGCTTTTTCTACATATTCTTTGGTGGAAATAGAAATCCATTCTCCATCATATTTGGTTACTAAAGCCTTATCTAAATTAAATTTTTTTAATTGGTAATGTGGGAAATCAAATAGTCTAGTAATTGTTGTCATACGTTGTTTTATAATATTTCTTAATAACCTTTGAAGTCCTTGTCTTTTTATATTTATTTTTTAAAATGATAAGTTACTAAATTTATAGGTAAATCTGTTTAGATAACTAACATTTGTAAACTTCAAAAAATTATTATGCGTGCATAGTTTTGCAAATTATAAAAAATCTGATAATACGCAACTCTAATATATAAAAAAAGGAGCTTTAATTTGATAACTCCTTAATATTTTATTGTTTTTGTTGATATATTTAACTGTTAAATTAACTAACCTTTGAGTTTATTGGATTAAAACGATCTCTTTTTTAACATAACTTCAAAATAAAAAAGTTTGGGTTATGTATACTTTTTAGAACAATAAATTCATAGGCTAGCTATGTTTATGTAATTAAAAGACCGTTTTTTATTCCAGATATTACATAATATTTCAATAATGTCTATATAGTAGATATAAATTTTATTTTTTATCCAACCATTTTCTGGCATTTACAAAGGCTTCAATCCATGGGGATATTTCATCCTGTCTTTCTTTGGGGTAGTATGCCCAATTCCATTGAAAAGTAGAACGCTCGATGTGCGGCATCATTACTAAATGACGTCCAGTTTTATCTGTCATCATTGCTACATTGTAATCAGAACCATTTGGATTTGCGGGATAATTATCATATCCGTATTTGGCAACGATGTTATACTGGTCTTCTGATAATGGTAAATTAAATTTTCCTTCTCCATGTGAAATCCAAACTCCAAGTGTACTTCCAGCCAAAGAAGATAGCATTATAGAGTTATTCTCTTGTATTTTTACAGAAGTAAAACCACTTTCGTGTTTCTGAGAATCATTATGAACTAATTTACCATGTACCTCATGTTCTGGGTTGATTACCTCTAGTTCCATAAATAATTGGCAACCATTACAAATCCCAACAGATAAGGTATCTTCTCTTGCAAAAAAGTTTTTTAAGGCAGTATTTGCTTTTTCATTATATAAGAAAGCACCAGCCCATCCTTTGGCAGATCCTAAAACATCACTATTTGAAAAACCTCCAACGGCACCTATAAACTGAATATCTTCAAGGGTTTCTCGTCCAGAAATCAAATCGGTCATATGCACATCTTTGACATCAAAACCAGCCAAATACATTGCATTAGCCATTTCTCGTTCAGAATTACTTCCTTTTTCTCTAATAATTGCTGCTTTAGGTCTTTTTTTAGAAGTGTCAATAACTGGTTTTTTTCCTGTAAAATGTTTTGGAAATGTATAGTTTAAAGGTTGGTTTGCAAAATTCTTGAATCTATCCTGAGCCAGATTCTTATCAGTTTGCTTTTGATCTAGTAAAAAAGAGGTTTTATACCATGTATTTCTAAGTTCTTCAATATTGAGGTCAAAAGAATCATTTTGATTTTTTATTTGTAGAGAAGGTTTCTCTATAACTTTTCCGATGTTAAAAAACTGAATATCACGTTCTGATAGAATAGTATCGATATCTACATCAGAATTTGCTTGAAATACAATTCCGGCGTTTTCTGAAAACAATAGTTTTACGGAGTCAGATTCATCAATCGCAGATAAATCAATAGTCGCACCAAGATCATTATCAGCAAAACACAATTCTAATAATGTAGTAATGAATCCGCCAGACGCTATATCATGACCTGCTACAATTTTATCTTCTCGAATTAATTTTTGTATTGTATTAAAGGTATTTTTAAAATCTTTAGCATCTTTCACGTTAGGAGCTTCAGATCCTATTTTATTCATGATTTGTGCAAATGAAGAACCTCCTAGTTTATGTGTATCATTAGAAAGGTTTATATAATAAATACTTCCTCCGTTTTTTTGAAAAACAGGTTCAATAACCTTATTGATGTTATTACAATTAGCTGCTGCAGATATAACTACGGTACCAGGAGCAATCACTTCTTCATTTGGATACTTTTGCTTCATGGATAATGAATCCTTACCTGTAGGAACATTAATTCCTAAATCAATAGAGAATTCTGAAATTGCTTTTACTGCTTTATATAATCTCGCATCTTCTCCTTCATTCTTACAAGGCCACATCCAGTTTGCAGATAAGGAAACAGAGTGTAAACCATCCTTAAGTGGAGCCCATATAATATTAGTTAAGGCTTCTGCTATTGAATTTTTGCTGCCTGCTTCTGGATCAATTAAACCCGAAATAGGGGAGTGACCAATACTAGTTGCAATACCTTCTTTACCATTATAATCCAAAGCCATTACTCCGCAATTATTTAATGGTAATTGAAGAGGTCCTGCACATTGTTGTTTTGCAACTTTACCACCCACACAACGATCTACCTTATTTGTTAACCAATCTTTACATGCAACAGCTTCTAATTGTAGTACTTGCTCCAGATAGTTTTCAAAATCATTTACAGTATAGGAAATGTCATTATAATTACGATCAATAGAAACGTCATTCATAATAGTTTTGGGAGAACTCCCAAACATATCCTCTAATGCTAAATCCATTGGTGTATCGCCTTTTGTTTTAGACTGAAAAGTAAAACGATTATCACCGGTTACATCTCCTACCTGGTACATTGGAGAACGTTCTCTTTCTGCAATTCGTTGTAAAGTATCTATATCTTTTTTGGCAATAACCAATCCCATTCTTTCTTGAGATTCATTTCCAATAAGTTCTTTTGAGGATAAAGTTGGATCTCCCACTGGTAATTTATCTAGGTCGATTTTTCCTCCGGTTTCTTCTACAAGTTCAGAAAGGCAATTAAGATGGCCTCCAGCGCCATGATCGTGTATAGAAACTATTGTGTTTTCTTCGCTTTCTACCATACCTCTTATGGCATTGGCAGCTCGTTTTTGCATTTCTGGATTAGAACGTTGGATAGCATTTAATTCGATCCCACTGCTAAACTCTCCAGTATCTGCAGAGGATACAGCAGCACCACCCATACCAATTCTATAATTCTCACCTCCAAGAATAACGATCTTATCTCCGGTTTCTGGTTTTTCTTTAATCGCTTGCTCTGCTTTACCATATCCAATACCTCCGGCCTGCATTATTACTTTGTCAAAACCAAGTTTACGAGCTGTCACGGTGAGCTTGTCGAAGTGTTCTTCATGCTCAAAAGTAAGTACGGATCCTGTAATAAGAGGTTGCCCAAATTTATTTCCAAAATCTGATGCCCCATTAGAAGCTTTAATTAAGATATCCATAGGAGTTTGGTATAACCAATCTCTTTTTTGCATAGTTTGCTCCCAAGGTCGATTATCCTCTAATCGGGAGTATGAAGTCATATATACTGCTGTTCCGGCAAGAGGCAAAGAACCTTTTCCTCCAGCAAGTCGATCTCTAATTTCACCTCCTGATCCGGTTGCAGCACCATTAAAGGGCTCTACCGTCGTAGGGAAATTATGAGTTTCAGCCTTAATAGAAATGACACTATTAAATTCAGTTTCTTCATAAAAATCAGGTTTGTCAGCAGTTTTAGGAGCGAACTGAGTGACTTTAGGACCTTTTATAAAGGCTACATTATCTTTATAAGCAGAAACGATATCATTTGGATTTGTTTCTGAAGTCTTTTTGATTAGTTTAAAAAGTGAAGTAGGTTGTTCTTCTCCATCAATAACAAATGTACCATTGAATATTTTGTGACGACAATGTTCAGAATTTACCTGAGAAAAACCAAATACTTCTGAATCGGTTAATTGCCGACCGATTTTTTTACTCACTTCTTCAAGATATTCAATTTCTTCAGTGCTAAGGGCAAGACCTTCACTACTATTATAGGCAGCAATATCATCTATAGCGATGATTTGCTCAGGTTCAATATCGATAGTGTAAATATCTTGATTTAGACTACTATACTTTTGAGAGAGCATAGGATCATAATCGGTATAATCTTGAATAACCTTTTGAAATTCTTCTATTCGAATGATTCCAGGTATACCCATATTTTGTGTGATCTCGACTGCATTAGTACTCCAGGGAGTAATCATTGCGGCACGTGGACCAACAAAAAAAGCGTCAATAGACGCCACAGATAATTGAGGTTGGTTGCCAAATAACCAGATGAGTTTCTTTATGTTTTCAGGGGAGATTTCATTGTCTGTTTGAACGGCAAATACTTTCTCGTTTTGGTTTCCGAAGAAATGAATCATTTTAAGGTTGTTGTATTGTATTGAACAAGCGGCAAATTTACTATTTTATAACTTAAGTTTAGCATAAAATTATTGTTGAATTGTATAGTTATTCACCGAATTTTAAACAATATAAATAACTGAAAATGTTATCGGGATGCCTGAAGCTGATATAACAGTGCTACAACACATACTGCTAACTATTGGGATTAGAAACTTTTAAGTAGTATAATAGTAACGTTTTATGAAGGGGTTAATACAAATAAAACTACTATTCTACATCTGTCAAGATAAACGTATTACTAGCTTCTAAATCTGTTTTTTCTTGTAATACTTTATCTAATTCTAAAAGATCATCTTTTTCTAGAGCTTTGACCAGTATTTTGACTTTTTTTGATTTGTTTTCTTGAGTATTGTAATGCAGTTCAAGAGTTTTTTTAACAACAGAAAAGCTTGTGATTTGGTCATATTTCATGAGCTTTTTGGGTGCTATTATCCCTAATTTTATTTCCAGATATTGGGGATAAAGCTTTACTATTTTTAGATTTCTATTTGTTGCTCCAATGATCATGAATAAGATTCCAAATCCAATTAATGTACCATTACCAGCCAAAACTAATAAAACCAGACCCATTGCAAGTGCTACTCCTCCCATATATAAAGACTGATTCCCCATTTTTTTACTTAAAGTGAATTCTTTTATTGATTCCATATTTAAAGTGTTTCTAAAAATTTATCTTCTTTTATTTTGTTTAATACTTTTCTGGCACCCATTACTCCAATTAATCCTATTGGGACAAAAAGAATACTTCCTATTAAGAATAGAGTACTTCCTGTTTTTGGTTTTCCCAAAAGTATAATAATGATTCCGATACAGTTTAATATCAAAAAAGGAAGAGTCATCCAAAATATGATTAAACTTTCATCTTCATGGGAGTTGATAGTAAATAGGACAATCAATAATTGAATTGCTATCCATATCATCATTAAGGGATTGATCATTTTCATTTTAAGTTAGTATTGCAAGGTTAATATTTTAGGAATTTTTTATACCAGATTCAAAAATCAACTATTTTGATAATTTACAATACCTTGTTTTCAGTGAAATCAACTGCTTTTATGTATAAAGAAAATTATTTTTAAGTTAATCAGCTTTTTTTTCTAATAAAGCCATGTAAAATCCATCATAACCAGATTTGTGAGAAAGTATTTTTTTGTCTTTGATAAGCATGAAATTTTCCCCGATTTTTGTTGAAAGGAATTTTTTTACTTGATCTTGATTCTCTGAAGGTAAGATTGAACATGTTGCATACACTAATTTTCCACCAGGTTTTACCATTTTAGAGTAGCTTTCTAAAATTTCAGCTTGTGTATTTTTTATTGTATCCAAAAACTCTGGTTGTAATTTCCACTTAGCATCAGGGTTTCTGCTTAGAACCCCTAAACCACTACAAGGAGCATCTATAAGTACTCGATCCGCCTTGTTATGAAGCTTTTTAATATCTTTTGTGCTTTCAATAACTCTTGGTTCTATATTGTGTGCGCCAGCTCTTCGTGCCCTTCTTTTTAATTCCTTAAGCTTATTGCCATAAATATCCATGGCTATTACCTGACCCTTATTTTCCATTAATGCGGCCAAATGAAGTGTTTTACCTCCGGCACCAGCACAAGTATCGACAACACGCTGCCCCGGTTGAACATCCAGAAAATCTGCTACTAATTGTGAAGAAGCATCTTGGACTTCGAACATTCCATTTTTAAAAGCATCAGTAGTAAATACATTAGTTCTTTCTACAAGTTTAAGAGCATCAGAATATCCATTGATAAATTCAGTATCTATATTTTCATCTTCTAAAGCACTTCTTAACTTATCTTTTGTTGTCTTTAAAGTATTCGCTCTTAAAACAACCGGTGCTTGTTGGTTTAAAGCATTGATTTCTTTATCCCATAGATGCCCTAATTCTTTTTGACCTAGTTCATCCATCCAGTCAGGGATAGATTCTTTAAATTTTCTGATTTTACTTAATTCATCAAACCGACCTTTAATTCGCCGAGTAGGAGTAGGAGCTATTTGTTTCCAGTCTGGCAAAGAAATTCCTCTTAATGTTGCCCAAACAGCAAAAATCCGCCATAAGTTTTCCCTAGAATAAGGTTCTTTTACTTCTGCAATTTCAGCATATAAACGTTTCCATCTAACAATTTCATAAACGGTCTCTGCTACAAAGCTACGATCACGAGATCCCCATCTTTTGTCTCTCTTTAGTAATTTTTGTACAATTTTATCAGCATATGCTCCTTCATTAAATATTTCATGTAATCCATCTATAACAGCAAAGACAAGGTTTCTATGTAAACGCATTGTAGTATTTTTTTAAGGTTTGCAAAGGTATATGTTTGTAATCAAATACTGTTATATTTGAGTATAATTATTGAGAATGAGATTAATTACTATCATGCTATTAGTTTTGACCATTATTTGCTGTAATACAGAAGATAAGGTGATAGCTCATGATTTTTCTGAAATAGAAATAGAATACCTTTTAAGGGATTCTGTAAGTGTAAGAGCAATAGCAATATATAGCGATACATTATTAGGTTTTGGTTATAATAAAGGATATGGGTTTATCAACCTAAAAACTAATGAAAAAGACTTAATTAATTTTGAAATCACTGGCTCTAATGAGGAATATCCTAATTGGGTTGCAGAGCAACGTGCTGTGAGTTTTAATAATACTTCCTTTTTTAGTTTGAGTATAGGATCTCCGGCAAGACTCAGAAAAATTAGTATTAATAGCAAAGAAGAAAAAATAGTATATAGCGAAACCAACGATAAAGTATTTTATGATGCGATGGCCTTTTGGAATACAAGAGAAGGGATTGCAATGGGAGATCCAACTACTAATTGTTTATCAATATTAATAACACGAGATGAAGGAGAGACATGGAGCAAAGTTTCTTGTGATAATCTTCCTAAGGTTTTTGATGGTGAAGCAGCTTTTGCAGCTAGTAATGGTAATATTGCTATAATAGGAGATGAAACTTGGATCGTTTCTGGTGGTATGAAATCGAGAGTATTTTACTCTCCGGATAAAGGGAAGACATGGGATGTTTTTGCAACTCCAATTATTGAAGGGAAACAGACCTCTGGTGTGTATTCTGTAGATTTTTATGATAAAAATGTTGGAATCATTTATGGTGGAGACTATACAAAACCAAAAGATAATATAGCAAATAAGGCAATTACTAATGATGGAGGGAAAACCTGGAGCTTACTATCAGAAGGCAAAGGACCTGGTTATAAGAGTTGTGTGCGATATGTACCTAATGGAGGCGGTAAAGAAATAGCTGCAGTTGGATTCACCGGAATTTCAATTTCAAATGATTATGGAAAACATTGGAAAGAGCTAAGTAAAGAAGGGTTTTATACTCTAAGATTTATAAACGATAGTATAGCAATTGTCGCTGGAAAGGGTAGAATAGCTAAAATCATTTTTAAATAAAAAAAGAGAAACCATTAAATTTTCTCTTTTATATATTCAAAGCAATTAACATTATCCCTTTTTTCTTCGCTCTCGCATTCTTTGTAGAATACGTTTGTTAAAATCGGCTTCTGCCTTAATAAGGGTGATAATTTTTTTATTAGAAATGGTTTGTTTTAAATCTGTAATTAACTTCTTTCTGAATCTTGATTTTTTTTCCTGATTTTCAATGTGACTATTTAAAAAATCACCTGCTTGCTGATCACTTAATCCATCTGGTCCATCACTAGCTTCTCTTAGTGCTTTTAATTGTTTACGTTCTTGACGTTTAAGCTTATGAACTGTTTCTTCATAAGTATTATAAATAGGCCAGAATTTTTCTGCTTCTTTACTAGTCAAGTTTAATTTTTCTGTCAGATACGCAACTTTATATGCTTTCATTCTCTCTCTTGACCCATTTTGAGCAAGGGAGCTGAAAGAAACAAAAATTACAAAAACAAGTATTAATATCTTTTTCATGTGTATGTTTTATTCTACAAATATAATCTCATCGTCAATATCCTCCTCGGATAAATAGTCTAATATCTCGTCATCGTTTGCGAGTTCTTCTTCAAATACTTCTGTATAATTAATATCTTCATCTAATAAAGCAATCATTTCAGTAGTACTTAATTCGATATTTCCTTCATTAAAATAGTGGTGTATATCTGCTAATTCTATATCGTCAAAGTTTAATTTAGACTCCTCATATGTAGATAATGAAATAATAATTGCAATCATTGCTGCTATACCCGAAAAATATAAAATACTGCGTTTAGTGATTAATGAACGCACTTTGGTTTTGGATGGAGTCTCACTTACATTGTTCATTACATTATCTTCTAAAGTAGTAAAATAATCTTCGGGAATTGTAAAGCCGGAATCTATTTTGCTGCTTAGTATATTATCATTATCAGTAGGTCTAGATATTTTATCAAAAAGTTTGTGCTCAAACTCTTCAAAATAACCTTCGGGTACTTTAAAACCTCCATTGTTTTTATGTAGATTATCTTTCTTCACGATATATTAGACTTAAGATGTACATAATGGTTTAATCATTTTTTAAAAATTCTTCTATTTTTTTAGAGGCTAAGTGATATGATGCTTTTAGTGCACCTTCACTTGTTTCTAAAATTTCAGACATTTCTCTATATTTTAATTCCTGAAAATATTTCATATTAAAAACCTGTTGCTGCTTTTGTGGTAAAGTAGCTATTGCTTTTTGTAATTTTAGTTGTATTTGATCACCTTCATAATATACATCAGCCTCGAGGTTCTGAATCAATTGTTGATTTAACTCCTCATTGCTAATTGCGTATTTTTTGGCTTTTTGATTAAGAAATGTGATAGACTCATTTGTTGCAATGCGATATAGCCAAGAATACAATTTACTATCACCATTGAATTTTTTTATGTTTTTATAAACTTTAATAAAGACATTCTGAAGTACATCATCTGTATCATCATGATTTTTCAACATATTTCTTATGTGCCAATAGAGTCTTTGTTGATATAGAGTAACAAGTTCCCTAAAGGCTTTATCAATATCCTTTCCTGATTGTAATATATTGAGTAGGTCTTGTTCTTTTTTAGTATTCAAAAGATAAAATTAGTTTTATTATGGGATCTATATCATATTAGACTAATGTACAATAAAATGGTTTAATCAAGTATTAAAATAAAATAACTCTTTATTTTTTGTAGGAATTTGTAAGAATTAATGTTAAATATTACTATTTTTTGCATTTTTCATAGATAAAATACATTTTTTGTTTGGTGAATTGAAAATAAAGACTATCTTTACAGTGTGATAATAATTTAGTTCTTTCATTCCCCCCGAAGTGAAAGTTTTAATAAAAGTGAGTTTTAATTTTAGAATAAGCCCCTAAATTAAGATGATTTGTGTGAAGAGAAAGAGTGCGAAAGCACTCTTTTTTCATTTTATTACTTTTCGAAACAGTTTTAATAAATGTAGTATTAATACTACAATATTTTATTTTTTATTTTTGTTTTAAAAGTTAAAAAACATTTTTTTTAGACAAAATGCATAAAATGTTTGGTAAATTAAAAATAAATAGTATCTTTACAGTGTAATAATGAGTTAGTTCTTTCATTCCCCCCGAAGTGAAAGTTTTAATAAAAGTGAGTTTTAATTTTAGAGTAAGCCCCTAAATTAAGATGATTTGTGTGAAGAGAAAGAGTGCGAAAGCACTCTTTTTTCATTTTATTACTTTTTAAAAATGTTAATATAAGTAGTATATTTCTTACATAAAATATATTTTAGAGTTTTTTTAAAGTTTAAAAGCATTATTTTTAGATAAAAAGCATAAAATATTTGGTAAATTAAAAATAAGTAGTATCTTTACAGTGTAATAATGATTTAGTTCTTTCATTCCCCCCGAAGTGAAAGTTTTAATAAAAGTGAGTTTTAATTTTAGAATAAGCCCCTAAATTAAGATGATTTGTGTGAAGAGAAAGAGTGCGAAAGCACTCTTTTTTCATTTGCCCTTTTTTTTTATGTATAAGTAACTACATTATTTTAATATGCAAGCATTGTAAAAAGTAGGAAAAAGATTACTTTTTAGTATAAATTTGACTTCTATTATAGATAAAGTGTGCTTTTTTTAGATAAAAATCAAAATTTACTTGTTGTTATCGAATTTTTGATATATATTTACATCATAGTTAAAGAATTAGTTCTTTCATTTCCCCCAAAGTGAAAGATGTTAATAAGAGTGAGTTTTAATTTTAGAATAAGCCCCTAAATTAAGATGATTTGTGTGAAGAAAAAGAGTGCGAGAGCACTCTTTTTTATTTTTAAAACTATGTTTTTTAGTCATTTAGCTTTCTAGTGATTGCATGGTGACTAATTTTTGATACACACCATTTTTAGAAATCAATTCATCATGAGTTCCTTTTTCAACAATTTTACCTTTTTGCATTACAACGATTAAATTTGAATTTTGTATTGTAGATAGTCTATGTGCAATCACAATACTAGTTCTGTTTTTCATCATGTTTTCTAATGCAGATTGTACCAACCTCTCACTTTCTGTATCCAAAGCAGAAGTCGCTTCATCAAGAATCATAATAGGAGGATTTTTTAATACTGCTCTGGCTATTGATAGACGCTGTTTTTGACCACCACTTAATTTGTTACCACTGTCTCCTATATTGGTTTCTATTCCAGAGGGTAGATCTTTTACAAACTCCCATGCATTCGCAATTTTTAAAGCTTCAATGATTTCTTCATCAGAAGCTGTTTGATCACCAACTAATAGGTTGTTTTTTATAGTATCATTAAATAGGATAGAGTCTTGAGTAACTAACCCCATAAGATCTCTAAGAGATTTCTTTGTTAAATCTCTTATGTCAGTGCCATCAATTTTAATACTACCTTCATTTACATCATAAAAGCGAGTCACTAAGTTTGCTATAGTTGATTTACCACTTCCTGATTGTCCAACCAATGCAACCGAACTCCCTTTGGGAACTTTTAAAGAAAAATTGTTTAATACAAATTCATCTTCATATTTAAAGGAAATACTTTCTAATGAAATGTCTGTATTAAAATCATTCTTCTCTATAGCACCTTTTTTATCTTGTAAAGGAGAAGTTGTGTTAAGAATCTCTAAGACACGTTCTGCTGCTGCATTTCCTCTTTTTACTCCATAGCTAGCTTTAGAAATGGCTTTGGCAGGGGTGAGAATATTATAAGCAAGTCCCATGTAAACAATAAAAAGTCCTGGATCTAATGTTTTTTCGACTAATACCATCTGGCCTCCATACCATAATAGAATAGCAATCACAGTGATACCAAGGAATTCACTGGTAGGTGATGCGAGGTTTTGTCTGTTGAGCAAAGAATTTGAAAAACTATAAAAACGTGAGGTTGATTCCTGAAACTTTTTTCCAAAGATTTTTTCTGCAGTGAATCCTTTAATAACTTTAAGTCCACCCAAAGTTTCTTCTACTATAGAAAGAAAAAAACCTTGTTCTTGCTGTACTTTATCTGAATGCTTTTTTAATTTTTTTCCAACTAAAGAAATTAAAAATCCTGAGATGGGAATAAAAATAAACACAAATATGGTGAGTTTTAAACTGATTAAAAGCATAGTAAGTATTGTAAAAAGAATCATCAAAGGTTCTCTTACAATAAGTTCTAAAATAGATAAAAAAGAATGTTGAATTTCTAAAACATCGGTAGATATTCTGGCCATGGTATCTCCTTTTCGTTTTTCTGAGAAATATGATAATGGTAATTCTACGGTTTTGTCATATAATTCATTACGAATGTCTTTTAAAACACCATTTCGAAGAAAGGTAATAAAATACATAGCTAAATAGCTGAAGATATTTTTAAGAAAAAACATACCTATTACAAGGATGACCATAAAAATTAGGACGTCGTCATTACCTTGATCTGCTTTTTGGGTTACAAAATAATTAAGATAATCTTCTCCATATTCTTTGGCTTTTAATATACCTTCCCATTCTGGCTTAATCCGAATCCTTTCGGTTTTATCAAAAAGAACCTTTAACATAGGAAATAAAGATACCATGGATAATGTCCCGAAAAGTGCATAAAAAATATTAGAGATAATATTTAGTATTGCATATAGTTTATAAGGTTTCGCAAAGCGAAGAATTTGTTTAAAATAGTTCATTAAAAATATGGATTAACAGTCATTGCTGTTATTTAAGTTAGTTTTAAATCTTTTTTTATAGCTCCAATTCTGTCTTCTAGTTGTTGATGTACTATTGAAAAATTAGAAACTGTATCAAGATGTTCCTGAACGCTAATATAAAACTTGATCTTAGGTTCTGTTCCGCTTGGTCTTGCTGCAATTTTACTTCCTACTTCGGTATAAAATATCAAAACGTTTGATTTTGGAATATCAATCGTATGTTCTGTAGCATCCTGAATGTTTTTTACATTGCTGGTTTGATAATCTTCGATTAGGACCACTTTTTCTTCATTGATCAACTTCGGAGGATTATTTCTTAGGTCTATCATGATTTGTTTTATTTCTGCAGCGCCGTCCATTCCTTTTTTGACCAGAGAAACAAGATTTTCTTTATAAAAGCCATGTTTAGTATATAGCTCTAATAATGTATTGTAAAAAGAACTTCCATTAGCTTTAGCAAAAGCTACAATTTCGCAAGCAAGTAGGGTAGAGGTTACTGCATCTTTGTCTCTTACAAAATCACCAACCATAAACCCAAAACTTTCTTCACCTCCGCCTATAAATTTCTGTTCAGGGAAGTCTTTAATCAATTTTGCAATCCATTTAAATCCAGTGAGCACTTCTTTATATTCAACTCCATAGGCTTCAGCCATATTTTTCATCATTGGAGTAGATACTATAGTCGATGCTATAAATTCATTGCCTTTAATTCCAACTTTGTTTTTATAATGTTCTAATAGAAACCATGTCATTACAATCATGGTTTGGTTTCCATTTAATAACTGTAATTCATTATCATGATTACGAACTGCGATTCCTAATCGATCACAATCAGGATCTGTACCTATTACAATATCGGCATTAACCTTTTTAGCTAGTTCCATTGCCATGGTCAAAGCTTCAGGTTCTTCTGGATTTGGAGATTTTACTGTTGGGAAATTACCATCAGGTTTTTCTTGTTCTTTTACAATATGAACATTTTTGTAGCCCGCTTTAGAAAGTGTTTCTGGCACTGCTGTTATTGATGTTCCGTGTAAAGAAGTAAAAACAATTGTGGTGTTATCTTTGGCTTCTTGTGTAGCGGCAAAACTTCCATGTTGTACACTTTGTTCTATAAACACAGTGTCAATTTCGGTATCGATTTTTTGTATCAGTTCGGCATTAGCTTCAAACTTAATATCAGCATATTTTAGGCCGTTTATTTCTGTTATAATTTCATTGTCCTGTGGTGGAACCAGTTGTCCACCATCTTCCCAATATACTTTATATCCATTATATTCTGGAGGATTATGACTTGCGGTTAATACAATACCACAGTGACATCCAAGTTCTTTTACCGCAAATGATAACTCGGGAGTAGGGCGAAGACTAGAAAAAAGATATACTTTGATGCCGTTTGCAGAAAATACATCGGCTACAGTTTGTGCAAGTGTATCACTATTATTTCTACAATCATAAGCAATGACAGCCTTTGGTTGTACAGAAGAAAATTGCTTTAAAAGGTAATTACTAAGCCCCTGTGTGCTTTTACCTAAGGTGTATTTATTAATTCTATTCGTACCCGGGCCCATAATACCGCGCATACCTCCGGTACCAAATTCTAAATCCTTATAAAAACTTTCTTTAAGTTCTTCTGGATTATTCTTTAGTAGATTTTGAATTTCTTCTTGAGTGGTGGTGTCAAAGGTTGGTGTCAACCACTCCTCAGCTCTTGTCTTTATACTAGATTCTGTGATTTGCATGCTTATGGTTTTAATAACAAAAGTACTATAATTTGAATATTGTTGGAGGTAATTGATGTGTATTATTTGTGAATTTTAAGTTTTGTATTCATACTACTATTATGAAGATAAAATCCTTAAATGATTTGGGTTACATTATAAGTGTAAACGTTCTGCAATGCTGTATCTTTCTTTATCTCGTTTGCTTGTTAAAATGATTTCACCAAGAAATCCTGCTAAAAAGAACTGGGTTCCTAAAATCATAGAGGTAAGTGCTACATAAAACTCTGGCCGTTGTGCGATCAGTCTTCCTTTGGTTTCTATAAAAAGCTTGTCAATTCCCAGATATAGGGAAAAGCAAAATCCTACAATAAATAAAAGGGTCCCAATCAGTCCAAAAAAGTGCATAGGTCTTTTACCAAATCTGGACATAAACCATATGGTAACCAAATCCAAGAATCCATTAATGAAGCGACTCATTCCGAATTTTGTTTTACCATATTTTCGGGCTTGGTGTAGTACTACTTTTTCACCGATTTTGGTAAAACCAGCATTTTTGGCAAGTACAGGGATATATCGATGCATTTCTCCATGTACATCAATGTTTTTTACTACACTATTTTTATAGGCTTTTAGTCCGCAATTAAAATCGTGTAATTTGACACCTGATGTTTTTCTTGCAGCGGCATTAAATAATTTTGAAGGTAAATTTTTTGCGATAACAGAATCATATCGTTTCTTTTTCCATCCCGAAATAAGATCATAGCCTTCTTTGGCAATCATATCATACATCTCAGGAATTTCTTCTGGGTTGTCTTGTAAATCGGCATCCATGGTAATGACCACATCTCCATGAGCAGCGCCAAATCCAGCATGTAATGCTTGGGATTTTCCGAAATTTTTAAGAAAACGAATACCTTTTACATTGGTGTCCTGCTCTGATAATTGAGTAATGGTATCCCACGACCCATCGGTACTACCGTCATCGATAAAAATAATTTCATAAGAAAAAGAATTGGATTGCATAACTTTTGCAATCCAATGGTATAATTCGTTAAGTGATTCCTGCTCATTAAGCAGTGGTATGACCACAGATATATTCATAAATTAATATAAGTCTTGTTTTTTTCTCATGATTAACCCTGCGAAAAGAGAAATAATAAAACCAAAAAATAAGCTTCCTATGATAGAAAAAGCAATTTGTATATATGGACTGCTCATTTTTTCTGCAATAGCCATACTTTGATCTACTATTTGTTCTGTCATATCAGGATTCTCAAGTAATTTTTCTCGTTGAACCTCAAGCATTTGCTGCGTATAATTTGGTTCGATTACAGAGGTAAGTAAAAAAGTCCAGATGGCACCAATGATTCCCCCAATAAGAGCTATTCCTATCCCAACTTTTAATGCATCAGAAAGGTTGAGATATCCTTGATTAGCAGTTTTATATGCTTTTATCCCATAACTTATAACTCCTATAAGAATCAAGATTCCTGCTACAGAATATATCCAACTAGGATCTAGGTATGCATTAGTTACATACATTACAACACCCAGTAATACTGAAGTTATACCTAATATGATCCCGTAGTTTATGATAATTTTCTTAGTAGACGCTTTGTCATTTTCCATATGTGAAATAGTTTTGGTTATCTATAAACCATAAGTACACAAAGATAGTAAATTGTTACAGGTATAGAATAATAATATATGGTATTGATGTATTTTGAGATCTTGGTTCATCAATAAGTATAATATGTTTAAGTTTTGTTAAAGTTTACGTTATCTAATTAATTTTAGTTGAAATTTTTGAAATAATTTTGAAATCTAATATTCGTTTCGTTTTTTCTGCATGATGGCTCCGGCAAATAAAGAAATGACAAAACCTAATAAGGTGTCAGATACTAGTACGAGTGCTGAGGTTACATATAGAGAGCTAAGCTTACCGGCCATAGCCATGTTCTCATCAATTTGTTCTTGAGGCATGTTAGGGTTTTGATTTATTAAAACCTCACGTTCTGAAGCTAATATTTCATTCATCATATCCGGTTCAATTAAGGTTTTTAGTAAAATATTCCAAATTATAGCTAAAAAAGCACCAATTAAGACAATTCCTGTGCCTATTTTAATTGCTTGACCTAATTTAAGATAACCATTATTAGTAGATTTGTAGCTATATATTCCATAAACAATTATGCTAATTTGGATAGACAACTCAATAATTGAAAGCCCTAAGTTTCTAGTTGTAACATTATCTGTAGTATAACGAATAAGTCCATATGCTATCCATATAAGTCCAAGAACTAATCCGTAATTCACGATATATTTTTTGGTAGAAATAGTAGTTTCTTCCATAAGATAAAAATATTTTTTAGCTATTATAAAAACATTAGTTAACAAATATAATAAAATGTTACAGTTTGAATAAAGATAGCTTTTTATCGTCTTAATTTATGTTTTTGTCGTATATTTATCAGATTATTACGGTTTTTCCGTAATTAAAATAAGGTCTCAGCAAGCGTAAAATATGGGGATTCATGAGGAATGGACTTAAAATGTTAATCGTTTGAAATGTAATGTTTTATATGTTTTTTTTATAGAATAAAGTTAAGATGAGACTTTTTTTAAGACTAAATACTCCAATTTAAGAGTGTATAAAAAATATATTAACGAAATCAGGATTTATGAGAAAACTACTACTTTTTACATTTATAATTTCTTTTCTTACTGTTGGTTCCTGTTCTAGAGATGAGGGATCTAATGAGGTGTCATTGACAGAAAAAGAATATTTGGTTAAGCAAACTATTATTGAGTTTAATAATAGTGCAGTTAAAACTGGGAAATATCATGAGTTCATTAATTCTGTAGCTCAAAAATCGGCATCTGAACCTATAAGCCCTGAGAGGTTAGAAGCAATGATTCAAGAGTTTCTCGGTGATCAGGCGCGAGCATTCTTGGATGTGTATTATCAACTAAAGGCTTTAAATCTTACTTCAGAAGAATTTCGCAGTATAGCTAGTCAATTTGAATATCTTAGAATTAATTTTGAAGTGGATCCGAGCAAAAGTTTTGGATGTTGTCAGTTTGGGGGTGCTGGTAATTCTCGACTGCATGATTTACTTGATTTTGTTTGTGGTTGTCAGGCAGAATAACATTTTGAGCTATTCTCTTGCTTTTAGATTTTTAAATTCAATTTAATTTCTTTATTTCAAAAATTATTTTGCATTTAAAAAAATAGTTGTAAATTTGCACCTCGAAATTAGAAAAGATTATAACGATGAGAAAAGATATTCACCCAGATAATTATAGATTAGTAGCTTTTAAAGACATGTCTAATGATGAAGTTTTTTTAACAAAGTCTACGGCAAATACCAAAGAAACTTTAGAAGTAGATGGTGTTGAGTATCCATTAGTAAAGTTAGAAATTTCCAGAACTTCTCATCCATTTTATACCGGTAAGTCAAAACTTATCGATACTGCTGGACGTATTGACAAATTCAAAAACAAATACGCTAAATTCAAAAAGTAATTTAACGTTATATCATATTCAAAAGCCTTTCCATTTTGGGGAGGCTTTTTTTTGAACAAAAAAGTTGGCTGTAATAAAATTCACGTCAGTCAGAGATATCCAATAAAAATTTTATCCAGCGTATGGATTTGACGTAATAAGCTTGCTACGGCCTATCAAAAAGAACTTTGAAAATCAAGGCAGCAGCGAGGGCTTGAGGATGAAAAACTGTTTGAGCGATAGCGAGTTTTTTTCATCCGTGGCTGGGGGTGGCGTAGAATTTTGTTAAGTTCTTTTTGTAAGCCTAGACTTTTTTATTTCTTTTTTTGGCGATGAAAAAAAGAAAAGATGCTCAATCAAAGTGAATTAGATGAAATTTTAATTCATTATATCACTTTGAAAAACAGTATTATATAAAATCCGTCAATGGTAGTGATTTTCGATAGAAAATTTTATATCTACGGGCTCAGCAGAACTATCGAAGACAAGTGAATTTTTAATAGAAAGCCTAATTTTGACAGCTTCAATCAAGTTGAAGGAAGGCTAATTTTTCGTCTGTCGTGTCGAGCGGGGTAGAGAGGTTGTTATGAAAAATCATTCAATTTGACAACTTTCTCGTAAATTGGATCCTGAATCAAGTTCAGGATGACATACTTACTATGATGAACTATGAACATTTGATATTTTTTATTTTACAAATAAATTAGCTAAACAGCATGATTTTTATCATGAACGTCTTTATTTTTGCACCAGTTCAACGTATTAATTTTTTTGAGATCAAATCATGAATTATATTCTTTTTGATGGTGCTTCACGTAACGCATTACTACCATTTACATATACACGTCCTGTAGCCGAGATTCGAATTGGAATACTTACCATTCGAGAGAAATGGGAGAAGTATTTAGGGTATACTACTTCTACAGTTACAGAAGAGTATCTAAACGAAAAATACCCTATGGTAGAGTTAGAAGAAAATATAATGATTAATGCTTCTTATCTTCCATCAGAAAACCTGATAACGGCTATACAAAATCTACAACCTAAACAAGCTATTTTCTATGATGAAGAACCTATTGCTTTCTATGTTAAAGAAGATCAAGAGGTTGATTTTGATAGTTATGAGATTACTCATTATGATGAAGAGGTGTTTACGGTACAGTATACCTGGGATATTTTTTCTAAGAACGAACAAGCGATCAAAGAAGATTTTAAATTATTAACGAAAGACAGAGATAGTCAGCCTATCCCCGAAAGCAATAATGTTATTGCACCAGAATACATTTTTATCGAAGAAGGAGCAGTTGTAGAATTTGCAAGCCTTAACGCGAGTAAAGGTCCGATTTATATCGGAAAAGATGCAGAAATCATGGAGGGTAGTTTGATAAGAGGTCCTTTTGCACTTTGCGATCAAGCGGTAATTAAGATGGGAGCAAAGATTTATGGTGGTACAACCGTTGGTCCTTATTCTAAGGTTGGCGGAGAAGTAAATAATTCTGTGATCTTTGGTTGTTCTAATAAAGGGCATGATGGTTTTTTAGGAAACTCAGTGTTAGGGGAGTGGTGTAATCTAGGAGCAGATACTAATACATCTAATCTGAAGAATAATTATGCACCAGTAAGACTTTGGAGTTATGAGACAGAGAGTTTTGCAAAAACAGGATTACAGTTTTGTGGATTAATGATGGGGGATCATTCTAAATGCGGAATTAATACGATGTTTAATACAGGTACTGTGGTTGGAGTGAATGCTAATATTTTTGGAACTGGATTTCCTCGTAATTTTGTGCCGAGTTATAGCTGGGGAGGAAGTGGAGGCTTTACAACTTATCTCACTAAAAAAGCTTTTGAAGTAGCTAAAGTAGTGATGTCAAGGCGCAATATAGAATTTACCGAGCAGGATGAGAAAATTCTAGAGCATATTTTTGAAGAAACAAAGACATGGCGAAAGAGTTATGAATAGATAGAGCTCTTTTTAATTACTGCAAAAAATAGAAAAAAGCATTATATTTTTTGATGATAATAAACAAAAACGCCCTCTACATCAGAGAGCGTTTTTTATGTTACTTTATTTTAAATTACTTCGAGAAATAATACTCTAAATTAATGGTATTATCTGCTTCGGTTTCTACAATTTTTACAATTAAAGAAGAACCATCTACAACTGCATCACCATCAAAATCAACATATCCATTTTCTTCTACTCCTTCAAATACTTGATCTCCAGAAGCTTCAACATACTCAAACTCAATTAAGGTCATTCTTTTTTCTTCTTCATCATACGCCCAATTACCTTTAGAAATATAATAACTAGTTCCTTCTGGTTGGAAAACTGCGGTACAAGTTTCTGTACTGGCGTTAAAATCTAAGTCATTATCTGTTTCATCACTTCTATATTCATACGTTCCATCATTGTTGATTGTTAACTTAAAAGAATCTAATATATAGCAAAAAGCATTTTCTATAACTAGTTCTTGCTCATTGGCACAATTTATAGTTGTAGAACCACAATCGCTTTCTTCACCAGGGAGAATAGTTACTCCGTCTTCGATTAGCTTAGTGTAGTTCCAAGTGCCTACAAGAGCAGGATTTCCACCCCATGCTTCTATTTCAACACAAACTTCTACAGGATCGCTAATATTGCCTGCGTCATCATAAATACAAAGGATATAGCAAAATTTTCCAGGAGGTATTGCATCTCCAAAATTTACATCGATTTCTACATTATTATTGTCCATTTTACTGGATCTTGAAAAAACTCCTGTATTTTTTCTTACTGATTTAGATTTATTAGCAGAAACATCAAAGTAATTAGTGGCTTTTGTGCCGTCGGTAGAGGCTAGCTGTATATATGCACCAGCATAGTTAGCAGGAGCGTTAAAACTAATGTCAAATCCGTTTTTTAAGAAAGCAGATTGATTAGTGTTGTCCATCGTAAAGGCAATTTCGCCTGTAGGAGAAGGAGGAGTACCATTATTTACAGTGGCATTTTCAATAGTAATACCAGAAGTAACATCTGCTGGATTTAGTACAGTTTCTTCTTCTGGATTAGATGCAACGTCATTTCCTCCAGTTGGAGAATCGTCATCACTACTACATCCTATTATTACAAGCAGTAAGGAAGCAAGTAAAAAAAATGATAATTTTTTCATAAGATTCGGGTTAATTGATTATGTTAAAAATGTTAACGAAATGCGAATATATAAAAAAATAATCGATTAAATGCGGATAAGTAGGGTAAGGGGGCTTTATGGTGGGTTGTTATCTAGTTTCTTTAATTCTTTTTCTCTTTCCAAACTCGTTTTAAGACCAGAAAATTTTGTGGATTTGTAGTCATACCTTTTACATTTTTCTGTATAAAATGTGTGACTTGGTCATAATATAAAGGAACAATAGGAGCGTGGGCGATTATTATAGAGTCCATTTTTGCATAATGTTGCTCTCGTACTTTGGTGTCGGTGATCAAGAAACTTTCTTCATATAGTCTATCAAAGGTCTCATTTTTAAAGTGAGTATAGTTTGGACCATTTGGAGTATGGTTTTTGCTGTAATAAGGAGAAAGGAAATTTTCTGCATCAGGATAGTCTGCGATCCAACTTGCTCTAAATGTATCTAGTTTTCCTGCCCATTTCTTTTGACGTATTGTCGAAGAAGGCATAACATCTACTATAATGGTAAGCCCTATTTTTTGAAGCTCTCGTTGTATAAATTCACAAATACTTTGATAATTTGAGTCGGTCGCAATCCTGATAACGGGATCTGTATCTCCTGTTTGTTTGATGTAAGTCTCGACAAGTTTACGAGCTTTCTCTGGATTATATTCAAATCCTTTACTATTACTAAACCCGGGAATTCCTTTAGGAATAAAACCATTAATTGCGGGAGTTCCGATACCATTTTTCAGATACGTTATCATTTTTTTTCTATCAAAGCCATAATTAATAGCTTTCCTGATCAATACAGATTGTACTTCCTGGCTATCTCCATCTAGATAAAATCCTAGATATTCAGAATTTAGATAAGGGCCTTTAGAAATATGAATACGATCTTTGTAACGTTCTCTTAGCTTTCCTGTAGGGGTAAGTAGTTCGTCTTTGTAAGATGCATCAAGGCTGTTAAGAAAGTCAATATTCCCTTTTGCAAATTGAAGAAATTCACTTTGTTTTTCAGGTAAAAAAGTAATAGCTACAGCTTCGAGGTAGGGGAGTTGTTCTCCTTTCTCATCCTTTTCAAAATATAATTCGTTTTTACGAAGTACTAATTTTACATTCTCTTCCCATAATTTAAACTTAAATGGACCTGTACCGATTGGATTGGATCTAAATTGGTTGCCATAAAATTCTACAATTTCTTTTGGAACAACAGAACAATATCGCATGCTCATTAGTCCTAAAAAAGCAGGAAAAGGTTTCTTCAATTTAATTTCAAAAATAGTGTCATTGATAGCAGTGTATTTCTGCACATTTTTTAAAACCCAGTTTCCTGGAGATGCTACTTTGGGATCAATTAACCTGTTAAAACTATATACAAAATCCTTCGCGGTTACCACTCTGGTACTGTCTTTGGTTTTAAATTGCTCGTGCTTATGAAATTTTACATCATTTCTAAGGATAAAAGTATAATTCAACATATTTTCTGAAATCTCCCATCTTCTAGCAATGTCAGGTTTGATATGAAGAGAGTCATCAAGCTGTACCAGACTATTAAATAATTGATTTGTGGACCAGATATTGGCAATGTCCCTGGCAAATGTAGGGTCTAATGAACTAACATTTTCATATTGATTATAGCGAAATACTAAATGATCTCTGTTTTCGTGAGAGGATTCCTTACAAGATAATAATACAAGTAAAGAGTAAAGTGTTGTTAAGTAGTGAATTATGGATTTGTTGTGTGCTATTTTCAATTTTAGTAAACGAATTATTGTTGGTATATTTGCACCCTAAAAAAATATCCTAGAACGACTCAATGTTTTTGAGTATAGTTAAGGGTAAATATAAAGAGATTTTCGCCTTTGCGGAAATGACACTTATATTTTATGAGAAAAAAAGTAGCTTTTTATACATTAGGTTGTAAACTGAATTTTTCTGAAACCTCCACGATCGCAAGAAGTTTTGTTGATGAAGGTTTTGATCGTGTGGATTTTTCTGAAAATGCAGATATTTATGTTATTAATACATGTTCTGTTACAGAAAATGCAGATAAAAGATTCAAAACTATAGTAAAGCAGGCTCAAAAAGTAAATCCAGATGCTTTTGTTGCCGCAGTGGGTTGTTATGCACAATTAAAACCTGAAGAACTTGTAGAGGTTGACGGAGTGGATTTGGTTTTAGGAGCTACAGAGAAATTTAAGATTACAGATTATATCAATGATCTTTCTAAAAATGAATTTGGAGAAGTACATTCTTGTGAGATTGAAGAAGCAGATTTTTATGTGGGTAGTTATTCTATAGGAGATCGAACTCGTGCATTTTTAAAAGTACAAGATGGCTGTGATTATAAATGTACCTATTGTACAATACCTTTGGCAAGAGGGGTTTCAAGAAGTGATACATTAGATAATGTATTAAAAAACGCTAAAGAAATTTCGGAAAAAGGAATCAAAGAAATTGTGCTTACCGGAGTTAATATTGGAGACTATGGTAAAGGAGAGTTTGGTAATAAAAAGCATGAGCATACATTTTATGAGTTGGTAACAGCTCTTGATCAGGTAGATGGTATAGAAAGATTGCGAATTTCATCTATAGAACCAAATTTACTTAAGAATGAAACTATTGATTTTGTTGCAAAATCAAGAACTTTCGTTCCGCATTTTCATATTCCTTTACAGTCAGGTAATGATGAGATCTTAAAATTGATGCGTAGAAGATATCTTACGAATCTGTATGTGGATAGAGTGATAAAAATTAAAGAAGTGATGCCTCATGCCTGTATTGGTGTTGATGTTATTGTTGGTTTCCCGGGAGAAACCGATGATCACTTTTTGGATACTTATAATTTCTTATCTCAATTAGATATATCATATCTACATGTATTTACATATTCTGAGAGAGATAATACGGTTGCAGCAAAATTAGATGATGCTGTTCCTCAAAATGTGCGTAAGAAGAGAAGTAAAATGTTGCGAGGATTATCAGCTAAAAAAAGAAGAGCGTTTTACGAAAGCCAGTTGGGAACAGAAAGAACAGTTTTGTTTGAGTCAGAGAACAAAGAAGGATATATTCATGGGTTTACAGAGAATTATGTGAAGGTGAAAATGCCATGGAATCCATCATACGTTAACACCATGCACGATGTGCTACTGAAAGATATTGATGAAGACGGGATGGTGAGATTTGATTTTGTTTAAGAGTAACATTGTAAATATTAGAAAATAAAAAAAATCTGCTCTCAGGCAGATTTTTTTTATTTTTTGGATGAAATAGAGACTATATATTTATTCCTACTGGAAGTAAATCTTTGTATTTCCTTCGGTTTTTACGCATAAATTTAGCGATAATCGGACTTGTAGGTACTAATCTAATGTTGCGTTCCTGAATAACGTTAAATACAGCAACAATAAAATCTTCTCCATATCCTTTTTCAAGGTGTTCCTCACTCATTACAAGTTTAGTTAGGAAAATTTTTCTTTCCTGTTGAGCGTACTCGATCTTTGCTTTTTGATCTTCAATTGTAGTTTCGAATTGTCTTAGAAATTCATTGTCAATGATTTCTAATTCAACAGCACTCATGTTCTCCATAGTTTTTTTTAATTATGAGATGTATAATCAAGCATATACCAAGGTCTTATGCCTTGCTATTAAAATATAATCTTTGAGGAAGTAAGTATTTTAGGATCTAAATGACAATGATTGACTATCAAAAAAAAGATTCAATTTTACTTTTCCTAACTAAGATTTGTTAGTTCAAAATTTACTTTTATAAAAATTTAACATAGTGTTTCCTTTTTTCTAACATGGGAAAACTATAATTTTGAGATGCAAAGATAAGAAAATTAGAGTTTTAAACTTAACCCTCACTGTTAAAATACCTATGTCGCAGGAAGTTAGCTATGTTTATTTCGTTCCGGGGTTGGCCGCGGATGTCTCTATTTTTGAATATATCAAGTTACCAGAAGATAAATTTGTAACTAAAATGCTTCCCTGGAAAATTCCTTTCAAGGAAGAATCGATCGAAGATTATGCAAAACGAATGTGTGATGATGTAGAGCATAAAAAATGTGTTTTAATTGGAGTTTCTTTTGGAGGTATTATTGTTCAGGAAATGAGTAAATATTTAGAGGTAGAAAAACTAATTATTGTTTCTAGTGTAAAGAATAAGTTTGAGTTACCAAAGCGAATGAAGCTTGCAAGAAAAACAAAAGTGTATAAGTTATTACCCACAAGCTTGGTTTCAAAAATTGATGATTGGGAAAAATTGGCTTTTGGTGATTTTGCAAAAAAAAGAGCGGCAATGTATCAAAAATATTTATCAGTAAGTGATAAAGAGTATTTGGATTGGGCTATTGAAAAAATGGTGTGTTGGGACCAGAAAGAAACTATAGAAGGATTAATTCATATTCATGGGGATAAGGATATTGTTTTTCCTATTACAAATATAGAAAACTGCATAACTGTAGATAAAGGAACTCATGTAATGATTGTGAATAGGGCAAGATGGTTTAATAAACATCTACCCGAAATTATCAATGATAACTTGCATTAGTCTAAGTTTTTATGTTATATTGTATAAATTAAAATTTTATTCCCCAATAAAATCTACTGAAGTAATGAAAACGATTAAGAAATTTTTAGTCCTTCTAGGTGTATTATTTACATTTGGAATTTTAGTTAACGCTACGCAAGAAGCACCCGAAAAGCCGGTTGCGCAGGAAGTCCTCGAAGAAAAGCTGGTAAATGATTACAATGTTTATGCTATCCCAATGCCAGATAATCTCAATTTCTCAGGTGAACTTGTGCCGATAGAGAATCCGGATATAAGAGAAAGAATGGATAGAGAGCTATTGGTTAATACCTACTGGCAATCTAATGGTTTGCTCCTTTTTAAAAGAGCAAATAAGTATTTTCCTATTATAGAACCTATACTTAAAGAACAAGGTGTTCCAGATGATTTTAAATATCTGGCAGTTATAGAAAGTAGTCTTACTCAAGCGGTATCTCCCGCTAAAGCGACTGGCTTTTGGCAAATATTGAAAGGAACAGCAAAAGAACATGGTCTAGAGGTAAATCAAAATATAGATGAACGCTATCATATAGAGAAATCTACACTTGTGGCTTGTAAATACTTGAAAAAAGCTAAAGAACGTTTTGGATCTTGGACACTAGCCGCAGCTGCTTACAATGCAGGTAGAGCTGGTGTAAATAAACAATTGGTAAAGCAAAATGCTTCTTCATATTATGATTTGTTATTAGGCCAAGAAACTGGAAGATATGTTTTTAGAATTGTTGCAGTTAAAGAGATTTTAAGTAATCCAAAGCGATACGGCTTTAATTTTAGTAACGATGATTTGTATACACATATTCCTACATTTAATGTATTAGTGGACGAGCCAATTGCGGATTTTAATAAATTTGCTAAGCAGTATGATATAAATTATAAAATTTTAAAGCTTCATAATCCATGGCTTAGAGAAGCACATTTAAATAATACAACAGGTAAAGAATATTTAATTAAAATTCCAAGAGAGGGGTATTATAAAACTGGAGTAGGACAATAAAACTATTCATGGATTTAATAATATTTTTGCCTAAGTTAGCTGCTTATTTAAAAAGGCAGTATGAATACTTCAGTACTTATTTCGCTAATCTTAATAGGATTACTTGCAGGTTTTTTTAGCGGCACTTTGGGTATAGGAGGGAGTGTAATTATGATTCCTCTTCTTATTTTATGGGTGAATTTTTCTCAGCATCAAGCTCAGGGAACCAGTTTAGCTGTGTTGGCAGTTCCTGTAACTTTACTTGCTGCATATAACTATTATCAAGAAGGATTCGTAAATTGGAAATATGCCGTAATTATAGCAGTTACATTTATCATAGGAGGATATTTGGGGAGTAAGCTTGCAATTTCTATAAATCAAGCATTGCTTAAAAAGATTTTTGGCGGAGTGTTATTGCTTGTTGCTATAAAGATGATATTTGGTAAATAAGTATATATCTAATATGCTAAAATAGGCATGAGCTTACCATTTTTCTTCATATATAGTATTTTCCATTCCCATATATAACTATCTTCAGTCCTTTTAAAACTTGTGTAATAAGGCTTGTTTTTATGAGTTATGGTTGCTAGTTTTTTAGAATTAGAAATATGAACCATTACCTCGTCTTTTGGGATGTTTATTGGGATGTATTCTTTTCCTTTTTGAATAGCTTTAAAAGAATCTTTAAGATCATTTTCTATGCTTTTAAAAGAAAACGATAAATGGCCCATAGCATTCATTGTTTTTGCATATTCTTGTATTTCAATTTTGTGAAGGTCAATATACTTTTTTGTTAATCCTTTTTTGATAATCCGATCTCTTTCTACTACAAGAGCTGTAAGTTTTTTGTAATCAGAAGCTTTAAAATCTTCGCCATCATCCCATATGTGAGAGGGAATGTCATTTGTTTCAAAAGTAAAGAAACCGGGTTCATTTTCTTTGAGTTCAATCTTTATGTCTTCATCAGAGAGTTGTCCATGTTCAAGAATTTCATTTTGGTAAACTCCTATTTCATATTTGTTTTTTTGAAAATTTCCAATAAGCTTTATTGTATTGGTACCATTTACTAAAAGTTCATTAATAGGACGTGATTTGGATTTGGAACCTGATAAAGTGTCTGCTGCAGGTCTATGAATAACAGGTATTCCATTTATAAATATACTACCATGAGATTGATAATTAAAATGAATAACAAAATTATAATTTATCGCTTTGATTTTTTTTGCTTCTGTTTTGGTGTCATTTAACTCTATGTCTTTATTTTCTAAGAGGGTTTCTTCTTTTTTTGAAGAAGTAGAAAAGTTTATCAAAATCAGAAACGATAAAATCTTTAATAAATTCATAGTATTGCTATTGGAAATTCAGATATAGGTAATGATCTCTTATTGTAATTTTTGAAGTTAGTTACATTGATTTTTTGTATCTAACTTTCATGAAGAGTTTGTAATAAGGTGATTGGGTGAGTAAAGAAAAAGAATAGTGATTAACGATTATCCCTTTTTTTGCCATTTAGAGAATCCTTTTCTCTTTTGTATCGCTCATATTCTTCATCAATATCTCTTTCTTCATCAGTACGTTGATCTTCGTTTTCTTCTGCATTAGCTTCAGGAGAAATCTCTGAGTTTAAATCTAAATCCGCAATCAGAAGAGAAACACCTTTAGATAAGGAGTTAAAGTGAATATTGTAAGAGTTGCTTAAGGTTTCACTAGAATGATGTGTAACAATTTTTCTGATATCAAGAATTTTTTTATTGTTATCCATAAAATACATCATGGGAAAACCTAATGCATGTTTTAATTTGTTTATGATATATGAATCCTGATTGGTTTTTTCATCAATATGAACTAATTGTATATTCTCAGTATATTCTTTTGCTTTTTCCTTTAAGCTTTCTTTGTTGTCCCAGAATAGAACGACAAAATCAATTTGATCATGAAATTTATCTACTAAATCATTTAAAGCTGGAATTTCTCCAATTCCTGGAACGCACCAGGATGCATATGTTATTAAAAATACTGGTTTTTCATATTCTTCTAGTGATATGGGGTCGCCTTTTAGTGGATAAACACTAAAATCATCCATATATGTGCCGCTTAAATGATTTGTAACCAAGGAGTCGAATAAAAATTGAGCACGTTCCAAATCCTGATCCTGATATGCAGCGTCGATTCTTTGATTATACTTTGTAATATGAGCTGAAATAGCAACTGAGAAAGGTATTTTTCTTTCTTCTTGCGCAAAAGAACTGCTAAAATATAAAGAGAGTATTCCTAATACTAAAAATTTCTTCATCATAAATAGATTACGGTAGCTAATGTAATATAAAGCCATTAAAAAAAACATTTTTAGGTGTAAAACTTATCCCTTACTCTGATTACAATTGTCTTAATGGCAATACAAAACTATCATTAAACGTAATTTTCTATACAATTAGTATGCCTAGATTTTCTTCATCTGTTGTTTCATCATTGTAATCTGATCTTTCAACATATTATGTTTATCTAATTTTTTAGCCTCTGTTAATAGCATTTGTGCTTCTCTTTTACGGCGTTTGGTCATTGCAATACCTGCTAGGTTTAGTTTGGCAACGGCTAAATCCTGATTCATAGATAATCCTAGCTTAATGGCCTTTTTTAAATATTTTTCTGCCTGCGTAATATTGGTTTGAGATAGCATAATACCAAGAAGGTAGTTGTAGTATCCTTGCTGCTTTGTTGTAAGCGCACTTTCAGGATTTTTAATTCTATCAAGCCATTTTCTAGCTCCATCAAAATCTTGTTTACGAAGCCTCAGAAAAGCAAGAAGAATTAATTCATTTTTAAAATATAAAAAAACGAAAATTGCAGATAGTAAAATAAGCATAATTCCATTACCTATATATCCTTCAATCATTTGCCAAACTGCCACACCAATAATGATTGCTGCGATTATTAATTTTATATTTTTGTTGTACATTGAAATGTTTAATTATTAAGTCCGCGCAAAGGTAATAAAAACAATTAAAAATAATTTGATAATTAGGTTTGTCAAAGTAAAAACTCTTCGTATATTTGCCCGCAGTTTTGGGGAGAGTAAAAAAACCCGAAAAAATCAAATTTAGATATTTCAAGAAGATTTATAAAGATAGATAGCAATGAAAAGAACGTTTCAACCATCGAAGAGAAAGAGAAAAAACAAACACGGTTTCAGAGAGCGTATGGCTTCTGCAAATGGTAGAAAGGTATTGGCTCGTAGAAGAGCAAAAGGAAGAAAGAAGCTATCTGTTTCATCAGAATTAAGACACAAGCACTAATGTTGATGTGTGTTGAAAAATATTAAGGTGTTACTTTTATCGGTAACGCCTTTTTTTATATCTAATACATAAATTTTTAAGTAAAAACGTCAATACTTTTATTACATGCCTAAAAGAGAAAAACTAAAGAGTATACTAATTATAGGGTCAGGACCAATTGTGATTGGACAAGCGTGTGAATTTGACTATTCGGGAACTCAAGCATTGCGCTCGCTTAGAGAGGATGGAATTGAAACTATTTTGATCAATTCAAATCCGGCAACGATAATGACAGATCCTTCTATGGCTGATCATGTATATCTTAAACCACTAAACACAAAATCAATCATTCAAATTTTAAAGGAACATCCTCAGATCGATGCTGTATTGCCAACTATGGGAGGGCAAACTGCATTAAATTTATGTATAGAGGCTGACGAAAAAGGAATTTGGGATGATTTTGATGTAGAAATTATAGGTGTTGATATTGATGCTATTAATATCACAGAAGATAGAGAACAGTTTAGAGAGCTAATGCTGAAAATAGGAATTGGGATGGCTCCTCAAGCCACTGCAAATTCATATTTAAAAGGAAAAGAAATTGCTCAGGAATTTGGATTTCCATTAGTAATAAGAGCATCGTATACTTTGGGAGGTGCAGGAGCATCTTTTGTGTATAAAGAAGAAGATTTTGATGAATTACTAACCCGTGGACTTGAAGTTTCTCCTATTCATGAGGTGATGATTGATAAGGCACTAATTGGATGGAAAGAATATGAATTAGAGCTGTTGAGGGATAATAATGATAATGTTGTTATTATCTGTGCTATAGAGAATATGGATCCTATGGGGATTCATACAGGAGATTCTATTACTGTCGCTCCGGCTATGACGTTAAGTGATAAGACTTACCAACGTATGCGTGATATGGCAATCCATATGATGCGCAGTATTGGGGATTTTGCAGGAGGTTGCAATGTGCAATTTGCAGTGAGTCCAGATGAAAATGAAGATATTATAGCAATAGAAATTAATCCAAGGGTTTCTCGTTCTTCTGCTTTAGCGTCTAAAGCAACAGGATATCCAATTGCTAAAATAGCAGCAAAATTGGCGATAGGATATAATTTGGACGAATTAGATAACCAAATTACTAAATCTACATCTGCATTATTCGAACCTACATTAGATTATGTGATTGTTAAAATACCGAGATGGAATTTTGATAAATTCGAAGGAGCAGATCGCAGATTGGGGCTTCAGATGAAATCTGTAGGAGAGGTAATGGCTATAGGGAGATCATTTCAAGAAGCGTTACACAAAGCAACTCAGTCTTTAGAAATAAAAAGGAATGGACTAGGGGCTGATGGAAAAGGATATAAAGATTATGATCAAATCATAGAGAAACTTAGTTATGCAAGTTGGGATAGAGTATTTGTAATCTATGATGCGATTCAAATGGGTATTCCTCTGAGTAGAATTTATGAAATAACCAAGATAGATATGTGGTTCCTTAAACAATATGAGGAATTATATAATCTGGAAAAAGAAATTTCGACATATACTATCCAATCACTTACCAAAGAGCTCATATTAGAAGCTAAGCAAAAAGGTTTTGCTGATAGACAGATTGCCCATATGGTTGGGTGTTATGAGAGTGAAGTGTATAATAAGAGAGATGAGTTAGGAATTAATAGAGTATATAAGTTAGTAGATACTTGTGCTGCAGAATTTAAGGCAGAGACGCCGTACTTTTATTCTACATTCGAGGCCGAAGTGGAAACTCCTCAGGGAGAGGTTTATGTATCAAATGAAAGTGAAGTTACCGATAAGAAGAAAATAGTTGTTTTGGGTTCTGGACCTAATCGAATCGGGCAGGGAATTGAATTTGATTACTGTTGTGTACATGGGGTTTTAGCTGCTGCAGAATGCGGGTATGAAACTATCATGATTAATTGTAATCCAGAAACGGTTTCAACTGATTTTGATACTGCAGATAAGCTATATTTTGAACCAGTATTCTGGGAACATATTTATGATATCATAAGGCACGAAAAACCAGAAGGAGTTATTGTGCAATTAGGAGGACAAACAGCCTTAAAACTTGCCGAAAAACTAGATCGTTATGGAATCAAAATTATAGGTACTAGTTTTCAATCTCTCGATCTTGCAGAAGATAGGGGTAGTTTTTCTAAATTATTACAAGAAAACAATATTCCATATCCAGAATTTGATACAGCAGAGACTGCTGATGAAGCACTTGAGGTTGCAGATCGTCTCGATTTCCCTATTCTGGTAAGACCATCTTATGTCTTAGGAGGTCAGGGGATGAAAATTGTAATTAATAAGCAAGAATTAGAAGAGCATGTTGTAGATCTTTTGCGTAAAATACCAAATAATAAGCTACTTCTGGATCACTATCTTGATGGTGCTATCGAAGCTGAAGCTGATGCGATTTGTGATGGAGAGAATGTCTATATTATTGGTATTATGGAACATATAGAGCCTTGTGGAATTCATTCAGGAGATTCTAATGCAACGTTACCTCCATTTAATCTTGGTGAATTTGTAATGCAACAAATCAAAGATCATACATATAAAATTGCATTAGAATTAAATACGGTGGGACTAATCAATATTCAGTTTGCCATCAAAGATGATATGGTCTATATTATAGAAGCGAACCCAAGAGCTTCTAGAACGGTTCCATTTATAGCAAAAGCTTATGGGGAGCCTTATGTAAATTATGCTACCAAAGTGATGTTAGGAGAAAAGAAGGTGACAGATTTTGATTTTAAACCACATCTCGAAGGGTATGCGATTAAACAGCCAGTGTTTTCTTTTAATAAATTCCCTAGCGTAAATAAAAAATTAGGACCAGAAATGAAAAGTACAGGAGAAAGTATTCTTTTTATTGATGATCTTAAAGATGATCAGTTTTACGACTTGTATTCTAGGCGTAAAATGTACTTAAGTAAGTAATATAAACATATTAGTAATAACAGAAATATTGAAAAACAGAATAGTGAAAGCTATTCTGTTTTTTTCTTATAAATATTAAAAAAATGAAGCATTATTTTCATTAGAACACTAAAAAAAGCAAAAGTATTGTGTCTACGTTTGGTTGGTTTTTGACTCTTTAAAAACAGAGTATCTGAAATTAATAATACACAATCAATTATGAAAATTAGTGCAATTGTCACTATGCTGTTAAGTGTAGTTTTGTTATCGTCATGTTCTTTTAAAAAACAAGAAATTGAGACTTCTGATCCCATAGATGCGAAAGTTGCAGCACTACTGTCAAGTATGACACTGGAAGAGAAAATTGGTCAAATGACTCAGATCACAGTTACTGCATTGGAGCAAGATGGTGAGCCTGGTGTGTTAGATAAAAATAAGTTAAAGAAAGCTATTCATAAATATAAAATAGGGTCAATACTTAATGTCCCAAATCCTGGAGCTCCAAGCCCAGAAAGATGGAACGAAGTGCTGAATGAAATTTTAGAAGAAACAAATCAGACAGATAAAAAGATTCCAATTATTTATGGTATAGATGCTATTCATGGAGCCAGTTATACTGCTGGTGCGGTTTTGTTTCCGCAACAGATTGGGATGGCAGCAACATGGGATTCTGAATTGGTTAAGAAATGTACGGCTATTTCGGCTTATGAAACTAGGGCATCTTCAATCCCTTGGGTTTTTTCTCCAGATTTAGATTTACCAAGAAACCCCGCATGGTCTAGACTTTGGGAATCTTTTGGTGAGGATACATATTTGTCATCTCAGATGGGGGTAGCAATGGTAGAAGGTTTTCAGGGAGATGATATAGGTGAGTCGGATAAAGTTGCTGCTTGTATTAAGCATTATATAGGATATGGTAGTACGACAACAGGAAAAGATAGAACACCAAGTATAATCCCCGAAAGAATTCTTAGACAATATGATTTGCCAATATATGAGAAAAGTATAGAAGCAGATGCCAAAAGTATAATGATTAGTTCTGGCGAAATCAATGGAGTTCCTGTTCATGCAAGTAAGAAGATAATAAATGATCTTTTGAAAGAAGAACTTGGATTTAAAGGCTTTGTAGTTACTGATTGGCAAGATATTATTTACCTGCATACACGTCATAAAATTGCATCTACTATGCGAGAAGCAGTTAAAAAATCTGTCCTGGCAGGTATCGATATGAGTATGGTACCAGATAATTATACGTTTTTTGAAGATTTATTGTCTTTAGTAAATGATGGCGAGGTTCCTATGTCTAGAATTGATGATGCGGTAAGTAGAATTTTAAGAGTAAAATACGAATTGGATTTATTTAGAACACCAGTTACTGATCCAAAAGATTATCCTGATTTTGGTTCTTCATCTTCAATAGCGATGTCTTATATAGCTGCTTCTGAATCTATTACATTGTTAAAAAATACTGATAAAACGCTCCCTATATCCAAAGAAAGTAAAGTCTTGATTACAGGTCCTACAGCAAATAGTATGAAATACCTAAATGGAGGTTGGTCATATACATGGCAAGGAGAAAAAAGTGATCAATACGCAAAAGATAAATTTACAATTTTAGAGGCTTTCCAAGGTAAGATTGGGAAGCAAAATGTAGAATATGCTCCCGGGGTTTCAATTTTTGAGGAAATAGATATTGCTAAATCTGTTTCTTTAGCTAAAAATGTTGATTATATTGTTTTATGTTTAGGAGAGCATAATTATACAGAAACTCCTGGTGATATCAATGATTTGTTAATTACAGAACCTCAGGTTAAATTAGCAAAAGCACTTATGGATCTAAATAAACCAATTATATTGGTTTTAAACGAAGGGAGACCAAGAATTATAAGTCAATTTGAAAAAGGCATGGATGCTGTGTTGCAATGTTACTTACCTGGAAATGAAGGATCCAGGGCATTAGTAGATATCGTTTACGGAGATGTAAATCCAAGTGGTAAACTTCCATACAATTATCCAAGGTATGCTAATTCATTGCAAAAGTATAATAGAAAGTATACAGAGAGTTTAGGTGATGAAGAGCAGAATGATGATGCAGATTATCAAAAAAGTTATTCTCCGCAATATGAGTTTGGACATGGATTGTCTTATACTACTTTTGGATATAAAAATTTAAATTTTGATAAAGTGTTTATCAAAAAAGGAGATGCTATTAATGTGACAGTAGAGGTCCAAAATACGGGTACACGAACGGGTAAAGAAGTAGTGCAATTATATATTAAAGATTTATATGCGAGTATTACACCAGAGGTGAAAACACTTAAAAGGTTTAAAAAAATAGAACTTCAACCGGGAGAAAATAAAAAAGTTTCTTTTACTATTGATACAGACGACTTAAAGTTTGTAAATGAGGATAATAAGTGGGTTGTTGAGTATGGTGAATTTGAGATAATAATAGGAAATCTTAACAAAAAATTTGCATTAGAAAAAGAGTTATAAGTGTTTTTGGTTATATTTATAACCAATATTAATGTTAATTTAATATAAAACACACAATTTTAGAACATCTTTTTTAAGAATTCATAAATATGCAAATTACCTCACATGCAATCTATTAGATCTATTGATTCAATATTATGGACAAAGGTCAAATTGGGAGATTTGAACGCTTTTAATGAGCTATATGATAAATATATAGATTCACTATATGCGTTTGGTATTCAATATACAAATGATACAGGTTACGTTAAGGATTGCATTCACGATCTTTTTTTGGATATTTATAAATATCGAAAGAAACTTTCTGATGTGGATAATGTTAAATATTATCTTTTTACTTCCCTTAAAAGAAAAATTAATAAAAAATTTAAATCTAAACTAAAGTTATTTTCTGCAGATGATAAAAAAGATGAAATTGTTTCTTCATCAAAATCTGCAGAAGAATCGATTATTCAGTCTGAAAACTCCCTGGAAATTAGTGCTAAACTCTCTGTAGCAATGACTTCGCTTTCTAGTAAGCAAAGAAAGGGGCTATCATTAAAATTTGATGAAAAGAAATCTTATGAAGAAATTGCTGCCATTTTAGGGATTTCGATAGAATCGGTTAGAACTTTAATCTACAGAGCAGTAAAAAAACTACGAAATGAAATAGAAATCGAATAAAATTAAAAAAAAAGTGTTTTTTTTTTGTCTATGTTTTTGATTTCACTGCTTTTATATAATAGTAAGGCAATACACGTAACACTTGGTGTATAAAAACCTTACCATAAATATGGTATAATCATATGTTAAAAAGAAGAGTACAAAATATTGTAATGGATAGTAAACTCCCCAAAAAATGTTAACCAAAGAAGAAAAGGACCTTTTAAAATCCAGGATAGGTACATCTATTCTAGAATATCGCAATAAGAGGAGAAAGAGAAGACTTGGCTATATTGTCAGTATGGCAGCAGCTATTGCTATTTTAATGATTTCGATTAATTATACTAGTGGTTTTTATAATAATTCTTCAAAAATTAAGGATTATGTGCATACTACAGATTTAAATATTCATAATAATGGAGATGTGAAATTAGTTTTAAACGAAAAAGAAGAGATAAAAATTACCGAAAGTTCATCAAGTATTACATATTCTAGTACTGGTGATGAGTTAGATATTAATAGTTCAAAAAAAGTTGCTCAGTCATCAAAGAATACATTTAATACTATTATTGTTCCTTATGGTAAAAGGACAAAAATTACACTTTCTGAGGGGACAAAAGTTTGGCTTAATTCAGGGTCAAAGTTAACATATCCAGTAACATTTAATGGAGATAAAAGAGAAGTCCATCTTATAGGAGAAGCAATTTTTGATGTAAGGCACAATGCAGAACAACCATTTTATGTTGTAACTAATGACTATGATATTAAGGTTTTAGGTACCGTTTTTAATGTAAGTAGTTATGAAGATGATTCGTATACTAGTACAGCACTAGAAAGAGGTAGTGTAGAAATTAAATATCAGGGAAATTCTATTTTCGGGAAATCTAGAATTAAAATAAAACCAGGAACTCTAGCTGTGTATAACAGTAAAGTAAAAGGCATGAAAACCAGTAAAGTAGATGTTGCAAAATATATGGCATGGCGTGACGGTAAATTCATATTTAAGAAACAGAGAATGGATTTAATTATCAAGAAGCTTTCTCGATATTATAATGTAAATATTTCAATTGAAAGTGAAGAGCTTAAAAGTCAAACTTTTTCTGGACATCTTGATTTGAAAGAAAGTATAGAAAAAGTAATCGAAGTTATTAAACAATCTACAGATTTAAAATATAAGATAGAAAATGGAAAATTTGTAATTAATTAAAACAATCAACTATATGATATAAAAACATCACACAACCTTTTATAATAAAAAAGTCAGAAAATGCGGCAACATTTTCTGACCTAAATCAAAATATTGCGATATCGCAATACTTAATACGTAAAAAACAAAATTATGAATAAAAAAGCTAACGGGCTTTCTTTTTTATCCAAAAAGAAGAAAATCAATTTTTTATTGACTATTATGAGAGTTTTTATTTTATTCCTGTTCTTCGGATTAACTAGCGTTTATGCTAACAACTCTTATTCACAAACTAAACTCAATATCAATCTTAAAAATGCAACTTTTGAAGAATTGTTTGATCAAATTCATTCTCAAAGTGAATTTATATTCTTTTATAAAGATGATATTATAAAAACAAACAATACAATTACCCTTAGTCTTAAGGAATCTACCATAAATGAGATTCTAAATAGAGCATTTGTAAAAACAGATCTTACTTATAAAATATTGGATAGACAAATAGTAATATCCAAACAAAAAAAAGAAGCAATTACGAAAACGTTTTCAGACGTAGAAGTACCAGTTCAGGATGCTGTTACAGGTAAAGTTACCACAGCAGATGGAGGCCCACTTCCAGGAGCGAGCGTTATTGTAAAAGGAACCAATAGAGGAACTCAAACAGATTTTGATGGGAACTATCAGTTAGAAGTTGCTAGTGGAGAAACGATAGTATTTTCTTATGTAGGGTTTACTACAAAAGAAGTGGTATATTCTGGTCAAACCCCTATAGAAGTAGTTTTGGTTGAAGATGCGAGTGAGCTAAGTGAAGTTGTTGTTACTGGTTATACAAGACAGAATACCAGAAATATTACAGGGTCGGTTACAGTTGTACAATCCGAAGCAATAGCAGCAACGACTCCTACTAGTTTAGAACAAGCTTTACAGGGTCAGGCAGCTGGTGTAACTGTTGGTGTTGAAGGAGGACCTGGTGGGAATTCTGCAGTACGTATTAGAGGGTATGGAACAATTAATGGAAATGATCCATTATATGTAATTGACGGAGTACAAACTGGTCAAGGTCTTAGTGACCTTAACCCTGATGATATTGCATCCATACAAATACTTAAAGATGCTGCCGCAGCATCTATTTATGGAATTGGAGCTGCTAATGGGGTAATTGTAATAACAACAAAAAGTGGTAAAAAGAACAATAAGGTAACTTTTAGTTATAGTGGTTTAACTGGAGTCGATTTTATACCAGAATCCGTATTTCCTGAATTTGCAACACCACAACAGATAGCAGATGCTTATTGGCAAGCTTTGGCAAATGATGGGCAAGCACTTTCTCATCCTCAATATGGTTCAGGAACTAGCCCTGTATTACCAGATTATATTTTACCAGCAGGGGTTTCAGGAACTGTAGATGAAAGTACCTATAGTTTTCCGGATAATAGAATTACAAGAGCAAATAAAGGTGGAACAGACTGGTTTGGTGCATTTTTTGATCCTGCTTTTGTACAACAACATAATATTTCTGCAAGAGGAGGAGGAGAAAATTCTAAATTATATGTAGGTCTGGGAGTACTAGATCAAGAAGGAGTTGGTATTGCAACTAGCTTTGAACGTTATAATTTAAGAGTAAATTCAGAATTTAACATTACCGATAGATTTAGATTAGGAGAATCTGTAAATGTTTCATATTCAGAAAGAATTGGATTTATTGATCCAGTAGGAAGTTCAAGTAATCAGAATAATGAGGGGCAAATTGCTGCACTTTATAGAAGTAATCCTCTTATCCCAGTTACCGATATTGCTGGTAACTTTGCTGGTACAGCTACCATAGGTGGTGTAGGTAATGCTTCAAATGCAATAGGTGCAGCTCGAAGAAATGCTAATAATCCTACAGAAACGATTAGAGCGTTAGGATCTATTTATGCAGAATTTGATATTATGGACGGGTTATTGATTAAGTCTACATTTACAGCAGATATGATTAGCTCTGAATTTTCATTTTTCAGACCAGTAGATGTTGAGAATTCTGCAGCTAGACAAGTAAATTTGTTAAGGGAAACTTCTACTAGTCAGATTAATACAAACTGGTATAATATCTTGCAATATACGAAGACCTTAGGAGATGTACATAGTATTGATGCTTTTGTAGGAACAGAATTTAAAAAGAATAGATTTGAACAATTCTTTGGTCAAATCACAAATTTCCTTGAAGATACTCCTGATTTTACATTCTTAAGTGCTGGTACGGGCGCTCAAACTGTAGGAAGTGGGCAGAATAAATCATCTAGTTTTTCTGTTTTTGGAAAAGTAGATTATGCATATGATGATAAGTATTTGGTAAGTGCAACACTTAGACAGGATAATTCTTCTCTATTTGAAGCTGGTAATCAAGATGCTATTTTTCCAGCCATTAGTTTAGGATGGAGAGTATCTGGAGAAAGTTTTCTTGAAGATTCTTCAATAGTAAGTAACTTATTACTTAAGTTGAGTTGGGGAGAGTTAGGAAATAATTCTATTCCTGCATTTAGAGGAGTAACTTCCTTTGCTTCTAATTTAGATTTTTATGATTATAATGGACAGACAGGCTTTTTCTTAGCTAATATAGGAGACCCAGGTTTAACATGGGAAACAACGACTACCACTAATTTTGGTATTTCAGCGTCTTTATTTAATAGCGCCTTAGATATAGATTTAGATGTTTATAATGCAGTGACTAAAGATATGCTACTTGCTGTACCAACAGATCCAACAGTATTTGGAAATACGATCGGTTCGATATTCAAGAATTTTGGAGAAATGACTAACACTGGTTTTGACTTAGGAATTTCATACTCAAATAATTCGACAGCTGCTTTTTCATACTCGGTTGGAGTAAATATATCTCACTATAAAAATGAAGTGGATTTCTTGGATGAAAATAATTTAGACCAAGTAATAGCGAACCCAAATTTAGGTTCTCAAACAGGTTTCGAAACTACGAATACTGTAGCAGGAGAACCTATTTCTTCATTTGTTGGTTTCACTTGGGAAGGCATTGATCCTGCTACAGGAAGGGCTATTATCACAGGAGATTCTAGAGATATCATAGGTAGCCCTCATCCGGATTTTACATATGGGATCACTTTTGACGCAGAATATAAGAATTTTGATTTGTCTTTACTTTTTCAAGGTTCTCAAGGGAATGATATTTATAACCTAACTAAATTCTGGACAGATTTTTCAAATTTTGAAGGAGCTAGAAGCTTAGATTATATACAAAATTCTTGGACCCCAACAAATACAGGGGGCTCATTACCGGCTTACACACTTAGTGCGAATGAAGCGGTAGGATCTTCTTACTATATTGAAGACGGTTCTTATGTTAGACTCAAAAACATCTCGGTTGGATATACACTTGGAGAAAATATCAGTTCGAAATTAAAAGCAGATAAAATAAGAATCTTTTTACAGGGTAAAAACCTATTAACGTTTACGAGTTACGATGGTTTGGATCCTGAGATCAATTTATCAAACTATACCAATCAACAACAGGCAAACTTAGAAATAGGCGTTGATAGAGGAGCATATCCGGTTTCAAGGTCAGTAAACCTAGGATTGAACGTTTCATTTTAAAAATAACTGTAATGATAAAGATATTTAAATTGTTAAAAGCTAATAAAGCACTAATAGGAATTGGTGTTTTATTACAAATTGCGGTAGTTTTTCAGTCTTGTAAAGATGAACTAGAAATTCCTTTACAAGGACAGGTAAGTGCAGATGTAATTGTATTTGATAGTAATTGGGTAACGCTTCAATTAGCTGCAGCGTATGGGATGTTGGATAGAAACCTAGATACATCTGACTCTTGGCGTTCGGCTCCATCTAATTGGATTTATGGAGAAGTATCATCTGATAATGCCTATAAAGGAAGTGATCCGGGAGATCAGCCTGTTATTGATAATGTAGAAGCGTATACAGCTACGTCTTCTGAAAACAATTATTATGGATATTTGTGGAATGCGATTTTTGAAGGAGTTGCGCGAAGTAATGAGGCTATACGCGGGGTTAAAACAGGTTTAGAAGCGGGTGATTTAACAACTGCAGAAGCTGCTCAATTTGAAGCAGAAGCAAGATTTTTGAGAGCACATTATCATTTTGAAGCTAAAAAAGTGTGGGGTAAGATTCCATTTGTAGATGAAACCGTTGAAGAATCAATAACTAATGAAAGTGTAGATTCATGGGGGCTTATAGAAGCTGATTTTCAATTTGCAATAGATAACCTTCCAGAAGCATCAAGATTTGTTGGTGCAGGGAATAGCTGGGCTGCAAAAGCATATATGGCAAAGGTACATATGTATCAATTAGACTACGATGCAGCTAGACCAATTTTGGATGATGTAATTAATGCAGGACCATATAGTTTAGTAGCTAAATACTCTGACAATTTTAATGCAGAAACAAAAAACTCTAGTGAGTCTATATTTGCAGTACAGCATACCGTAAATGATGGATCATCCCAAGATGATAATTCTAATTGGGGAGAAGCGCTTAATTTTCCAAACGGAGCACCTGTGGGAACTACTGGAGGGGCATGTTGTGGATTTTTTCAACCTTCACAGAACCTAGTGAACGCATATAAAACAGATGCTGGAGGATTACCATTATTAGACACGTTTAATGATTCTGATGTTACAAATGATGATGGTATAGCAGATGCTGATCCTTTTACTCCATATGCTGGAGAATTAGATCCAAGATTGGATTGGAAGATTGGCCGTAGAGGTATAGATTTTAATGGTTGGGGTATTATGCCAGGGCAATCTTGGATTCGTAATCCCGCCAATGGAGGTCCTTATCTACAAAAAGTTTCAGTGTTTAGATTTAGTCAATTTAATAACCCTGCTGTTGACTCTGGAGTTGCGTGGTTTCCTGCGGCAAGTTCAATAAATACAAATATTATTCGATTTGCAGAGATATTGTTATGGAGAGCAGAGATTATGGCGGTACAAGGAGAAGGAGATTTAGGAGTATCATTAGTAGATCAAGTTCGTATGCGTGCTGCAAATACAGAAGATTTTGTAAAAGAATTAGATATGGATGGAATGCCCACGGCTACTCCGGCTGCTAACTATGTAATTAGCCCTTATGGTGCTTTTACAGGTCAAGCACAAGCTATTAAAGCAGTCGCTCACGAATATAGAATAGAAACGGCATTAGAAGGACATCGTTTCTTTGATTTGGTAAGAAGAGGTGAGGCAGCAACGGTATTGACAAATTATTTAGCAGAAGAATCTACAAAAAGATCTCATCTTAATGGGGTATCCTTCTCATTAAGAAGTCAGGTATATCCTATCGCTCAAAATGTAATTAGTGTGAGTGGTGGTGTTATCAAGCAGAATGATGGATACTAAAAATTGTTTATTTTGAATTAGTTTTTAAAGACAACGTGCTTTGGTACGTTGTCTTTTTACATAATAATACATCCATATGATATATAAATGTTTAGTTTTTTTTGTTGGTGTATTCTTTCTTGTTAGCTGCACAGAAAAAGAAAAGACAATAGTAAATACTACTAATAAAGTATTTGAGAATCTGGAAGCTTCCACAACTGGAATTGAATTCAATAATGTGCTTACAGAAAATGATTCTTTAAATTATTTTACGTATTCCTATTTATATATGGGAGGAGGAGTAGCAACAGGAGATATTAACAATGATGGCCTAATAGATATTTACTTTACAGGAAATCAGGTTTCAAACAAATTATATCTAAATAAAGGAAATCTAAAATTTGAGGATATTACAGAAAAAGCTGGGGTCTCGGGAGATGATAGATGGTATACAGGAGTCACAATGGTTGATATCAATGGAGATGGCTTTTTGGATATTTATTGTTCGGTAGGAGGTAAGTTTGGGCCAAAAAATAATCAACTCTTTATAAATAATGGCTCTTCGACAAGCTCAGGACAAGTAACATTTTCTGAAAAAGCATCAGAATATGGTATTGATGATATCGGAAATAGTGTTCAAGGAACGTTTTTTGACTATGATAATGATGGAGACTTAGATCTATATTCAGCTAATTATCCCCCAACAAGTTTTAACGCTCCGAATTTCTATTATACATTTAGAATGAAAAATATAAAAGATCATGAAAGTGATCATTTATATAGAAATGATGGAGGCACTTTTACAAATGCAACCGAAGATGCGGGAATTAAAAACTTTGGACTGACTTTAAGTGCAACCGTAGGTGATCTTAATAATGATGGGTGGTCTGATATTTATGTATCTAATGATTTTAGTACTCCAGATTATTTGTATTTAAATAATCAAGATGGGACTTTTAGAGAAGTAGTAAAAAAAGCAACAGCACATACCGCTTTTTTTGGTATGGGAGTAGATATATCAGATTATAACAATGACGGCAATCTGGATATTTTTCAGGTAGATATGGATGCCCAGTCAAATCGTCGTAAAAAAACTAATATGGCAAGCATGAATCCAAAATTATTTTGGAGCACCGTCAATTCTGGATTTCATTATCAGTATATGCATAATTGTCTACAATCTAATACAGGGGTAATTAAAGATGGAATACCTCAATTTTCTAATATTTCCAGAATAACAGGAACTTCTTCAACAGATTGGAGCTGGGGACCACTTTTTGCAGATTTTGATAATGATGGACGAAAAGATCTATTTATTTCTAATGGTACCAGAAGAGAAATAAATAACAATGATTATTTTAAAAGTCTAAATAAAACTAAAGACGTACAGGATAGTCTTTTACAAAAAAGTTTAAAGATTCCTTCAGAAAAGATCGATAATTTTATGTTTCGTAATGTAGGAGATTATGGTTTTGAAAAAGTAAATGAGAGTTGGGGAATTCAGTATGAAGGTTTCTCTAATGGAGTTGCGTATGCTGATTTGGATAATGATGGAGATTTAGAGATTATAACAAATAACATAGATGATTATGCGTCTGTTTTTGAGAATAAAAGCTCTGAAAAGAATAATTATATAACGATACAATTTGAAGGTAGCTCCAATAATACATTTGGATTAGGAAATCGAGTATATTTAAAAAATAGTGGAGAAACTCAAATGCAGGAACTTACCTTAACACGCGGATTTCAATCATCCGTAGCACCAGAACTACATTTTGGAGTTAATCAATCAAAAATAATTGAAGAAATAGAAATTGTATGGACAGATGGTAAGTCTCAGGTATTAAAAAATATTAACACAAATCAAAAGCTAATTATAAAGTATAGTGAAGCCTCTGATAAAGAAAAAGAAGTCGATAAAACGACTACGCTTTTTACTTCAGAAGAAAGCGAAATTTTTCCAGAGCATATCCATAAAGAGAATAGCTATGATGATTTTTCAAAGCAAATCTTGCTCCCTCATAAAATGTCAAAATTTGGTCCAGGAATTGCTGTTGGAGATTTAAACAATGATGGTTTAGAAGATTATTTTGTTGGAGGAGCACACAATTATTCAGGGAGTTTATTTTTTCAAAAAAATGATGGATTCGAAAAACAAGTAATTGAAGTTCTGGAAGAAGATAAGGCAAATGAAGATGTAGGTGCTGTTATTTTTGATGTTGATCAGGATGGTGATAATGATCTATATGTGGTAAGTGGTGGATACGAGTTTTCTTCAACTTCTGAAATGTTACAGGATAGACTATACATTAATGATGGTAAAGGTAATTTTAGTAAAGCAGAGGTAGGAGTTTTACCTAAGATGATCACTAGTGGCTCAAGAGCGTATCATGCAGATTTTGATAAAGATGGTAAAGAGGATATACTTGTTTTGGGACGTCAGGTTCCAGAAAATTATCCAGCTCCTGCTAGTAGTTATTTATTAAAGAACAGTAGTAAGAATGGTAATGTTAAATTCGAAAATGTAACCGACTCACAAGCCAAAGAATTTATAAATCTTGGTATGGCTACGAGCGCCGTAATTACAGATTTTGATCATGATAATTGGTTGGATATTATAATAGTAGGAGAGTGGATGCCCATTCGTGTTTTCAAAAACATAAAAACAGGGTTTAAAGAAGTATCAGAAGAGTTGGGGTTAACATTAGATACAACCGGGTGGTGGTGGAGTATTAAGGAAGGAGATTTTGATCAGGATGGCGATATGGATTATCTGGTTGGTAATAATGGTCTAAATTATAAGTATCAAGCTACAGAAGAAGAGACTTTTGATATATATGTAAGTGATTTTGATAAAGATAACAAAGACGATATTGTACTTAGCTATTATAATGAAGGAAAACAATTTCCGGTAAGAGGAAGGCAGTGCTCGTCTGATCAAATCCCAGGAATTAAGCATAAATTTAAAGACTACAAAAGTTTTTCTGAAGCAACATTAGTAGATGTCTATACCAAAAATTCTTTGGAATCATCATTACATTATCAGGTAAAATCTTTTGCAAGTGTTTATTTAGAAAATCAAGGCGATACCTTTGTTATTCATAAACTTCCGGCAGAAGCTCAACTTTCATCAATGAATCAAATTTTGATTGAAGATTTTGATAAAGATGGGAACCTGGATGCTATTATAGGAGGAAACTTATATGCTTCAGAGGTAGAAACACCCCGAAATGATGCTGGATATGGATTGTTTATGAAAGGTGACGGAACAGGGAAATTTGAACCAGTTTCTGCTTCTAAAAGCGGCTTGATGTTACAGGGAGATGTTAAAGATTTATCTTCATTGAACGTAAAAGGAACTAAATTTATTATTGCCGCTAAGAACAATGATTATGTACAATTTGTAAAAATTGGCACAGAACATTAAGTATACTTATTTATTCTATTTGTTTTCATAAATCTTTGCCAAGAAGAGTTAAATTTATTCCTATTTGTGTTTCCATTAACAGGGTAATAGTTTTATTATTAGTAAATTATAGTAAAACTATTAACTATGAAAAATATACTATTACTTTGCATGCTTTTTATAAGTATAACTTCATCATATTCAAATGATTGGAATGACGAAAAAAATACAACAACAAATGATAATACATTTGAGTTTGATATTCAAGCTACCTCTACTCCTCAATTTTTAAATATTGTTACGAATAGACCCAAAGAGTCAATTGAAGTAAAAATCATAGATAAATCTGGTTTTATCAGGATTAGAAGTAAATTACATCTCGAAAGAGAGATTGATATTTCAGAACTAAGAGTAGGTTTATATTTGATTAAAATATATTCTGGAAATCATATGGCGATAAAAAGATTTTATAAGGGAAGAGATGTGGTAACTAATAAATAGATGGATGAAATTTTAACGCAAATAGAAAAAAGATGCTTGGGAGAGCATCTTTTTTATTTAAAAAGCGATTTATTCATATTAAATGAATTAGTGTTTTTATAATATGAAGAAAATTTTGGGAGGACTTTTTTAGTGTATTATTACCGTAATTCTTCTTTTTGAACTATCCTATAGATTTTCTATTATAGATTTTTATAAATCAGAACTAAAAGCTTTAAATACAAATCTAATCGACTCGCCATCTGAAGTAGATTTTTTAGTTTTTAGAGATTCTTTTTCTGCTTCGAAGGATAATTATATAGATTTTTTACGTGATTCGATTAATAAAACCTTTATAAATTCTAGTATCCCTGGAACGGGTATTAAACAATTAAACCTAAAAATATTATATACCAAGTTTATGTGGGGAATGATCTTACCGATGTAAGCCATTTCACAAATTTTAGAACTTTGCCGATAATAAGAAACCTTTATTGGAGTGTGTCTAATAAAATATTAAATTATAACCATCAATGCAAAATGACTTCTGCTGATTGGGTTTCGAGTGCTCTTTCGATTTAAAAAGGTATATAAATTCATCCAAAAACATTTCTATATAGATTTATAACAAACGCATTTATAAAATATTTACTATGATTATTTATTTTTTATCTTTAGCTTAATGAAAACGGTATTTATAGACAGAGATGGAGTTATTAATGAGGAAGTCAAATATTTACACAAAATACAAGATTTTAAATTTATTGATGGAGCTTTAAGTAGTTGCAAATATTTGCAGAGTAAAGGATTTCATTTAATCTTGGTTACCAATCAATCAGGTATTGGTAGAGGATATTACAAAATGAAAGATTTTAATATTCTTAATGAGTGGATGTTAAGTAAGTTTGATAAACAAGATATTAATATTTTGGATGTTTTTTATTGCCCTCATATACCTGAAGATAATTGTTGTTGCCGAAAACCAAAAACAGGTATGTTTGATGAAGCCAACAAAAAATATCAAATTGATAAGAACAATTCTTGGATGATCGGTGATAAAGAAAGTGATATTAAGGCAGCGCATGATTTTGGTATAAGAAATACTATACTTGTTGAAAGCGGGCATAAAATTGAAAAAACAAAAAGTAAAGCCAAATTTATTTTGCCGTCAATCAGAGAGGTAAATAATTATATTTTATGACATTAGTTTAATGGAGATAAACTTTAATAATAAAACTATTTTGATAACCGGTGGTGCGGGATTTATTGGTTCTAACATTGCTTTTTATTTGCAAAAAAATTATCCAGACAGTAAAATTATAATTTTTGATGTATTTAGAAAGGGGGAGACCTTTGATAATGGTAATTTAAAAAGTTTTGGTCATTATAAAAATTTGATAGGCTTTAAAGGCGATATAATTTGTGGAGATATCAAAGATGAAGAAGATTTAAATAAGCTTAAATTTTATAAATTAGACTTTATTTTTCATTATGCAGCTATTTCTGATACACGAGTCTATGACCAAGAAATTATTATGAAAACTAATGTTAATAGTTTTTATAATTTATTAGAGGTTGCTAAAAAAAATGAAGCAGGAATGATATACGCAAGTTCTGCTGCTACATATGGTTCAAGTCCATCACCTCAAAAAATTGGTGATGATTCTCCTGAAAATGTTTATGGTTTTTCTAAGTACGCTATGGATCAGATAGCATATCGATACATGAAAGAATACTCAAATATGCATATCGTGGGGCTTAAATTTTTTAATGTTTATGGAGAAAAAGAATACTTTAAAAATAAGACTGCATCTATGGTAATTCAACTAGGGCATCAAATTATAGCAGGCAAGTCACCACGTTTATTTATAGGGTCAGATAAAATTATGCGTGATTTTGTTTATGTCAAAGATGTTATTCTTGCTAATATTTTAGCATGTTTTACTAAAAAAAATGGAATCTATAATATTGGTAGTGGGGTTCATCGTAGTTTCTATGACATTGTGAATATTTTGCAACAGGAATTGAATACAAATTTAAAAATAGAATATTTTGAAAATCCTTATAAAGGGTATCAGATGCATACCAGAGCTGATATTAGTCTAAGTCAGGAATTTTTAGGTTATAAGCCAAATTACACTTTAGAACAAGGTATTAAAGAATATATTCCTTATATCAAACAAACATTTAATTGGGATAAAAAACAATGAAAAAAATTTTGGTAATTGGTGATATTATGATAGATAAATACTTAATAGGTAGTATTGAGCGTATATCACCAGAAGCTCCTGTTCCGGTAGTTGATATAAAAGAAGAGAAATTAGTTTTAGGTGGTGCAGGTAATGTAGTTAATAATTTGTTGGCTTTTGGAGCTGAAGTTAATATTATAAGTGTGATAGGTGATTGTGAAAATACTTCGATTATGTATAATTTGTTAGAAGAACAAGGTATACTTACGGATTATATGGTTATTGAAAAAGATAGACTAATAACTAAAAAAACTAGAATACTATCGTCGTCTAATCAACAAATAGTACGTTATGATAAAGAAACTACAAAAGACATTAATGAAGATAGTACAAATAAGGTTTTTGACATCTACAGGAACATTATTAAAAGTCACGAAATAATTATTCTCTCTGATTATGGGAAAGGAGTATTGACAGATAATGTCACCAAAAAAATTATAAAGTTAGCAAACGAAGAAAAAATTAAAATATTAGTTGACCCTAAAGGTAGCGATTATTCAAAATATACTGGGGCTTATTTATTGACTCCAAATAAAAAAGAAGCAAGTATTGCAACAAACTTTGATATTAATAACAATCAATTAGAGTATGCTATTCGTACACTTAAATCAAAATATAAATTAGCGATTTCTGTTATTACACTTAATCAAGATGGTATTGCCGTTTTTGATGAAGAATTAAGAATATTCCCAACTAAAGCAAAAGAGGTTTATGATGTTACTGGAGCAGGAGATACTGTTATTGCTGCGATAGCATATAAATTAGCACAAGATAGTCATATTGATGATGCTATACAATTTGCTAATTTAGCAGCTGGTATTGTTGTTGCAAAAATTGGGGTGGGAACCGCTACAATTGATGAAATTTATGCCAAAGATCATAATATAAAAACAATAGATGAAATCAAAACAATTGTTAATGACCTAAAAGAACAAAATAAAAAAATAGTATTTACCAATGGTTGTTTTGATATCCTTCACTTAGGGCATATAAAATATTTAGAAAAAGCAAAAAAACTAGGAGATGTTTTAATTGTGGGAGTAAATACTGATAATTCAGTGAAAAACATAAAAGGGAATAAACGCCCAATTAATCCCGAACTAGATAGGGCCTATTTATTAAATGCTCTGAAATCTGTTGATTATACTGTATTGTTTAACGAAAATACGCCTTATGAATTAATTAAATCTATAAGACCAAATGTTTTGGCAAAAGGTGCTGATTATAAAAATAAGGAGATTATAGGTAGTGATTTTGCAGGAACTACAAAATTAATCGAGTACATAGATGGAAAAAGTACAACGGGTGTAATCAACAAAATAAAACAATGATCTCTGAAAATTTAAAAGAGCATATTCAAGTAATAGAGCAAACCATTAGCAAATATGAAGATGATATTAATTTTATAGCAAGCAAGTGTATAAAACGTTTAGAAGCTGGTGGAAAAATTATTATATTCGGTAATGGAGGAAGTGCTGCAGACGCACAACATATGGCGGCAGAATTAGTTGGAAGTTTTAGTGATAAAAAGAGACCTGCCCTAGCTGCAATAGCTCTAACCACAGATACATCTACTCTTACTTCGATTAGTAATGATTATTCTTATGACGAGGTTTTTTCTCGTCAATTAGAGGCTTTTGCTTCAGAAAAAGATGTAGTAATAGGTATTAGTACTAGTGGTAAAAGTAAAAACGTTATAAATGCACTTCAACTTGGGAAGGAAAGAAAAAGTTTTGTTGTGGGTTTAAGTGGTAATGATGGAGGCCAAATGAATGCAGTTTGTGATAAAAATATTATTGTTTGTTCGAACCACACCTCGAGAATACAGGAGACACATATATTTATCGAACACAGCATTTGTGATATACTTGATAAACATTTTTTTAAATAGATATATATATAATTATAATAATTTCTATTTATAGTAAAAGGTCTATAATAGAATAACGTTAAACTTATCCATCACTTTTGAAATTGGATGACAGTTAAAACCCTTATTATTCAATGAAATATCAGTTTTTAATCTTTATCGATGGATTGGTCAAACCATTTTACATGATGATGAATGCATTGAAATGGAGAGGGAAAATGAAAAAAAAGGAGCAACATTTTATTGTGCTAAAGTTTTTTGGATTAGGTAGTATAACTCGAATTGTTCATGTTATGAATACGATAGGTATCGAAAAGAAGCAGGTTACATTTGTTACATTATATAGTAACAAAGCGGTGATTGATTTGCTAGATTTGAACGTCATATACGTTAAAACAAAACATCCTTTCGTTTTAATGATTAGTTTATTTAAGCTTGTATTACAAATTTGGAAACAAAAAACCACCACAATATTGGATATGGAACGAGTTTCAAACCTGTCTGGCCTGTTTAGATTAATAGTTGGAATTGGAAAACATTGTAGCTCATTCTATTTTAAACCCAAGAATAAAAATACAAGAGTACAATCTTTTGTGTCGTTACAAAACAAACCTGCTACAAATGCTATTGCAGAAATGTTTAATAAAACCTATGCCTGCCCTTCAGTAAAGTATAATACAAAAGAGGGAGGTAATAATAAAATATTTATTAACATCAATGCAGGTAATTATCTTTTACAACGTAGGTTTACTTTATCAAAATATGCTTCCTTAATTAAGGAACTTCATGATAAAAATCCGGATTGGCATTTTTATTTGACTGGTGCAAAACCTGAATTTACATTTGTAGCATCGTTTAAAGAACGATTAATAAATCTTGGGGTTACGTCAAAAAAAATCTCAAATATAGCAGGTCAGCATAATTTATCCGAATTTGTTGAATGTTTAAAAGAAACAAAACTATTTATTACAAATGATTCAGGTCCTCTACATTTAGCCTATTTATTTGGGATAAGAACAGTAGGGATCTGGGGACCGACTTCATCAAAATTGGTAGGATATCAAGAAAACGAACAGATGCTCAATTTAGAATTGGATATGAGTTGTTCTCCTTGTTTTATTCATCCGAAATCACAAATAGCAAGATATTGTCAGGGAGATGTAACTTGCTTTAAATCTATGAATCCAAAGGAAATGGCTTCAAAAATAATTAGATTCGTTGAATCAGAAAAATATAAAGTCCTAATTGAATGAGTTCATCTAAGCGTATATTGTTTCTGAACCCTCCAGGAAAGAAAATCTATATTAGAGATTATTATTGCTCAAAAGTATCAAAAGCATACTATTTACCTCAACCTGTCGATTTATTAATGCAGTCCGCATTTTTTAATGAGCCAGATTATAAAATATTGGTAATGGATTGTATTGCTGAAAAGATATCAGAAACTAATGCTTATAAAAAAATAAAATGTTTCAAACCTAATTATATAATTGGTCAAATAGGTGCTGTTTCACTGATTGAAGATCAGCTTTTTTATAATATTGTTAAAAAAGAAAACCCAAATACTATAATCGCTTGCTCAGGAGATGCATTATTAGAAAAGTATGGAGAGAAATTTCAAAAATATAAGTGGTTAGATGCAATTATTACAAATTTTTTTAAGAATGGGTTTAGGCAATTAATAGAGGGGGGAGAAAAAATAGAAGGACTGGTTTATCGACAAGAAGGAGAATTTGTTGTTAAAGATAGCAAACGATCCAAACCCATGGATATGGCAGTACCTAAACAACATTTTTTTATGGGTAACTATAGAATGCCATTTGCTAATGCGTTTCCAATGGCGACAGTTCTAACGAATTATGCATGCCCTTATCCTTGTACATTTTGTATTATGTCTACCTTGCCTTATACAACAAGAACTGCAGCTTCAATTATAACAGAATTAAAAGAACTAAAAGCAAAAGGATACAAATTTATTTATTTCTCAGATCAAACTTTTTTTCAATCAAAAACAATTACTAGAGAAGTTTTAGAGTGGATGATTGAAGACAACTATGGTATAAACTGGATGTGTTTTTCGAGAGTAGATGTTTTAAATGAAAAAGAACTAAGGTTAATGAAAGCTGCTGGATGCACTTTAATTATGTTTGGAGTCGAATGGGCAGAAGATGATTTATTAACCCATTATAAAAAACACTATACAACCCAACAAATTGAAAAAACGTTTGCATTATCAAAAAAAATCGGAATAAAACGTTTAGGTACTTTTTTAATTGGTGTACCAGGCCAATCAAAAGCATCCATATTAAACACGATAGCATTTGCAAAAAAAATTGATGCAGACTATGCTTCATTTAATGTAGCTGTACCACGAAGTAATACTTCCTTCAGAACTGAAGCATTAAAAGAAGGGCTGATTGATGATTCGTTAGAGGTTATGGATCAGTCAGGAAACGAAGTCACAATAGGCACAGGTTTGTTGAGTAGAAAAGAATTACAACAGTTAAAAAATAAAGCATATAGATCTTTTTATTTTAGACCTAAATATATTTTGAAAAGATTACTTAGCTTAAGAAACTGGACTGAACTTAAAATTCATTTTAAAGAAGGATGGTATATTCTTAAATCCCTACTTAATTAGTTTGTTTATGGGATCAAACAATAATCAGTATTCTTTTTTTAATTATAAATCAATTGTTTGGTTACCATTTTTTCTTGGCATATTAGTAGTTGTTACTGTTGTGTTTTATCTTAATTTTCCATCTGGTTATAATCAAGGGATATACCATTATCAAGGTTTAGTTATAAAAAATGGAGGTTTACCATACACAGGTTTTATTGAAAAAAAAGGACCCATGGGTTTGTTAACTTATTCTCTAGCTGCTATTCTTTTTGGAGAAACGGTCATAGCGTATCGTGTTTTTGATTTAATCATTTTAGTAATCACCGGTTATTTTTTGTTTCGTTTAGTTCGATTGAATTATTCAAAGTTAACCAGTTGGTTAGTGAGTGTTTTTTGGCTTCACCATGTACTTATTGATGGACCAGGAAATACAGGAGATGTTACTAATATAATTACTGCATGTTATGTAGCTCTGGCTTACCATTTATTAGCCCCCAAGACAAAAAAATACTGTTTGGTTGCGGGAGTACTAATTGCACTAGCTTGTTGGGTTAAACCTACAGCATTACTTATAGCGATGCCACTTATTTTTTTATGTTTTGATAAAGATAAAATATGTAATTTTAATCAGAGTCATGTACTCAAATTTCTATTAGGGATGCTTATCCCGACTATTATTTTTATACTATATTTATTAATTTCTGGTACTTTTTATGGTTTTTGGGAGTCTGTGGTTTTAGATACTATTTTTAATTACACGGGTTACGTATCGCGATTTAGTACTAGAACAATATTAAAAACAGGATGGACATTCCTCAATGATCCGGTTTTAAGAATTGGAGGTGTATTGAGCTTGTTTATATTTTCTAAGAATTCAATTATTAAATTAATAGTTGCAGGAATTGGTTTGATGCTATTTGTTGAAGGACGATTATATCCTTATCAATTTAGTATATTATGGCCCTTTTTAACAATAGGAATAGTTGAAGGTTTTATAGTTTTAAGTCAGAGTTTTTCTGAAAAAAAACAAAAAATATTAGTTGTCTTATTTTGTATTATCATGACTTTTCCAGCTTTCAAAATCGGTTCGACTTTTATACAGGCAGGATTTCTAACAAGTAATTTTGATGTAGCCCAAACATTTATTTTTCCGGATTTTAGAGATATGTATAACCATAGAAAGTCCGTTGTTTCTTATTTAAAAAAAGAACTGAATACAGAAAATGAAGTATTAGTGTTGGGGCAAGATCCAAATATTTATTTGGAACTAGGTGTAATTACCACTTGTAGACTAGCAAGAGATGGGGCTGCACTTACAGGAAAGTTAACAGCCAGTACTCCATCTCATTTAATCGCATGGCAGGAAGAATTATTGAAATATATGAATGAAGTAAAGGCAGACTGGATAATAGTCTCTAAAACTCTTCCAAATTTCTGGATTGACTCTTACAAAAAGAGAATAAATAGTATCTTTTCTGAAAAATATCAATTAGAATATGAAACAGATGGGCATCTAATTTACAAAAAACGATACTATAAATGATAAGCTCTGAACCAATAGTAATATTATCTCCATGTTACAATGAAGAACTAAATATTGTTAATTTTCTTCATTCTCTTGAAAACGTTTGTAATGCGTTAGATTCTCTATTTGAAGTAGTCATTGTAAATGATGGGTCAATAGATAAAACTTCTGAATTATTAGATGGTTTTTTCTTTGAATCTAAAAATATCAGCTTGACTGTATTAGAATTAGATTTTAATGTTGGGCACCAACAGGCAATTTTTCAGGGACTTATTTATGCAAAATCTACAAATTCAAACCAATTTATTGTTTTAGATAGTGATGGACAAGATGATGTAAAACTAATTCCATCCATGATAGAACAAAAGGATTGTGATGTTGTTCATATCGTTAGAAAAAAAAGAAAAGAATCCTTTTTATTTCGATTTAGTTATAAAATTTATAAAATGATTTTTAAGACTATTACTGGGCAATCTATACATTTTGGTAATTATTGTTTAATAAATAGAAATATATTAAATAGGATAACAATGGTAGGTTTTGTTCATTTTCCAGCTTTTCTTTCCAAATTTGCATTGCGCAAAAAATATATTGAAGCTGATCGACAAAAAAGAGATAATGGAAAATCTAAAATGGGTATAACAGATTTGTTAGATCATGCGATTAAATCGTTTGTTCAATATGCAGAACAATTATTAGTTGTTTGTCTTTGGATATTTATATCTTTAGTAATAATACTAACAATTTTTGCAGGATATGTCTTATATAAAAAATTGTTTACAGATAGAGCAATTTTAGGATGGGCAAGCACTATTATTTTAGGATTATTTAACGGTGCGTTAATCGCATTAAGTGCCTTTGTTATAGGAACACAATTATTAAAAAACTCTTACAGTAATACTATAAAATTTACAGCTTCTACGGTAAAAAAGAATGGAAAATCTATAAATAGACGTAGTGAAGAACATAGTTGAAACATTAAAAATAATAAAATTTAAAAGTGCAATCATCGTTAAAGTATGGATTGTTATTGCTATAGGGATTGTATTACTTAAAGGAGTTATAGCAGGGTGGAGCAATACCGCTTCTGATTTTAATAATTACTATTTATCCGCCAAATTGGTTTCTGAAGGAACACCAATTCATCAGTTTTATGATAACGATTGGTTTACTAATAAAGCATATCAAATAGGTATTAAAGAAGGTGCTAAATTTTCACCTTTTCCTCCCATTACTGCCTATGTTTATTTACCCGTGACGTTTTTTAAACCACTGATAGCAAAAAGAGTCTGGTTAGTATTTAATGCTTTGATATTAATTGTTTTACCTTTTAGAATAAGAAAAATAACAAAGTGGTCTTTAAGTCAAACGACTCTATTTTTATCATTATTTATTATTCCAATATCAAGTTGTTTAAACTTTGGACAATTGTACTTGTTAATTGGTTTTTTATTACTTGAGTCATTAGGACAACTCTATATGCTTAGTAAGCCAAAGATATTGGGTTTTTTTATTGGTGTTTTGGCATCTTTAAAATATTTGCCTATTATTTTTTTAGGCTATATTATCCAACATGAAAAAAGGTATCTTATTCTAATTTTTACTTTTTTGGGAATAATTATACCTTCTTTAATTATCTATATGATAGATGACCAGGTACATGACATCTTTTTTCTAGATTTTATATCTCACCTAGAAGGTAACTTACCTGGACAAGGTAAGTATGCGGTGGAGTTTCAATCAATTGATTCCTTACTTAATAATTTATTTGTCTATGATCAATTTAAAAACCCGTTTCCACTTTTAAACCTATCGATTTTGAAACCAATTATTAAATATTCATTATTGGGAGTAACTATGGTGTTGTTATTTTATACTTTTAAAAGGAATCACTATCAAGTCACACCAATTATAATCTCGATTGGTATTATTGGAGTTTTTGTAATGATACCAGCATCAGCGTCATACCATTTTTTACTGTTGTTATGGCCAATACTGTGCATAATTGAATGGCTTATTTCTTTTAAATCAAAGAAAGCACTGGTTATTATTTCGATAATGATATTCTTAACTTTTACAATACAACAATATCATATTCCAAATTTAGATCAACTCTCTACAATCAATTTATTACTTCATTATCCAAGGTTTTGGAGCTTATTATGTGTATTTTTATTACTTAATTATTATCATATCAAAATACTTAGGAAGAACTATGGCTAAATTATTATTTCTTCAAAATTTGGATTATGAATTTCTTGGACCAATGTACATCTCATCTATGTTGAAAGATCATGGTCACGAGTGTGAATTGGCTATAGGCCAAACTTTCGAAGATTTTGAAGAAAGGATAGAAAAATTTCAACCAGATCTAGTTGGTTTTTCTATTATGAGTGGCAGTCATTATTGGGGAAAAAATCTAGCTGGGAAGATTAAGGAGAAATACGGAATAAAAAATATTTTTGGTGGCGCTCATCCTACTTTTTTTAAAGAGTTTATAGAAGAACCAGAAGTAGATTATCTGGTAAGAGGAGAAGGAGAAGAGACTATGAAAGAAATAATGGATAGGATAGATAGAAATGAGTGTTTCCATAATACTCCAAATTTATCGTTTTCTCAAAACAATGAAAAAACTCATAATCCGTTAAGAAATTTAAGACCTGATTTGGACGAATACCCGTTCCCAGATCGTTCTCTTTATAATGATTTAGATAAACTGGGAGAAAGAAAAGTACGAAATGTAATAACATCTAGAGGCTGTCCTTTTCACTGCTCTTTTTGTTTTGAAGATGCTATGCGTGACATGTATAAAGGAAAAGGTAAATATGTTAGAATAAGAGAAATAGATAGAGCTATAGAAGAATGCAAAAGACTTCTAGCAGAAACTAATGCTGAGATTATATATTTTGCAGATGATGTTTTTGGAATGAAAAAACAATGGCTTTATGATTTCTTAGAAGTTTATAAAAAAGAGGTCAATGTAGAGTTTATTTGCTTAGTGCGAGCAGATATTGTAGCTTCTGATGAACAATATGCTTATAAATTGGCAGAGGCAGGTTGTAAATCTGTTTTTTTCGGCATAGAGTCTGGAAACGAGCAGTTGAGAAATAAAGTGCTCAAAAAACAATTAACAGATGATCAAATTTTAAAAGCAGCTAAGTTACTTCATGATGTTGGAATAACGTTTAGAACGTATAATATAGTTGGCCTGCCAGATGAAACATTGGAAGATGCTTTTTCTACCGTAGAGTTAAACATAAAAATTAAAGCAGATTACCCATGGTGTTCTATTTTTTCTCCTTTTCCAGGTACAGAATTAACAGATTACGCTTTTAATAAAGGGTATCTGGGTAAAGAATTTGATTATGATTCTTTAGATAAATCGTTTTTTTTAGAAACCAAATTAGAGATTCCGCATAAACGAGAGATTCAGAATTTGCAAAAATTTTTCCAAACTGCCGTTTTATGGCCTTGGACTTATCCACTTATCAAGCGTTTGATTAAATTACCATCTAACGTAATTTTTAGAGCGTGGTTCGGCTTTATTTATTTTTTAGTATACATTAAATCCGAGAAGCGTAATTTTTGGGAAACTTTTAAATTTGCTATTAAAAATTATAAGCACGTTTTAGTAAAGGAATAGTATTAAGTTTAAAAATTAGAAATAAATCTTATGGCTATTGTCAATTATAAGATTGATATCATCATCATACTCTTATTTGATTTTTAAATTATATACAAAACTCAAAATAATCTCCAAAACAATTATGTAATTAATATATATCTGAATATAATACTGATGTATTTTAATTTACACTCCCACGTTGTATTATTTTGAAAATATAATTTTTTTCGCCGATTATTTTCTTCTCAAACTGGACATCAAAAATCAAGTCGAACTGTAAAGCAATATTTTTTATTTTTTTTATTTCACAATCTTCTGATAGAATCATGTAAGTATTTGTATTTTCCGAAATATAATTGGGAAGCTGTTGAAAAAGTCTTTTGAAATACTCAAAATTATTTCCACAAAACCAAGCCTTTTCTTTTATGTTTTTCGGTGTTTTAGGGTAATATGGAGGATTGATAAGTATATAATCAAAAGCCCTGTTCTTTAAGTTGTCAAATAGATCAGAATTCACTATTTCTATTGCTAATTGGTTTTTAGTAGAAGCTTTGTCTAAGTATTTTAGAGCAATGGGATTGATATCTGAAGAAGTTGTGGTAGCTCCTTTTTTTGATGTATATAATGAAATGATCCCTGATCCACAACCAAGTTCTAGTACTGTTTTTTTGTTTAACTCTATTGGTTTTAAAAAATCAAGGAATATCTTAGTACTTAATGTGAGGTGAGGAGGAAATACATCGGGGTGTACAATTACTTCAATACCTTCATAACTATATTTTCTAGGCTTCACATAATATAGCTGTAAGCCTAATCTTAGAAAAGGATGCGTTATTTTCTTAAGTAAATTTCTCATTATTCTGAGTAAAACCCTTGTATTTCTGGTTGTCGATATTTCCAGATTTTATGTAGAGCTTTTATTTCATAGGGATATTTGTATATCTGATTTTGATAACGCACCCCTGCAATGGTACGAAGTATTTTTTTCTTTAGTCCTCTAATTCTAAAATCTGAGGCGGTAGGGTAGTATCCATTAAGAACGGTTTCAAAATTTTTAATTTTGTCAACCATTTCAGGAGTAAGCCAAGGAGTCAAAGGATTTTTACGAAGATCAAATTTTTCCCACTCTGGATTTAACCAATCTTCAAGTTTTTTTGGAAAACTAAAACCTGCTTGTTGAATTTGTTCATATAATTCAGAACCTTCAGTAGCTACAGGACTATAGAGATAAATAATTATTTCAGAGGCAGGATTAAGGTCTTTAATCTCTCTTATAAATTTGATATCCCATTCAATCTGAGCCATTACTTTGTCTGGGGAATCTGCAGGCATCCCTAATACAAAAGAAAATTCCGGAATAATACCAATCGGAGCTAATCGCTTTGCGAAATCTTTAATAGTTTGTCCGGTTTGCGTCCCCCCTTTATTCATTTGTTTCAGGATATCATCATTACCGGTCTCTGCACCTAAAAATATCATTTTACATCCCGCTTTTTTCATAGTAATAAGATCTTCATCACTATATTTATTAATAGTGTCAATTCTACCTTCTCCCCACCAGGTGATACCATCATTCATAACCAAATTGGAAAACTCCACAACTCTTTTTCTGGAAGTGAAAAAGTTGTTATCATGAAATTCTATAGCATCGATACCATACGTATCTTTAAAATATTTAACATCATTATATACCGTTTGAGCAGATTTGGCCTTCCATCTTCCTTCGTAAATAGGAACAACGGCACAGAAAGAACACGTAAATGGACAGCCTAAACTGGAATGATAAGAAAATGTTTTTTCTCCCAAAAAAGTTCTACTGAGGTAATGTTCGAGATTATAAAACTGGTTTAAATGCTGATATGGGAGCGGAGGAAGAGTATCCTGTTCTAATAATTTTTCTTTAGGAGTCTGAATTATGATTCCCTCTTTATCCTGATAAATCAAATTTTTAATGGTATTGATTTCTGAATAATTATTATCCTCTAAAGCATCTAATAATGAAGGGAAAGCTATATCTCCGGGGCCATTTACAATATAATCTACAAAGTCAGATTCTATACAAGCTTTGAATTGATTAGAAGCAAAATAGCCACCCCATATGGTAATACATTTAGGGAACAACTCTTTTATATTTTTTGTATATGGAATTGCTTGTTTAAGTTGTGGTCCTGGCATTACAGTAGAACAGAAATATTTGAAATCCCCTGTATCAAAGTAGCTTTTGATTTTTTTCCAGGGAGCACTTTCCAAATTCCCATCAACAAAAACAAAATCATGTTTTCCATAAATCGAAGCACCAACCTGAAGTATAGAATTAGGAATTCTATGCTTTGCATTTGCACTTCTAGGGTTGAATATTAGGATTTTATTTTTCATAAATTTTTCACAAAAATATTACCATGTAATCTATGAACAGGGAGTTTCTTAACAATGTTAATCATTTCGCTACAAGAAATCCAATCTTTTAGTTCAAATTTAGGTTTTTCATTCAAATTAAAATTATAAATAGTTTTGGTTTTGTCAAGAAGTTTAATAATTTCTAGAGTGTTTTCAATGAACCCTCCAGTAAATTCAAATTCAATCATTGGGATTGTATAATCTAAATCAGAAAAAATTTCTAACTCATATCCTTCTACATCAACTTTACAGAAAAGGGGAACTCCAAAGGATTCAATTAAGGTATTTAATTTTTTGACAATAACTTTCTCAGTATGCTTCCATTGTAATGAATCATTTTGGAAATATTTAACGAATTCATTAGAGAATGTAGCAACTTCAATATGATTGGCCAATTGCAGTTCTCTAATCTCATTTTTGCTTCCTACAGCGTGCAAGTGATAGGTGAAATTAGTGTGTTTTATATTTTCTAAGTAGCTTTTGCATATAGATTGGGGTTCGAAAGCAATTACCTTAGCACCAAGTGATAGATATATTTTACTTTTCCCTCCTTTATTAGCTCCTATGTCAAAGCATAAATCGTTTTTTTTAATAAATTTAGAGTAAAACCTTCTTTGTCTAAATTTGTTTATATAGTTATTTATTTTTTTCACTCTATAAAAGTAATTGGGACCCTAAAATAAACCTAAAAACATAAATGTATTTATATTCTTATATGTAGTTGGATTTATAAAAGAATCTTGTAGTTTATTTTTTATGCTTTTCAATGAATAGATTTTATTATAAAGTTAACCGATATATTTTAATATTTTAGATTTTAAATACCATTTGCTAAAAATGGAAGAGTTCTTAGAAATAATATTCAAATATTTTATTCCTTTTTGTTTTTCATTCTGCTGAAAATAAAATTCAGCAATTTTATAATTCATAAAATTAGACGCTAATTGATATTGTTTTTTATTTAATAGGTTATTTTTTCTTAGCTTATCATATGATGTAATTGCATCCAAACAATGAATTACATCTGATTTTTTTGTGTAATTATTTTCATGCCTCCTCATTAATGTCAATGACTTGTTGAGGTAAAATATTTTATATTTAGTGGCTACTTTTAAATAATAATCGTGTTGCCCTTCTATAACATCTTCATCAAATAAGCCAATTTCATCCATAATAGAACTTCTCATAGAAAATATGGGGAATGCTAAAATTTCACAAATTAATATTTCCTTTAAAACATCTTTATAGAAGGAGTTTTTATAATTATAGAAAGGAGGTTTTAAATTATCAATTTGGGTAAAATGTTGGAGATTGTGAATTACAAATTTAACATCTTTCTGTTGTGCAAAAATGTTATACATTTGCTCAAGTTTTTCTTCTAACCATATATCATCAGAATCCAAAATAGTAATAATCTCTCCACTGGCTTGTCGTAATCCAATATTTCTCAGTTTGCTGGGAATACCTATTTTTTCACTTTTTATATATTGTATTTTATCTTTGTTTTTTTTTTGATAAGAAGTTATAACATCTTCTGTATGATCAGTAGAGCCGTCATCAATAATAAGTAATTCAAAATTTTGATAAGTTTGCTTTAGTATACTTTCTATGGTTTCAATAATAAGATTAGCTCTATTATAAGTAATTGTAATAATGCTGAATTTCATGATTTTTCTAAATTAACTATGAAACTGTATAAATCTTTTGTGTGTCTAATATCATGGGATATCAAAATGGTAGTTATGGTGTGTGTTTTTGCAAATTGATGAATAAAACGCAGTATTTTACCTTCTGAAACTTTATCCAAATTATTGGTAGCCTCATCCAATATCAAGATATTGGGGATATTAAGTAATGCCCTTGCTATACAGATTCTTTGCAATTGCCCTCCGGATAAATTTCTTGCTTCAGAACCGATAAAAGTTTCCATTCCATTTGGAAGGTTTAGAATAATTTCCTCAATCTCCAATCCTATAAGTATTTCATTAAGTAATTTTTTATCGTAATCTTTTTTCGTTAAAACGATGTTATCCAAAACGGTTCCTTCATAAATAAACGGTTTTTGAACCAAATAAGTGATTAAACTGAAATAGTTATATTTATTAGTGTCATTTATTTCTATTGAATCAATGTATATATTTCCTTCAGTAGGATCAATCAATTTTGCAATAATATTTAGTAGTGTTGTTTTCCCTATTCCTGATTTTCCGATAATTGATATAAAAGCCCCTTTTGGAATGATAAGATTAAAATTATTTAAAATCGATTTATTTTCTTTGAAATAAAATCCAATATTTTTTAAAGTAATTTTTTCCTTAAATGTAATAGAGGTGTTTGTGGTATTGATTTCTGTAGCTGTGTTTACTTTTTTTTCTATAATATCTAATGCATATAAATGAGAATTAAGATTAGTTACCCCTATGTTTAGTCTGTTAATAGAGGGGATGGCTTTAAAGAATAAAGCTCCAAAAACAGATAAAAAAGAAATCGCATAAGCTTTAGTAAAGGAAAAAAAATGAATATATGTAAATACGCTGCAAAGCAAAAGAACCATAATTATTTCAGTTTGTTTGCTATTGTTGATTCTTTTGGCGTGCAAAATGGAATAATTATGATTTAATCTTTTATTTGAGTTATTAAATTTGGCTAGAAAGTGTTGTAATAAATCAGGAGATTTTATGGACATATAACCATTTAGTAAATTCATAAGGTTATTTATATTATTATCATAATCCTCAGAACGGGTATTGTTAATTTTTTGTATAGTTTTTTTATTATAATATTTAGAAATGATTACAATTGAAACAAGAAAAAGTATAACAACCAATGTAATGCTAAAATAAAAATAGAAACCTATACAGGTAATCATAAGTAATAAAATAAATTCAGAAAAAATAGTATTCACAGATACTATTAGATTTCCTACAAAATCATTTGCGACAAAAATGATTTCTTTAATTATAGAAGACTTTTTTTGCTCTTTAAAGACTTGGTAATTACCCAAAATATAATGTTTTGATAGACGCAATGAATATTCAGAACCTAAATCATAAATCACTCTGGCCTGATATTTATTTATTAAAATGGAAACATAGTTTTTAAGAACAAAAAATAAAACAATACAGATTGTCATTAGATACTTGTTTTCCTGAAATAATTGTATTGTTAAAAATTTAATTTCATTATGTTGATCTAATAAAGAAATAATTAACGGAATAAGAATAAAAATTGAAAAAACATCTAATACTAATAACAGTAATGATAGTGCCAAAAATGGTATGGATAGTTTTTTATAACTATTAGGGATTACAGCATAAATTCTTTTTACAATATTAAAAAAAGTAACCATAGTTGTTTTAATCTGGTTTTATATTTATACTCCAAAACGGTTGAAGTTAAGGGTTTTTATAAGACTTTTCTCTAATACTAGAAGGAATTTCTGTAGTTTTCCAAGGTGCAATCTTATCTATTTCATTTCTGTTATACAGATCTCCCAGAAAATCAAATTCATGATGGCGGTGTGTTTTTAAATATTTTAATTTTTTTTGCAACTTTAGTTTGGAAATACCCCATTCATTAGATAAATGCTCTAGAGAAGGTTCCATAAAAGAAATGTATGAAATCTCCATGAGTGTATGTTGTTTTTTATCTTTCAAGGCTTTGTTCTTCCATAAACTATCTTGCACAAGCTTTAATTTCTTATCAAACTTTTCTAAAGAATCATTAAAAGTAATATATGGTAAATATCCAGTAATATTTTCTTGATCATTAAATAAAGGCTGTATGTTTACTTCATGGCACCACATACATTTAGCAGGTTTTCCAGCTTTGGTATGCTTTGGATCGGCTGATTTTTTTAATCGCCCATTAATATCATAAATCCCAAATTTTATTTGTCCATTAGACATGATTTCCATAGTTTCATATTCTAATATTTTCTTAGTTACAGAATCAATCTCAAACGAAATAAAAGCCTGATCTAATTCTTTTGAGGAATTAGAATATTGAATAATCCGATCTACATGAGAAACACTAGAATTATTGATATACCCTTTTATACTATCAAATTGATATAATTCATAATAATCAGAGAGTTTTTGAGGCACATCTACTATTCTATAATAGTGATAAGGACTCCCAATTGTATAAGCCATAAACCTTCCTAAGTCGATGGAATTATTATGTTTATACTCTTCTGATTGTTTTAGTTTATAGGAAAGAGAAGCTAGAAAGTTTGAAGCTTGATTATTAAAACCTAATTCTTTAATGTTCAATGATATGATTGAATCATTATAAGTTAACCCTGGACTTATAGAATCATTAGCAATTGTAGATCCAAGATAGGATAAACACCATTGCAGACCGATTAAGTTTTTGTTTAAAGTATCATCAGAATAAGATTTGTTCCATTTTAAGTTAATCTGATAATCTTTTTTAGGAGAACAATTAAGAATAAAAAGACTTATAATGACTATAAAAAAACGGTTGAATCTAATCATAATATTACTTGAATTTATAATATTTCATTAATACCAGAGCTGCAACAGATTTAAACTTTAATTTATATCTTTCTATAATGTTTTGTTGATTTTTAAAATAATTAACCTCATTTACAATCCTTCGTACGGCAAAATCATAAAATTTACGATGATAAGTACGTTTAAAATCAATATCTCTATCTGTAGAAGTATTCCAATCAGGTTGTATAGTGATGTCGTTTTCTATTTCGGTATATAATGAAGTTCCTTTGATAGGGTACGCGACGGTAATTGTAAAATGCGTTGGATTTGCAACTTTAAGATGATGTATAGTTTCTGCTATATCTTTTTCATCTTCACCTGGATACCCTACCATTATGAATGTTCCTGTTTCTATACCCAGTTGATTCGTTTTTTGGATTGCTTCTCGCACTGTCTCAACTTTTACACGCCGATCCATAGCGTCAACAATTTTTTGCGAACCACTTTCTGCTCCAATCCATATACGGTAACATCCAGCTTCTTTTAATTGTTGTAATACATCATCGTTTAATCTTTCTGCACGAGTAATACATTCAAAAGGTATAATTGCATCTTGTTTGATTACTTCATCATGAAACTCTTTTAACCACTTATGACTCACTGTAAATACATCATCAACAAACCATACTGTGTCTGGATTGTATTGTTTTTTTAGCATAACCAACTCTTGCGCAACCAAGCTTGCTGGTCTTCTTCGATAACTTTGACCATACACCGCTGTACTGCACCATTTACAGGTATACGGACACCCTCTTTGTGTGCTTACCGTCATAGAACTCTTACCATGGTTATTTTTCCAGGTATCAAGGTATTGTTGCATGTTTATAGCACTACGGTTGGGTAAGGGGAGAGCAGAGAGGTCTTTCATTTTGATACGAGCAGATGTCTTTATAACATCACCTTTATCCAAATAGGCTATTCCAGAAATTTGATGTATATCTGTTTTATTTATAATGGCGTGATATAGTTCAAGTAAGGTTTCTTCACCTTCACCCAGAACCAAGTATTGTGCACCTGCTTTTAGATAATTCTCACAATTATAGGTGACATCTGGCCCACCTAATACAATTTTTGGAAAACCATATTTAGCTTCATTTTTCAAAATGTAGATGAGTTTAATAACATCAACTTTAGTCATTAAATTTGCATAAATGGCAATGACATCAGGTTTCTTAGAAGCAATAAAATGTAATTGGTCCTCTAACGAGCTAAAAGTAGTGTCAAAAACATAATTTTCTATATTGTGTTCTTGTAAATATCCAGAGAGATAGAGTTGACCTAAAGGAGGATAAGGTTTCATAATCCGATGTTCTTTCGGATCTGAGCTAAGGTAATATGCATGGGTCAGAATAATGCTCATTTGGATTGTAATGAGATTAGATAGTGATCACTATATTTTGATAAAAAAGAAAAATGTTTAACAATACGATCTGAACGATTTAATAGTCTCAACAACCCCAATTTTTTTTTGAAAAAAGGCTCTAAATAAGATGGGGGAATAAAAAAACCAATAGGCCTTACTTTGTTAACGCGAAAGTTATTTTTAGAAAACTTTCTTATGTTTTTCGGGTTATAGTACCAAGTCTTCACTAAGTTTCCATCAACATTTACAGCAATAGAATTTTTGGTATTTCGTCTAAAAACATTTTTGAAATTCCTTTTTAATATAAAGTATATATTTTCAAAAAGACAATTTTTGGGCATTATTACTCCAATAATTTTACCTTCAGGCTTTAATATTTTAGAAGCTGAATTAAAAAAAGTATGGAGTTGTATAGGGGAAAGACAGTTTAATCCTCCAAAATTAGAAAATATGAGGTCAAACGAATCATCAAAATGGGTTTCATTCAAAGCATTAATATCAAGTTGTCTAAATTCTAATTGGTTTTGGTTAGAACTAAGTTTGGTTTTGGCAATGGTTATCATTTGCGAAGAAATATCTGTCGCTAATATACGATGTCCTTTGTTGGCTAACCATATCGCATCATGACCGGTACCACAATTGATTTCTAATATATTAAGATTTTTATGCGTAGAAAGAGTCTTAGCTAATGAATAATAGACTAATTCTCTTTGGTATTTACCTATATGGCTATGTGTAAAGACATCATCATAGGCTATGGCCGCTATATCAAAAGCTTCATTCATTTAAATGTTCCATTCTTTTTAAAATTTGAAAATCTAAAAATGCACTTGGGAAATAATACACCAAATAGGTGATCCTTTTTAGAGCTTTTGAGGATAATTTATTAGGGCTTTTTACAATTTTTTTGATGAATTGAATTCCCTGACTTTTTCGATATTCTTTATGGACATAACGATGTAATTTTTTATAATATTTAGAATTATATGTACCACTAAACATCATGGCTAAATCATCAGAATCTGTCCAATTAGCTTTTAATTGAAGATCATCTTTTACTTTATCATAAAATTTGGTTCCAGGTAATGGATATGATACCGATACTCCAAGATCATCAGGAAGAAGCTCTTTAATCATTTTTATTGTCTTAGAAATATCATCTTTTGTTTCTCCGAGATAACCAAATTGAATAAAGAATGCTACTCTAACATTTTTATCTTTTAGTAATTTGGTTGCCGTGTAAATCTGTTCTACAGTAGTTCCTTTATCCATAGCGTCTAATATAGATTGAGAACCACTCTCAGCACCTACCCAAACCTCTTGTAAACCAGATTCGGCAAGAGCATCAATAGTGTCTTCTTTTAATAAAAGATCAACTCTACTTTGAATATAATAACGCAAGCTTGTATTTGTTTTTTTTAATTCGCGATTAAAATCCTGTACCCAACCAGGTTTAAGTCCAAAAATGTCATCACACATCCAAAAACGATATACATTATAGTGTTTTTGTAAAAATTGAATATGCTTTACAATATATTCGGGTGAATGAGAATTGTACCGATTCCCATAAATAGGTTTTGCACACCAGTTACATTTAAAAGGGCAACCTCTGGTTGTAGCAAGATTAAGAGTAAATTCTTTACCGCCAGAGTTCCAGATGTTTTTGTATGCATTAATGTCAACTAAATCCCAGGCAGGTAGTGGTAATTCGTCTAAATCCTTTAGTACTTGTCGCTTTGGGTTTGTGATAGTTTCTTCTCCTTCATCCTTGGCATATACAATACCTTTAATATTGTTGGTAGATTGATCAAGTTGTATGGATTTTACTAGTTCCAAAAGGGTAGCTTCTCCTTCTCCCTGAATGATATAATCTGCTCCATTAAATAGGTATTTGGTATAATGATCTGTAGCATCAGAGCTGTTAATGATTACAATGCATCCATGACTTTTCCCAATCCGTATCATTTCGAATGCAGCTTGACGCATTGTTGTCAAACACATTTTGGTTAAATAATTAAAACCATCATCATATAAGACAAGATACTTGGGTTTTTTTTCAGAAATCTCCTTTTCTATATCATAAGGATTATCTCTTAAATTAGTATCGAATAAATCAACGTTAAAACCGTTCTGCCTCATTAATGCAGCAGCATATATAGTGCCCAATGGAGGATAAGGAGTCTTATTTTTCCATTGTTTTTGATCCAAAGGATAATAGTACGAATGTGAAAACAAAATATCAAGCATGTTCTTCTTCTAATTCAATATTATATCTAGTATAAAATTCCTTATATTTTTGATTGAGTCTGGCGATAACTCTTTTTTGAAAGTTTTGAGGATGATGTTTAGATACTCCACTTGTTGATTTCATTGCAATCTCAAAATCTTCTTTATTTAAAGTGTTAAATTTTAAGTTCCATTTTTTTACAGTTAATTTTAAAAAAATGTTGTCTAATAGATCACCAATTCTTGTATTTAAAATAGACTCGATCATTTTAGCCAACCAGTTTTTTTTACTGTTTTCATAAAAAGGAGATTTCCCTATTTCCATATTCGGTAAAAAGGTTGATACCCATTGATTCTTACTATAAAACAATTCAAAATCACCAGATACTGGTATCAAGGTTAACAATTCGGTCGCAGTAAATATGTTTTTTTCTGTTATTTCTAAAGAGTCTTCTGCAATAAAATAGTTTACACAAAAGAATTTTCTTGAATTTAGTAAAAATATTTTTTTATATAGCATCAAAAGTGTTCGCGCAATCCATAGTTTTTTTGAGGTCGTAATTACAAAAAAGTCAACATCACTGTTTTTATCGTGGTAATTCTTGGATAAGGAACCAGAAATCCCCACTGCTTTAATAAAAGGAAATTTTGAAATAAACACCCCTTTTTTTATAGCCTTATCCATAACAGCTTTTGCCATATTATTTCCTGCTATTCTTCGGGAAATAGTTTTTGTATGATTATCAATACAATAAAAATTTTTATCACTAAAAATTACGCCTTTTTGTTCGAGGTATTTTAATTCATTATTTACTTCGTCTTGACTATGAGCTGCAGAAAACAAATAAACTTCCTCAGCAGAAAGGGGATACTTAAACAAGGAAAAGTATAACAGCGCTTTAACTGAGTTCATTGAGTTTGTGAATTTTGTCTAATTAAATTTATGATTTTTATAAATAAGAAATAGTGAAATGATTATAGTATAAATCAATTAAATCATAGGTGTTACCTATTTATTTGACAATAGTTATTTTTTCTGTAAATCAAAATTTAGCGAGACTAAAATATCTTTAGCAATCTTTTTACTTACAATACCAGGGATTTTGATGTTAAAATCTTCTGGTTTGGTTTTAAAAGAAGAAGATATCAAAATTGTATTGTCTTTTTTACTTAATTTGCCTGTTACAGATAAATCTTTTGATTTTCCATGTAGCGTTAATATCCCTTTAATTGAGTATTCCTCTTTTAGGTTGTTTTTATCAAAATCGATCAGTTTACCTTTAAATGTAGCTTTTGGATAATCATCAGACTCAACATAATTTTCATTAAAATGCTCTTCCATTAGTGCATTTTTAAATCTGAAACCTTTCATCAATGCTAAGGCAGCAAACTCACCATTGTCTGCATTTAAAATAGCAGTAACAGTACTATTTTTTGCTTTAACTTCTTCAAATGAAGGTACTGATGCTTCAAACTTAATAATTCCTTTCTTGGTAATGTACTTTTCTTGACTAACAACAAATGAAGTGGTCAATAATAGGATAAAAATGATTAAATTTTTCATTATCAGTTATATGTTTTATTAATTATTGTTCGAGTAAACCATCATCTCTCCATTGAATGATGATATCTATAGTAGATTGTGGTAATCTTGGTCCTCCAGAAGGCATTAAAAAGTTAATATCTTCTGAGGATACCCTACCAATTAGATTTCTATTTTCTGCAGCTTCTTTTACCTGTTCAAAGGTTAGTAATGGCATTGGAGCAAAGTTTATTGGAGGATCATTATGGCAAAGAATACAATTACTATCTATTATATTTTTTACATTGTCATCATATGTGACTAAATTTACAGGAGTAACATCGATTAAATCACTTTCACTATCGTTTTCGCAACTAATAGTAATTAATATAAAACCAATAATTATAAACTTCAGGATTGATATTCTCATGCTTAGATTAAGTGACGTTAGAGAGTTAGAAATTATATCAAAATTTGCAGATATCCAAAATTAAATCTAAATAAACAGATAATTTTTATATTTTTAATACAGGTTAATTATAAAAAGATTACCATGAAAAAACTATTGATAGCCATATTAGTTATTGCTTTAGCAGGTTTTATAGGATATAAATATATATACCAATCTCATAGAGATATACAAAGCGAAGAGGCCAATTTTACTGTAAATGCTACAGATATAGCAATAGAATTTTCAAAAAATCAAGACATTTCCTCCGAAAAATATTTAAATAAGACTATTATTGTAGAAGGAGAACTTACAGAAATCGAAGAGAATTCTATAATGCTCAATGAAGCAGTATATAGTTCATTTGATACCAATGTAGATCAATCAAAGTATACTCTTGGGATGCCTCTAAAGATTAAGGGTAGATGTATAGGGTATGATGAGCTCTTAGAAGTCATAAAATTGGATCAAACTTCAATACTAGAATAGTTTTTGTTATACTAATTTATAAAACCTCTCTTATGAAAAAAGTTTTAATACTTTTATTAGCAATGCCTTGTATGTTATTTGCTCAAGATGATTTACTTGATGAATTAGAATCTGATGTGCAAGAAGATAATTATGTTGAGGCTGCTTTTAAAGGATTAAAAATTGTAAATTTTGAAACGACCAAGTTAGTCAATAAAAGAAATCTGTTTTTTATTGTAGCGCATAGATTTGGAAGTGTAGAGAATGGTATAGATGACTTTTTTGGGTTGGATCAAGCGGTAACGCAACTAAAGTTTATTTATGGAGTTACTGACGCAATTAATGTAGGTATTGCCAGAAGTTCTTTCCAAAAAACTTATGGAGGACATATTAAATACAGGTTGATAAGACAGAAGAAAAATGGATTTCCGTTTACGATAGTTGGATACAACCTTGTTACGATAAATACAGCTTTAGAAGAGGATCTATTACCAAATTTGGAGTTTAATAATAGAGTGTCTTATACTTCCCAGATTTTAGTTTCTAAGAAAATAACTAAAAATCTATCATTAGAACTAGCGCCATCGTATTTACATGAAAATTATGTTAGATTTGATGATCAAGATAATTCTCAGTTTCTTGTAGGTATGGGTGGGAGATATAAATTAACCAAACGCTTCAGTCTAAATATAGATTATGGAGTACACCTAAACAGAAGTACAACATCTACATTCAAGAATCCACTATCCATAGGGTTTGATATCGAAACAGGAGGACATGTATTTCAACTTCATTTTACCAATGCACAGCCTATGTTTGAAAATGGATTCTTAGGCCAGGCTTCTGGAGACTGGGGTGATGGAGACTTTTTCTTTGGCTTTAATTTAAGTAGAGTTTTTGATTTATAAGCAATCTTAATTTTCTAAAAAACCATCGGCTTCCCAATCTAAAATAATATCAATAGTTGCTTGAGGTAGTCTTCCACTTGGTGGCATTACATTAGCGCCAGAAGATTGAACAAAAAGGACAAGATCTCTATTTACACCATCTATAGTTTCCTGAAAATTACGCATAGGAAAAGTAGCTCCTTCTGCCAATGGAATAGTATGACAACGTAGACATTGTCCATCTATGATGGCTTTTACATCGGCATCATATGTTGTTATTTTGTTTGGATTAGGATTTGTGTCTGGACCTCCATCAGGCATAGGCTCAGTATCATCACTACTACTGCAGTTAAAACAAAAGATAACAGTTAACAGTAGAAGAAACTTCTTAGAGATATTTTTCATAGCATGGGGTTTTTTGATAGGAAATATACAAAGTTTTTGATAATTAGTACATATAACGTAATGATCACCGTTTAATTATAAATTAATTTTTACATTATATTCTTTAAGTACTTCTATATGAGATTCTAGTTCAAACTCTGAAGCTTTAAAACGATTACGTCTAATAGTAGCATCTTCTTTGCGTATAATACTTCTTACAAAACGGCGTATAGCGGTCTTGTTTTCTAAAATTAGACCGGGAATTGGAACACTTTTTCCTGTATCATTTTTGGCTACCATCGTAAAATAACTAGAATTACAATGTTTCATTTTTCCAGTTTGTATGTTTTCTGATTCTACCCGAACACCAACAACCATTGATGTGTTTCCTACATGATTTACAGATGCTTTTAAAGTAACGAGTTCACCAACTTCAATTGGTTTTAAGAAATCTACTTTGTCTACACTCGCCGTAACACAATAGGTTTCTGAATGTTTAGAGGCACAAGCAAAAGCGATTTGATCCATTAGGGATAAAATATACCCTCCATGTATTTTTCCGCTAAAATTAGAATGGGAGGGAAGCATCAATTCAGAAATGACTACTCTGGATTCTATATTGGTTTTATATTTTTTCATGTTGTGTATAGCTATATGTTTTATAAATATTGTCGCTAATAATCTATAAACTTTTCAGGCCTTATGTCATTGCTTTTTACTTATTTCTAAAATGGGGTGATTCTTCTTCTTCGACCTCTATGACAAAATACTTTGTGTCTCCAAGCCAAGATACTTTAGCAAAGCGCTCTTTATACTTTAGTTTTACATACCTACCTTGAAATTTTTCAAGTTTTTCTATTACTTTTTTATCTTCAACAGAAAAACTAAATATTTGAGCACCAGAGATACCTTGACTAATTTCTCCTTCCCAAGTTTTAAAAACTATTCCTTTATTACTAAACTTAATAAGTTCACCACTTCGAGTTCCTTCACTGTATGAAGCATAATATATAAAGGCATACCATCCTGCAAAGAGAGTTATAATTATGATGATAATTACTGCAAGTGCCTTTTTCATTTTTTCATTTTTTTGTTAATTAAACTAATTAACCCTATTCCAAATATTATAAATCCAATACACAAAAATATATCTATAGCATAATATAACATATCGGCAGAAGAACCATAATCTCCTAAATATGCATACAAGTCAATAGCAAAAAGAGTTGAACATATTAAATTTATAATACTTCCAATACTCATTAAAATTGCATCTATAGAACCAGATTTTATGAGGTAGTAAATAGAAATTATTAAGATAAACAGTTGAGGGAAAATAATAATACCTCCTCTAATTAACGTTAATATTCCAGAAAATTCTTGATCCATTTTCACAATGCATTATAAATTTTAGTTACAAATTCATCAATTTGACTTGGCTCTAACCATCTTGTGACTATAACCAGATTTTGTTTTTTATCAATAACGATAAAATTACCTCCAAAACCAGCGGCATAATACAAATGTTCTGGTAATCCTTCCCAATGCCTGGCCCCCTTTTGATTTAGCCACCACATAAATCCATAATTCGGATTTGCTTTTGAGGGCTGAATCGCCTCATCTATCCATTGTTTTGATATTAATTCTTTGCCGTTCCATTGACCATTATTCAAAAATAAAAGCCCAAATCTAGCATGATCCAAAGTATTTATAAATAATCCTCCACCAGAGTGACCTCCACCGCTTACAGATTGCATTTTTAGTCCGTCAATGGTTACCCATGAATTGTCATACCCATACCATCTCCAGGTAGTAGAGGCACCAATAGGATCCATAATATTTTCTTTAAGTACTTGTGGTAAAGGTGTTCGCCAAACATTAAGTAAAGAGTAAGCCAGCAAATTAACTCGAACATCATTATATTCAAAAACTGTTCCTGGGTCATTAAGTTTTCTATATTTCCACTCATCTATACCACCGTCTCTTGGAGGACGATCAGCCCAATCATATCCTCCCCATAATTGCCCAGACCAATCTGAAGACTGTGTGAGTAGATGTCTCCAGGTAATTTTCTTGTTATGGTTACCATCAAAAGTGTGATCCCAAATATGTTTATATGTAAAATCATCTACAGAAGGAATTAGCTTATGATCTAACGCTAAACCAGCCATAGTAGATAAATAACTTTTGGTGACACTAAATGTCATATCTACTCTCTCAACATCACCCCATTTGGATATAATATATCCATCTTTAATAACTAATCCTGCGGGACCTCCTCTTTTTTTTGTTGGACCAAGGATTTTGTGATAAGGCTCACGCCGAAAACCTTTTACAATTGCTTCACGAAGGTCTTTTGAACCAGAATACTCATTATCCTTAGCATACTGCACAGCTTCCTGAAGTTTTTGATTATTAATTTTGAAATCAGAAGGACTTTTTTCTTGCCAATTTCCGCGCTCCGGGAAATACATTTGTTGCGCAGTGATACTCTGAAAATTACTCCCAAAAAGAAATAATAAGAAAAAGCTTTTTATAAGTATTGACCTCATAAAATTACTATTTGAGTTATTGTTTTGCTTTAATAAGTTTTTGGATCATCATGTATAAACCTATCAGAAATAATATAGATCCAATAAAAGAAATACCATTTACTCCTGCATTGATAATGGCATATATATCAAAGCCCCACAAATCCACGAATGTGTATAAAAATTGATGGAGAATCGCTACAATTAGAATAAGGATATTGCCTACTAGTATCAGAACTCCTTCTTTTGTAGATCCCACTTTACTATTATAATATATAGCAAGAATAATAAAAAGTATAATAGGGAAAATATAAAATATAGCTCCAGTGAACCTAAGTAAAATTTCAGAAAAATTTGATTCTATCATAATTTTAGTTTTTTGATAATAGTGATTTATTTTTAATAGTTTTTCTAATTAACAGAAAAAAGCCAATTGCAAAAAGGATGGATCCAAAAAAGGAAAGCCCATGTGATATATATACTAACGTTTCATAAGAATCTATTTGTTCAAAATGGCTTATATAAGAGCTTGCCATAAAAATTGAAACACTGCATAATAATGATATTATACTTCCTGCAGCCAATAGAATACCTTCTGTTTTTGATGTTACTTTATATAGATAATATAAACATAGTATCACTATGATTATTTGAGGTAAAGAGGTCAAAAAACTTATGAAAATGTTTGTTACAACCTTTATAATATCCGACTCCATGTATTCATTTTTTAGTTATCGTTTTCTTCAGTTGCTCTTTTAATAATTGCTTCTGGCAAAGATTTTTTGGCTTTAGCCCCCATTTTTTTAAGCTTCTCTACGCTTGTGATTAGATTTCCTCGACCGTCTACGAGTTTATTCATTGCAGCAGAGTAATCCTTCTTAGCATCGTCTATCTTCTTTCCAACTCCGGTAAGGTCTTTTACCAACCCTTCGAACTTATCATATAATGCTCCTGCTTGTCGGGCGATCTCAATGGCATTACGTTGTTGTTTTTCATTGTTCCACATGGTATCGATAGTACGCAATGTAGCTAGCAATGTAGAAGGAGTAACAATCACAATATTTTTTTCAAAAGCTTGATTATATAATTTATTGTCTTCGTTAATGGCAATAGCAAAAGCAGGCTCTATAGGTACAAAAAGTAAAACAAAATCAGGAGACTCTATGTCATATAAATCTTGGTAGTTTTTTTCTGAAAGCTGATCTACGTGACGCTTAAGGGCATTGATATGTTCTTTTAGATAATTCGCTTTTAGGTCATCATTATCTTCATTTACAAACCGTTCGTAAGCCGTAAGAGTTACTTTAGAATCGATAACCATTTTTTTATTATCGGGTAAATAAATAACTACATCGGGTAAAACTCGCTCTCCATTTTCTTTGGTAAAGCTTTGTTGAACAAAATATTCTCGATCTTTCTCAAGTCCGGATTTTTCTAAAACTCGTTCTAGTACCAATTCACCCCAATTTCCTTGCATTTTATTATCTCCTTTGAGTGCTTTGGTTAAGTTGGTAGCCTCTTTACTCATTTGTTCATTAAGATCTTTAAGTCCAAGAATCTGTTGTCGTAAAGCTGCGTGGTAATCTATACTCTCCTTGTGAGTTTGTTCTACTTTCTTCTCAAATGTATTGATCTTCTCCTGTAAAGGAGTAAGGATATTTTTAATATTCTCTTTATTCTGTTCTGTAAATTTATTTGACTTTTCGTCAAGAATCTTATTAGCAAGGTTTTCAAATTCTTTAGTGAATTTCTCCTGTAATTTTTCTACTTCGTCTTTTTGTTCTTGATTTTTAAGTTGAAGATTTTCAAATTCAGCATTACGACGAGTAAGCTCTGTATTCAGGAAATCTTTTTCTCTACGAATTTCTTCTCTTTCCTTACCGATTTCTGAAAGTTGATTTTCTGACGTTTTTTTATATTCCTCTAGCTGAAATTGCAATTGGTTTGCTCTTTCGCTAACTGTACTTTTTTCACTTCTGTTTTTTAACGAAGCAACATATTTACCAATAAAAAAACCTGTGATAATTGATATGATAATTACCCCAATGGCAATAATGATCGGTGTGTATTCTGACATGTAATTTTTTGTTTACCCAAAGATAAAGATAAGGAATCAAAATAATGATGGAAGTAAAGGTAAGTTTTTCTTCTTTTTGTTATGATTCATTCAGCTTATGGCGTTCTAGAATAGATAGATTTTTGACTACCAAATCATAAGAGTCATCTATCCATTTTTTAATTAATGAGTCTGGTACGGTATGATCCATCATAATTTTATTCCAGTGTTTTTTGTTCATATATGCAGGTGGTTGTACAGCCATATACGTTTCTCTAAGGTGTTCAACATCTTCTGGGTTACATTTTACACTGATAGCTTCAAAATTAGATATGTCAGTAGCAGTAAACATTTTCCCGAGTACTTTAAAGACTAATACATCAGGTAATTTCCCAAATGGAAATGATTCGGTTACTCCTTTTTTAGAAATACAATGCCCCCTATATTCTTCGATATTCATACTATAAAAATTGAAGTTATTAATTCCTGACCTTATATCTTCCTGATTTGGTGTCAAAAATGATTAAGTCTTCTGGAAATAGACCAGAAAATGCTCTTGCTTGAACTAGTTCTTTGGGTCTTCCAAATTCAAAACCATCTTGATTCATTACAATCATTTTATCACATAACTGTATAGCAAAGTCAATCTCATGTGTCGAGAAAAGAATTGTCTTTTTGGTTTCGAAAGCAAGGCGTTTTAATAATTTCAGAATATATGCCTTATGATAAATATCTAGATGAGTAGTGGGTTCATCTAACATGATAAAAGGAGTGTCTTGTGCTATTGCCCGAGCAATAAGTACTTTTTGTAATTGACCATCGCTTAGCTCAAAACATCTCTTTTCTATCAAATCATTGATATGTGTAACCTCTATCGCTTTACGTATTTTTTCTATATCTTCATCGGCCATTTTACCAACCCAATTGGTATAAGGTTGCCTGCCCAATGCCACTAATTCTTGTACCGTAAGGTTTTTTGAAGCAATTTGTTCTGTAAGTACAATACTTAATTGAGAAGCCAGTTCTATAGATTTATATGATGACAGATCCTTGTCAGATAACAATACTTTACCATGTAGAGGAGGCTGTACATGAGATAAAGTACGAAGTAAAGTGGATTTTCCAATCCCATTAGCGCCTACCAATCCTATAAGCTCTCCTTCATGTAACTTCAAGTTGATATCAGCTGCAACTACATTAAGTTCTTTTTTGGTTCGATATCCAATGGATAGGTTTTCCGTTTTAAGTACAATATTTAAGATTTCAGGATCGATAGATTTAAGGTTTAATACTTTTCTTTATCAAATATAGACAATAGAATTTTAAACACTTTTTTGATACTTTTTCTTTCTAATAAATGCAAATAATACCCCAAATAAAGCAAGAATACCTAATGGGACTATCATATTAATCACTTGCCATTTGGTCTTGTTTTTAATTACTTTTTCGATATCCAAAAATGAAATTCTTATTTCTTTACTTCTAATTTCAACGAGACCAGAATCGTCTAATAGATAATTTACTGTATTTAAAAGAAATTCTTTATTACCATAGTTCAAATTCATAGCAGGATCAAATCCGAGAGGCAAGGGCTGCCCTTTACGCACTTGATTTTTAATAATGTCTCCATCAGCGACCACCACCATCTTTGTAGGTTTACTATCATCTACATGAGATGCTATTTTATAAGGTTTTATCCTGCTTTTATATACAGATTTAAAACTTCCTTCTAAAAGTACAGCGAGATTTTGAGGTCCTTCTGTATAACTTGTGATATCTGGTTTTTTTCTTATAATATTTTCTAATCTGATTTCTTTTGGGACACCTTCAGTTTTTGATTTATCAGAACTTGTAAGTAGTATAGTTTTCTTAATATTGTTTTTCAAGGTATCTAATTGATTAGAAAAGTCAAATTTTACAGATTCTATGTTTTTTACAATAGGATGATTACTAGTGCTTTTGGTTAATGATCCATAAAACCAGGGATAGGGTGTAAATTGGGTTTCATTTCCTTGTCCTGATGCTAGTACCAATGGAGCAGAATATAAATCATTTACCAGAACAGGATTTATTCTTACACCATATGAGAATAAGGCATCTCCTAATCGTAAATCTTGCATAATTGCTACAGATGATCCCTCTGGATTCATCAGGCTATCAATTTCCATAGTGACAGATTCTGCAAGCCATAATGACTTACCACCATTCATAATAAATTGATCTAATACATATTTTTCTTTCTCAGAAAAAGCTATAGTAGGTTTGGCATTGATAATCATATCAAATTTTTGCAAGTCTTCTAATGTTTTTTCAGGACTTCCCGCAACCGAATCCAGAGTAAATGCACCGACAAAATAATAATTCTGTAAGGTTTTAATAAAATCTGCAATTTTGATATCTGGTAACTGACCATTACCTTTTAATACCGCTATTTTATACTTTTTTGGGTGAAGTAGTTTAGTTAGCCCATCTATAAATGCATATTCTAATTGTTGTATTGAACTGTTTACTCGTTCTTCGGTGGTTGCTCCAATCGTATTTTTGATCAAAGGAATTTTTACACTTTGATCTTTAAGGCTTATAAGTGCCCAGGGAACCACAGTTTCAATTTCAGTCTTTCCGCTCTCCTGTACGCTAACTTCCATAGGAGTTAACCCAAATCTTTGCAATTCTACAATAGTTTGAGAACGTAATTCTTCTTCTTCAAGGGGGTTCGTGAAAATGTATTGTATATTGGGATTTAAAACGTTAAACTCTTCTAATAATTGTTTTGTTTCTAATTGTAAACGCCTAAATTCTGAAGGGAAATCGCCCTCTAATAAGACTTCTATCAATATAGGAACATCTGCTTCTTCTATTATGTTTTTTGTAGCTTCAGAAAGAGTGAAACGCTGATCTTGAGTAAGATCAAAACGCTTATAGAATGTATTTCCTATTATACTTAATACAACAGCAAATATCAATGTAATACTTGCAGGTTTAATTTTTTGTTTTAAAGAGCTTTTTTTTAGAACTACAATAGTAAGTGCAATAAATATCAATATACAACTTAAGAAATAGAAGACATCTCTTGTATCAAGAATACCTTCACTCATACGTTCATAATGTAATTGCATTCCAAATTGCCCTAAGGTTATATTGGGAGATCCAAATAATGTGTAATTTGCTAATCCACTAAATCCGAAATAGAAAACAAAACATAGAAATAAACCGACTAAAAAAGAAACGATTTGATTGTTGGTAATTGAAGAAGAAAATATCCCAATTGCAGTATATGACGAACCTAGCAGAAGCAAAGCGATGTATGATCCCAATGTACTACCTATGTCAAGATTACCAATGGGTTTTCCGAGTTGATATATAGTAAGAATATATAATAATGTAGGAATAATAGCAATAAGGATTAAAGAGAGGCTTCCCAAATATTTCCCAACTACCAAATGCCATTTTTGTATGGGTTTGGTAAATAATACTTCAAGAGTACCTTGTTTTTTCTCCTCGGCAAAACTTCTCATTGTCACAGCCGGAATTAAGAATAGCAGTACCCATGGAGCAATTTGAAAAAAAGGAGATAGATTTGCAAATCCACTGTCAAGGATATTGAACTGTCCTTTGAATACCCATAAGAAAAGGCCATTAAGCGTCAAAAATATAGCAATAACAAGATATCCTACTGCAGAGGAAAAAAAAGTATTAATTTCTTTACGTATTAATGCAAACATATTTTTTTAATTTCTAGTCTTTAAACAATTTAGGAGTACTATTTGCAATCTAAAAAATTATGCATCTACGACACTCCAAGCTTCAGGTCTTTGATTGAATTTATTTTTGGTGTTTTTCCAAACTCCATTGAATAACGCAGAGTTTCTATAGTTATTGAGATGTTCTTCAGATTCCCAATGACTATACGTGAAAAATTGATTAGAATTCGTAATATCTTGTAGCAGTTTTAAGTGACTGCAACCTTCAAAATTTCGAATTTTATCCTTGTTTTGCTCAAAGACTTCTAAAAAAGCATCAATTTGATCGGGGATAAATCCCATTTTTACAATTCGTATTATCATTTTTTAAGTTTCAAAAGTAGTGACATAGAATACTAGTACTACGATTCATGTTTTTTTAGATTAGAGTCATTCAAAACTAATACTGACTGTATCCCTATAGTATAATCCAAATAGACTAGAAGCCCCACCAACGGTTTTAGGATTACTCTTATAAATTGCTAATTCTAAATATCCAGAAGAATTAAAGACAGCTAGTTTTTTACCATCTTCTTCGCGTTTGCCTTTTTCGATATCAAAATTGATAGCATCACTGTATCGTTCATATACATTTTCAAATACAGCTGTACGAGCAGTAATTTTAAACTTCCTTCCTTTACCTATTTCTTCAAATAGTTTTCGGGTAATATTGGTTACCAGATTTCCATAATTGTCAATATAAATAATACTTCCAACAATTTGAGTACCTCCAACATTTACAATAGGGGTCATTCCTTTGATGGTTTTAATTTCAGTTATTGTTTTTCCAATAACTTCAAGTGTACCTCCTCGGGCAATGTGGCAAGCTACGTTTACAAAAACATCTAATACAGGGAAATTTGAAGCAATAGCATCATGAATATTTATCTCTACCACTTTTTCAGGATTAAACTCTGATGTAATCAAACAAACGAGTCCGTTATTAGCACATATAAAATAATGATCATCTAATTTTACTGCAATATGTTTATTTTCGGGATTAAGCTCGCTATCTATTCCAACAATATGTATACTACCTTTTGGAAAGCTTTTATAAGCGTTCTGTATTATATATGCAGCTTCTGTGATATGAAATGGAGAGATTTCATGAGATATATCAACAACTCTGGCTTCCGGCAATTCTGTATAAATAGCACCTTTTACAGCAGACACAAAATGATCTTTGATTCCGAAATCTGTAGTTAAGGTGATAATTGGCATGTACAAGAATTGTTAATATCTTTTGGCTGTAAGCGTTTAAAAATATGTAAATTTGTTATGAAGTTACTCAAAGTTTTTCTTTGGACTACAAAATGATGATAAAACCATCGTATTTACTGCTTTTTGATCACTTCATTGATTGTGATACTTTAAGCATTTTGCTTCGTTTTAATTTTTTATTTTGCTTTCCCGACAAAACTTAAACAACTTTAGCAAACTTAGTCAATCCTAAAAAAAAATCATACTAAAATCCACATAGCTTTTGAACGAACTTATAATTGAACTTACAGAAATTAATCCGAGAGAGTTTTTCGGACTTCAGAATAGCAATATTCAGTTATTAAAAAAATACTTCCCTAAGTTAAAAATTGTTGCGAGAGGTAGTAAAATGAAAGTATATGGAGATGAGGATTTACTCGAAGAGTTTGATTTACGTCTTAACATGCTACTGGAACATTTTGGAAAATATAATAAATTAGATGAAAATGTAATTGAACGGATATTGACCAGTGATAGTAAAGCTGATTATGAGACATCTGCAAATAGTGGAGAAACGTTATTGCACGGAGTTGGAGGAAAGTTAATCAAAGCACAAACAGCTAATCAACGTAAACTTGTTGAATCATCTAATAAAAATGATATGGTTTTTGCCATAGGACCTGCAGGTACTGGAAAAACATATACAGGTGTTGCGTTGGCAGTTAAAGCATTAAAAGAAAAGCAAGTAAAACGAATTATACTTACTCGCCCTGCTGTAGAAGCAGGAGAAAACCTGGGTTTTTTACCAGGAGATCTAAAAGAAAAACTAGATCCTTATATGCAACCACTATATGATGCGTTAAGGGATATGATTCCTAGTGAAAAGTTAGATAGCTTTATAGAAAAAGGAGTCATTCAGATTGCACCAATGGCATTTATGAGAGGAAGAACCTTAGATAATGCTTTTGTTATTCTTGATGAAGCACAAAATACAACACATGCTCAGATGAAAATGTTCTTAACCCGTATGGGTAAGAATGCTAAATTTATTATCACAGGAGATCCTGGGCAGATAGATCTGCCAAGAAGAGTAACTTCTGGGCTTAAAGAGGCATTATTAGTACTAAAAAATATTCAAGGGATTGGTATGATTTATCTTGATGACAAAGATGTGATTCGCCATAGACTTGTTAAAAAGGTAATTGCTGCATATAAGGATATAGAAAATAGAAATGGATAAATATTTTAGGCTTTAATTCGATTAGGATTAAAACTTAAAACATGAAATTAACTAATGAATACAATAGTAGATACAAACTATAATTTCCCAAATCAAAAGTCTGTTTATAAGGGAAAAGTGAGAGAAGTATATAGTATAAATGATGAGCTTTTGGTTATGATTGCTACTGATCGCTTATCAGCATTTGATGTGGTAATGCCCAGAGGTATTCCTTTCAAAGGTCAAATACTCAATCAGATTGCTACCAAAATGATGAAGGCTACTGAAGATTTGGTGCCGAACTGGCTAATTGCTACTCCAGACCCAAATGTTGCTGTTGGTCATCTTTGTTCACCTTTTAAAGTAGAAATGGTGATTCGAGGATATCTTTCTGGTCATGCTGCACGCGAATATAAGGCCGGAAAAAGAATGTTATGTGGAGTTGATATGCCCGAAGGAATGAAAGAGAATGATAAATTTCCAGAACCAATTATTACTCCTTCGACCAAAGCAGATAATGGAGAACATGATGAAGATATCTCTAGAGAAGAGATACTATCAAAAGGAATAGTTTCTGAAGAAGATTATGTGATTCTTGAAGAATACACACGCAAACTTTTTCAACGAGGATCAGAAATAGCAACAGAGCGTGGATTAATTTTGGTGGATACCAAATATGAATTTGGAAAAACAAAAGAAGGAGAAATTGTTTTGATAGACGAAATACATACTCCGGATTCTTCTAGATATTTTTATGCCGAAGGATATGAAGAAAGACAGCAAAAAGGAGAGTCACAAAAGCAATTATCAAAAGAGTTTGTAAGACAATGGTTGATTAGTAATGGTTTTCAAGGTAAAGAAGGTCAGCAGATACCAGAAATGACTGATGAATATATTCATTCGGTTTCTGAACGTTATATTGAATTATATGAAAATATCACAGGCATTCCTTTTGAAAAAGGAGATGTTACCTATATAGAGCAGCGTATAGAAAAGAACGTATTAGCATATTTATAAGTTTATTCTTTTTTCTGCTTTTAAAATTTAAAAGAAAGCTGATCTTTTTTATAAGAGATCAGCTTTTTATTTCTACAAAAAATAAAGAATTAATCAAGGATAAAAATACATATTAATTCTGCGCAATGAGGACCATAGTCAGAGCATAATCCAGTCCTTGGATCAATACATTGTTTTCTACCCTCCATTAATAGATATTTGTTGTTTTCTGTTTAGTTTTTCAATACTATTAAGGTTTATTTTTTTTACCTTATACAGGTTTTAAAAGTTAGTATTCTTTTAAAGATATATGAAGAGTTTTGTTTTTTGATACGGTATTAACTCAATTAACAGTATGATATACAATATATAACTATTAGAATATTCGAAATGATATAATAAAACTTTCCATTTCTTAGTATGAAAAAGTTGTATTCAAAAATAAAAAAAGCTAATCAAATATTAATATTTTGATTTCCTGGGGTAAAAAATGATTAGTTGTACAATGATTCCAATAAAAATCAAAAAAGTGATTTCTACTTTTAAGAGTACTTTATCTATACTAAGTAATTTTTGATTCATTCTTGGAAGTTGTAATTGTGCATTATCTTTGAACTTAATATTTGCCAGAGCATCTATATTTTCTAGTATAAGATCAATGATAATGTTCATTTCTGAATGTACTTTTTTTACAGTTTCATGTGTCTTACCCGCAATGGATTCTTCTAGATCCAGTAACCTGATATATTTTTTTTCTAAATTATTAAAATGTAGCGATTCCTTTGTTGTTAGTGTCGTGGCTCTAAAGTCGGTTAACAATTGTTTAATTGTTATACTTTCCCCGAAATTATTAGAAAATGTAGTATTAGTATTTAACTGTAATCGTTTTAGGTTGAAAAGATGATTCAGTTTATACACATAGTGTTGAGTAATTACATGATCTTTATATGATGAGTCTAAAGAGCTTAGTACCATTGATAAGTGTCTTTGATTTAGCCAATTAGTTGTAAGAACCAAGATTACTACCAAAAATATTGCTTTAATCAGACGAAAATTAAAAAATAAGACTGATTTTATCGCTATAATTTTTTTGTATATTTTTATTATACTATTCATTGAAACTGCAACATAAGGTAGGTTTTCAATACGCTTCGCAAGTATTTAATTTTATTTTTTATGTCCTGGTTCATAAATTAATCTTAAAAATGTACTGAATCTTTCATTCTTTCTACTTATCGGAATACCTGTCACTATTCCGATCAATAAGTCGTTCGCTATTCCAACTCGCATTTGTGGTCTTATCGTCATATCAAAGTCTAACTCATTCACATTTTTATTGAACTCAATACCAATGAAATTTCTGGTACCACTTATCATATAATGTACATTGGAGTTTATTTGCCAATTTGTATCAATAACACCATTAGAAAAATGGTGGATAAATTGAGGTCCGGTATATAGTAATGTATGAAAATTTTGCCCCCATCTCTTTGCAACGATATAAAATGGATTATAGACATTACCTGTAAATAGTGTTTTCTTTCCGTAGTTGTCGAACTCGGTCATCTCAAACTCATGGATATATCCAATGGCCATAGAAGTATTAAGCTTTTCTGATACAAAAAAAGAATATTGTGCTGCAAGTTTTAAACTGTTTAGGTTGCTGGAAGGTGCGTTTCCGTTTTGGGATGATGGATAAATGGAAAAAGGCAGCTCAACTTCCAAACCCAGTCTATCTATAGGGGCCCATTCATATTCTACTAAGGCTTCATATTCATCATATACGTTTCTATCGGTAATACCAAATCCAACGTTCCATTCTTTTTCACCTTTTCTTGCGCCCAAATCTCTTATTAAATCAATATATAGGGGTTCGGCATGAAAATTTTTAATGGGCTCCTTTTTTTCGATTTCTTGTATATAAATACTATCCTTGGTTTGTTTTCCTGATTCTTGCGCCTTGACTTTTGCCAATGCGAATAATGTAAAAATAATTGTAAGTCTCATTTTTAATTTATGATTGCTGAAATGAAGTTTATTAATAACTTTTTACGGTCATTTTATGTGAGTTATACAGGAAGATTAATCTGTAGCTATTTTGCTGTGATTTTTTGCAACTCAATTTTTAAAATAGATTTTTACTATTTCGATAAAATACCTACTACATCTAAGTTAAGAAAACCCTTTTTTAGGAGAAAAAAAATGACCTCATATTAACCTTATTTAATACTGCTTAGCCCAATCTTCCTCTTCCTTTGTAAGATTTATTTGATATACTTTAGGCACATTTTTTAAAATAAAATACAAGGGGTCAAATGTAGAATTATGCGAAAAATCCAAATCTCCTTTTTGAGGTACTACTGCAATTTGTATTTGGTGTTCATCTCTAAAGTTGTTAAAAGCGTATGAATTGACCCCAATGAATAACTCTATTAGAATTGAATTAATGTTTATATAATATCTATTAACAAGTTTGTTTTTTGCTTTAGAAAATTCCTCACTATTAAGTTCAGCTATAATTTCTTTCGAAGAGAACCTGTAAAGATCACCCTCCCAAACAGGTAATCGATATGGATATACCAGTATAAGATTAACTATTTCTTTAGGGTATAGATTAAAAGCGTATTCTGCTAATTTTAATGATTTGATGCTAAAGTCTGTAGGAATCAATATTTTTTTCATAATGCTCGTATTTTATTTTGATTACAATAGTAATCTCGAGACATTAAAAAAAGATAAGAATGAGATTGGAATGAGATTAAAATTTTAACGAGCTATCGTTAACCCTTGATCAACATTAGGTAATTGTACTAAGACTTGTGTTCCTTGTCCTATTTCTGAATGAATTTTTAGCTCTCCACCGTGAAGATGTATTATTTTATGGGATAGGGGAAGTCCAAAACCAAACCCTTCATAAGCCCTTGCATTCGAGCCTCGGTAAAAGGGTTCAAAAATATTTTTAACATCATCTTTGGGTATGCCGATACCTTTATCCTTTATAGAGATGAGAATTGAATTCTCCTTTGCCTTAAGACTAAGGTCAACTTTTGCATTTTTTGAATATTTCAATGCATTGTCTAAAATATTTAGTAAAGCTACCTTTATAAGGTCGTGGTTTCCTTGAAAAATGAGCTTATCAGGATTTTTGGGCAAAAATTGAAAATCACAATTTATTTTGTTTGAAATGGAAGTGTCAAAACTTGTTTTTAATTCGGTTATAAGTTCATCAGCTCGTATATGTTCAATAATCAAACCTTTTGAATCAGATTCGGTATGGGCCAGTTCAAGAAGAGCATTGATAAGCTCATTAAGTCGTAAAGCTTCTTTTTCAATGGTTTGAAGTGTAACAATATATTCTTGTTTCGTTCTAGTACTGTTAAGTGCAATCTCTGATTGACCAATGATAGCCGTTAAAGGATTCTTGAGTTCATGTGAGGCATTATGTATAAAACTGCTTTTCATTTCAAAAGAAGTTTCGAGCCTATCCAACATATTGTTGAATGTTCTAGATAGTTCGCCTAATTCATCTTTTTTATGTCCGTTGGCCAATCGCAGGTGAAGATTTTTTGCCCTTATTCTGTTTACCTGATTTGTGATATCAGAAATAGGCTTTAAAACTTCCTTTGCATAATAGCGCCCAATTACCAAAAGTATGATCAAACTCAATACATATCCAGTTAACAGTGTTCTTAAGAGATTTTGCATTTTTGCAGATCCGTAAAGATCTTCTGCAGAAAGTACTACAATAAAATCTCCCTGATTATCCTTATAAAGAATAGCCGTATAATGTTTTTTCTCTATTTTGGCCTCTGCATATCCAGAGGCAAAGACTTCATCAAAGAATTCCATTTTTAATAAGGGTTCGGGAGATGAAACCAAAGTTTTTCGAACCATATCGACTTTCAAAATATCTTCTTTCTCGTTGGGTAAGGTTTGTAAATGTTTTTTACGGATATCTTCGTATATATTTGTACTTAATTCATCTTCTTCTAAATACGTCTGTGCCGCAATTGATGCCCTTTGCTTTAATCTAAGATAAAATTCATTTTCTGTATAATGTTTTACAGAAAAATAGATAAATAAAAATATTGACAGCAGTAATAAGGCAGTGAGCAATACAAACATTAATGTTATTTTATTTCTAATCTTCATTGTCAGCAGGCTCACGCAAAGTATATCCCATACCGATTACTGTATGGATTAGTTTTGGTTTACAATCCTTATCTATTTTGTTTCTAAGGTAATTGACATAAACGTCAACGACATTGGTTCCAGGATTAAAGCTAATATCCCATACATTTTCAAGGATATCGATACGGCTCAAAACCCTATTCTTGTTTTTTAATAAAAACTCGAGTAAACGGAATTCTGTGGAGGTTAATTTGATTTCATCGCCAGATCTTTTTACTATTTTGGCGTCTTTGTCAAGTTCTAGGTCGAGTATAGTTAATTTTTGATTTATGACAATTGAAGATTCATGTCGTCTTGACAATGCTCGGATACGGGCCAATAGTTCTTTAAATTTAAAAGGTTTTACCAGATAGTCGTCGGCTCCTGAATCTAGACCTTTGACTATATTTTCGGTTGTTCCTAGTGCTGTGAGCATTATAATGGGTAGATTTTTATAACCAAGTTCCCTGATTTTTTCAGCTATTAAAATCCCGCTCATACCTGGTAAAATAACATCAAGAATAAGCAAATCTATTTCTTTCTGTCTTAACAGTTCCAAACCTTGTAGACTCTCATAAGCTAAAAAAACTTCATATCCCGATTCACACAATCCTTGCTTAATAAAAGCAGCTACATTCTGTTCATCTTCTATAACCAATATTCGTTTGACCATGTGTGTGCCCGATAGTATTTGGAATAGTATGGGTTTTAAAATCATAAAGCTAAAAATTAAGCCTCAGGGTTCATTGCGAATGAGATTAGAATAGTATTAGAATTTTAAAACAGTATCCGTATGATTTTTAATACAACATACTGAATTATCCTTTTAATTAGAATCTACCTTTAAGGTTTATAATATTTTTTAACATAACATAGGTTAATAGTTATTATTCCTTTAAAGATATATGTAAAGCTTTGTTTTTTGATATGGCATTACCACAATTAACAATTTTACAAGAAATGTATAATGTAATTAATGTTTAAAAACAAAGTTACTTAGTAATCAGGCAACTTTATATTCTAATAGCTGTACACTATCATGTAAACGTTCTTTTACAATATTCATCATACGTTTATTTAAAGCCGAAGAATTTTTGATATAAATAAGATATTCTTCTACTGTAAATTGCCCAATAATCATCCCTTTAAGGCTATTCCTGAATTTCATATCCTTTTGAATAGCATTTTCGATGAAATCAAAACGCTTTTCTAAGGTTAATTCGTAGAACGTATTTTTTCTTTTTGTAATATAATTTTTAAATACTTCAATTAATAAGTCTCCTTGTAGTTTTATGATAGGCCGAATTGTTTTATTCTGAAACTGCTCATCATTAGACATGTTTTTAGAAACTTTAGCATTTAATAATTGAGGACGTATTGCCAATAAATTTGATTCCCTGTTTTCCATAATAAAGAAGGTTTACTAAAAATACTTAATTGTGGTACTCAAAATCAAGATCTGAATTAGAGTTTTAAACTAGTTATAAACAATAATGGCTTAAATTTAAATCTAATGTACCCTTTTTATAAGTGTGTTATATTATCTTAATGCTAACTTATATATACATTACACCCCTCCTGGGAGGGGTGTAATAGATCATAAAACTATAGATGTTATTTAGTCAAAAACTTCTCTTTATCTAAAATTTCGGCAGTAGTATTTCCTGATTTTTCCAGATATTTGTTAAGTTTTGCGATTTGTTTGTTATTAATTTTTTCGTAAGCAGTTTTACCTTCATTTAGCCTTTTCTCCAAAACTTCTTTATTCTCTATTTGTGAGAAAGAAGGTTTCTCGAATTGATCTGCAACCTCTCCATACAATTTTGATAGCTTTTCTCTTAATTGAGGTTCTGCTTCGTTAACATAATTATCTCCTGTTGTAACTACCAGAGTTTCTTTTAGAGCATTTAATGTTGCAATTACGGCAGAAGTAACTTTTTGTGATGCAGGATCCTTTCTAGCAATTCCCTCTGCTTTTTTAATGTTTTGATCAATTTTATATACCAAATATGCTAAATCCTCCATGTCATCAAATAACTCTTTTGTTATTTTACGATGTACAATTCTATCATTTTCTGTAATTAAGGATTTAGGATCATTTTGTAGCGTTATAGTGCTTTCATATTGCTTTTTACCTTTGGTAAGTATAACTTTATAGGTTCCTGAAGGAGCTCGCGGAGCCGTAAATCCTCCAAAAGTAAATGTCTTTCCTGCTGCGACCTTTGGTGCTTTTTTCCTAAAATTCCAATCTACAATATTAATTCCTTTACTTTTACCGGGAACAAGACTAACGATTTCATTTCCATTTTGATCCTGAATAGAAAGAGTCATTTTTCCGAAGGTATGTCTCTTTTTGAGGTAGTAAATAATTTTTGCCGAAGCACTTGGATTATCACCAACAAATTGAAGCTCTGTGCTTCCTCCTCCAAAACCGCCTTCTTCTTTTATGGCAAACGACTTGGTGTCAAAAAAATGAACATCTTTAATAAGTACCTCTTGGTTTATCTGCCTTAAGGGAGAAATATCATCTATAATGATAACACCTCTACCATGAGTTCCTAAAACAAGGTCATTAGTTTTTTTCTGTAGATCAATAAAATGAACTGCTGTTGCAGGCATGTTATTAGTGAAACGAGACCAGTTTTTACCACCATTAATAGTAATAAATAATCCAAACTCGGTACCAAGGTATAATAAGTCTTCATTGACATAATCTTCTTGGATATTTCTTGCAAAACCAATGATTTCATCAGTAACAATGGATTTCCATGTTTTTCCAAAATCAGAAGTTTTGTACACATAAGTAGTCATATCTCCAGATGCGTGACCATCAAAAACAGCATATGCAGTAGCTTTATTATGTGTGCTGGCTTCGATGTGATATACCCATGTGTTTTTTGGCAATCCTTGAATATTTGCAACAGTATTGGTCCAGGTAACCCCGCCATCTTGCGTAACTTGTACGTTACCATCATCGGTTCCTACCCAAATAATTTTTTGATCTATAGGTGATTCTGCAATTGTAAAAATTGTAGTATGTGTTTCTGCACCGGATTTGTCTACCGAGATACCTCCGGACTCTTTATCCTGTTTTGCAGGATCATTTGTAGTAAGGTCTGGGGATATTTTTTTCCAATTATCTCCCATGTCTTCGCTTACATGAAGAAATTGACTTCCCATGTAAAAGCGATCGGGTTGATGATTACTTACTGCCATTGGAGCGTTCCAATTAAAGCGTAAATCAACTTCTCCTTTAATAGGGAGAGGTTGTACATTTTTGGTGTAATTTTTATCCACATCATATCTCCATACATTTTGCGCTCCCTGCATCTCAGAATAAATAATGTTTTTTGATGGATGTTTTAAAACTCTAAACCCATCTCCGACACCTACGCGTTTCCAATCGCGAGCTTCTATTCCCCCGGGAGAGGAAGAGGGACCCCACCATGAACCATTGTCTTGTAGTCCTCCATAAATATTATAGGGTTCTTCATTGTCTACACTAATATGATAAAATTGGGATACAGGCAAATTATCTACCATATCCAAGGTAGCACCACCATCCCAACTTCTGTAAACACCGCCATCGGTTCCAACATACATAGCATCAGGATTATTAATATCAAAAACAATATCGTGTATATCTGCATGCATATCCCCAAGATTTTTGAAAGTCTTTCCTCCATCTCTGGATATGGATCCAAACAAACCTCCTTTTACCAGAATATCTGGATTTTTTGGATGCACTACTAATCGTGAGAAATAGAATGGTCTTACTACAAGTCCAAAATCTCCATTGAGTAATTTCCAGTTTGCACCAGCATCATCAGATCTATACAAACCTTTATTTTCTTTGCTTTCTACAACAGCGAATACTATTCTGGAGTTAGAAGGAGCAATAGCAATCGCAAATCTCCCTAAGTCACCTTTGGGAAAGCCATTATGAATTTTGTTCCATGTTTTTCCTGCATCTGTAGATTTATATAATGCGCTTTCTGGTCCTCCAGAGTTAAAGCCCCATGCGGTTCTCCTAAATTCCCACATTGCTGCGTACAATGTATTTGGATCATTAGGATCCATGATAAGATCATTAACTCCGGTTTTTTCATTAACATACAATATCTTATTCCATGTTTTTCCGCCGTCTGTAGTCTTATATACTCCTCTGTCTGGGCTATCACCCCATAGAGCACCCATGACACCAACATATACTTCGTTCGAATTTTTTGGATTGATCTCGATGCTACTAATTCGTTCTGAATTTTCGAATCCCATCTTTTTCCAGTTAGCGCCTCCATCTGAAGATTTATATAAACCGTCACCGATAGAAACACTATTTCTTGTCCAGATTTCACCTGTTCCTACCCATACAGTTTTATCGGGATCATTAGGATCAATGGCAACCACACCAATAGATTGAGCATGGTCATCAAAGACTGAAGTAAATGAAGCACCTGCATTTTCAGATTTCCAAACACCACCACCTGCAGTTCCTGCATAAAGTACTTTAGAATTTGTAGGGTGATTTTCTAGATCAATTATTCTACCGCTCATAAGAGCAGGACCGATTTGTCGTGCCTCTAAATTGCCAAAAAGCTCTTTTCCTTTTAAGACAATATCCTGAGATTGTATACTTATTGAATATAGAATACAAATAGCCGCAACAATTGTTTTTTTATACATAATTGTTTTGATTGGTTTAGTGTGAATAAAAAATCCCCAAAAAAATAATTTTTTGGGGATTATAATAGATGTAGATTATTTTTTTTCTGGAAAAGCAAAAACTGCAGCATCAACTTCAGGATTTAACTTAATTTCTTTAAAGCCCAGAGTTTGAAATTGATTACTTATAGTAAATGGAAAATATACTCCGTTTACTTCCTGGTAGTCACTAACAGAAGACTTTACAGTTTGACCTTTCATTGGACCTTCATTGATCTCTGACTCTATTATTATAGGAACAAAGTTTTCTGTGTCAAAATAGTAATGAGAAATATTAGGTTTTGATTCTCCGTTGATAAGAATTGGATCTTTAGTAAGTTTTATTTTAAATGTTTCTGTACCATCTATAGTTTCTTTGCCAATTAACTCTACGGTATATCCTTTTTCTTTATAGTTTAATAATGGGTCTGGGAAATCTTTGACTTGTTTTTTAATATTTTCGGTTGCTTCATTATCCCTTTTTTCTGCCTCCATAGTTTGTTGATTTCTTTCCCATGATGTTTCTCCATCAAAAGCAGACCATACCATTCTATTACCTTGAAGTTCGATTGTAACTACTTGTTTACCATTTTTTGTTGCTACTTGTTCAAATGGAATTTCCATATTTTGCATTTTCATGACTCCAACCATTTCAATACCTTCTAACTTTTCCCAGTTTTCTTTTCCACCGGTATTTTCAAAATAATTGTTTATGATTTCGTCAGCTGTCTGAGCGTAAAAAGAAGATGATATAGCTAAAACAAAAGCTACCAAAATTGATTTTAAAGCATTCATTGTTGTAAGTTTTTATGATGTTGTTATAAAGTTAGTTAACCAAATCATATTTTTGTTACACTTTATATTAATCTTTTTTTAATAATTGATATGCAGTTTGGCAAAGTAGAATATCCAGAAACAATTGATTTCACCTTACCAGAGGATGATGAGAATACTGGAAGAATTTTAAAAGAAACCGCTTCAGGAAACCTATCTATACATGTTGGTTGCGCAAAATGGAACAGACAAGATTTGAAAGGTTTTTATCCCAGAGGAACAAAAGATGAGTTAGAATATTATTCTAGACAATTTAATTGTATAGAACTAAATGCTACTTTTTATAGGATATTTCCTGAAGAACAATTTAAAAAATGGTACGATAAAACGCCTGCGGGATTTAAATTTTTCCCCAAACTTGTACAAAACATATCACATTTGAAAAGATTAAACGAAGATGTACAACCTTATGTAGATCAATACTTGTCTAATGTGATTCATTTAAAAGAAAAATTAGGAACTATATTTTTACAGTTACACGGTAATTTTGGTCCCAAGAATTTTGATAGAGTTATTCGGTTTATAGAACAATGGCCTAAAGAAATACGACTTGCAGTAGAGTTTAGGCATACCGACTGGTTTAATGATACTGTAGTAGCAAATGATTTATATACCCTTCTGGAAAATAATAACGTTGCTAATATTATTACTGATACCGCTGGAAGAAGAGATTTGTTACACATGCGCTTAACCAATAATGAAGCATTTATACGATATGTAGGAGCAAACCATGAAACTGATTATACAAGACTTGATGATTGGATTAAAAGACTTGGTGAGTGGAAAGAGCAAGGAATTTCTAATATACATTTTTTTGTACATCAGAATATTGAAAAAGAGTCTCCATTATTGTCGAAGTATTTTATTTCTAAATTAAATGAACATTTGAATGTAGATTTAAGTTTACCAAGTCATCTATCTGATGATTTATCTCTTTTTTAGGAGTAAAAAAGGATACCTAATTTTGAATCTAGATGATATAGCGTACAGTTTTTGCATATCAGATTGTTAAAAAAATAAGATATCTTGTATTTCATCGATTTTATTTGTACTTTGCCGATGTTATTAAAAGAGAAATAAAGTTTAAATCCGTTTTTATTTAAGAAATAGATTTACTTTGAAATGAAAGTTAATAGCGAATAATTATAAAATCATGCCCCATATGACTAAACAACTACGTACTATATCTTTATTTTTTGTTTTATTTAGTTTCTTTGCTATGACTGTACAAAGTCAGCAATTAGCAGAACATTCTACAGACTATTTGGTGTTATCTTCAAAAACAAAAAATGTTTTGAACTCGGTGAAACTTCAAAAGAAAGTTTTTTCTGACAATATTGATTCTCAAGAACACAATCATGATCATGAAGACGAATTTCATGTGCATGATCATAAAGTGGTATTATTAGATATCATTTCTTCTGAAGAGAACTCAGATTTTAATTGCTCTGGAGGTTTTTGTATGAATAGATCTCATTTTCATAAAAAAGGTTTGACTTTAAAAAGACAACTTTTTGAATACTTCATGAGTATTTCTTGTTAGTTTAGATGACTTAAATACGTTATTTTTTGATTAAGTTGAATTATGAAAAGATATTAAATTACTTTTGCAGCTTAAATCAGATATGTATGACATTTTTAGAGTTAGGGGTCTCCAAAGACCTTAACAAAGGTCTTAAGGAAATGGGGATTAGTATTCCTACAAAGATTCAAGAACAAGCAATTCCGGTTCTGATGAATCGTCAGACTGATTTTATTGGAAAAGCTCAAACCGGAACAGGAAAAACAGCGGCCTTCGGAATTCCGTTATTATCACAAATAGATCCTTCAAAAAAACATGTCCAGGCTTTAATTCTGGCACCGACACGTGAACTAGGACAGCAAATAGCAAAACAACTTTTTAAGTTTACCAAGTATACAGATAAGATTTTTACAGAATCTGTTTATGGTGGTGAGAAAATCGAACGACAAATATCCAGACTTACCAGACCGACGCATATTGTTGTGGCAACTCCAGGACGACTTATCGATCTTATAAAGAGGAAGGCGGTAGATATTTCTAAAATAGATACTCTGGTTATGGATGAAGCAGATGAGATGTTAAGTATGGGGTTTAAAAAGGAGTTGACTACAATTCTAAGTCAAACTAAAGGTTATAGGAACGTTTGGCTTTTTTCGGCGACAATACCTTCTTCTTTAAATGAAATTATTGATTCTTATGTGAATAAAAACGCTATTAGAGTCAGCATAGATAAAGATGATGCAGTCAATAAAGGTATACATCATCAATTTGTAGTAGGAGATGAGATTAATAAGTTAGACACGCTTACTTATTTCTTAAAAACAGAAAAAGAGGGGAGAGGTATTATTTTCACAAGAACAAAGGTTGCTGCAAGAACGCTTCACAAACAATTAAAAGCTAAGAATTATGAAGTTGGCTTGCTTGAAGGAGAAATGACCCAGAAAGATAGAGATAAAGTGATGAGAGCTTTTAGAAAGAAAACATTACAGTTGTTGGTGTCGACAGATGTTGCTGCAAGAGGAATAGATGTTGCAAATTTATCTTTTGTACTTCATTATCAATTACCAGATCAAACAGAGTATTATACACATAGAAGCGGTAGAACTGCACGAGCAGGAAAAACTGGAATTTCTTTGGCATTAGTGACCAAATCAGAAGTGCAGACTATTCGAGAATTAGAAAAACAATTAGGAATACGTTTTAGCCAGATTCGATAATTAAAAAAATCTTTGTTGTAAATTAAGAAGTCTGTCTTTTATCAAATGAGGAAGATGTTATATTTGATATTACAGATATAAGTTTATCAAAATTTACAGGTTTAGAAAAGTAATTATCAAAACCGATATTTATAAAGCGTTGCTCATCTCCTGGCATAGCATAAGCGGTTACAGCAAATACGGGTATGTTTTTAAGGATTTCCAATTTGCGAAACCTCTGTAATAATTCGCAACCATCCATTTGATTAAGTCCCAGATTGATATCAACTAAGATAAGATCCAGATTTTCTTCTTTTACTACTTTTAGTGCTTGCGAACCATTTTCTGCAATGATAACATTAGAGTCATTTTTGGATAACATCTTATCCATTACCATTGCATTTATTTTATTATCTTCTACGTAAAGAACATTCATAGGCATTTTGGAATTATAATTTTAAACTCGGTACCCTTACCTATTTTACTTTTGACTTTAATTTTTCCGTCCAGTATTTCAATATATCGTTTTGACAAACTTAATCCCATACCAGTCCCTTCATATTTTCGACTTAGACCAATACTTTCTTGCATAAAAGGGTCAAAAATCTTTTTTAGATTCTCTTTATCTATTCCAATACCAGTATCAGTTATCGAAATATAAACATTATTTTTTGATTTTTCTGATTTGATCTTTATAATTATACTTCCAGTATTGGTGTATTTTATTGCATTATGGATGATATTATTTAAGGCAGTTCTAAAGAGATCTTCATCAACATTTATTTGAGGGCAAGCTTGATCTAATTCTAATTGATATAGTAGTCTTTTTGCTTCTGCCATATGTTTATACTCTCTAAATGAGGTTTCTACGGTGTAGTTGGTGTCTACTTCTTGAAGATTGAGATTATTTCTGATAGCTTCAATCTCACTAAAATTTGATAAGTTGTTTATGGTATTTAGAAGCCTGTTTTTACTTTCTTCCAGGTATTCTAATAGTTTTTCTCTTTCTTCAGCTTTATCTTCATCAAGTAAAAGTCTGCTTACGGTCATGATACCATTTAAAGGCGTTCTGATTTCATGACTAAAATTAGATAATATGTTTGATTTCAGGCTATTGAGTTCTTGTTCTTTTATATGAGATTCTTTAATAGCTATTTCTGCAAGCTTTTGCTCAGTAATATCATGAAAACTAACGAGAACAGAATTTACCGTTTTTTCCTGATCCAAAATAGGGGTGTATTTTGATTCTAACCATTGCGTATTGCCATTGTGTGTAATACGCTCAATTTCTTTTTTTACAATATTTCCTTTTAGTGCTTCATTAAATTCGTGAGCAAAGGAATTTTTAAAATTGAGAGGCATAACATCAATAAACCTAGACTGTACTTTATTAGGATTTACCTTAAAATCTCTCTCTATAATCTTTACAGACTTATCATCTGTCATTAAAATCTCACCTTTGGTATTAAGCAAAACAGTATATGCAAATCCATTATTTACCATTGCCTGTAATCTGTTTTTACTTTCTGCAATAGTACGTTCATTAATTTTTTTTTGATGCACATCGATCAAATTACCAATCATTCTTGTAGTCTCCCCTTTTTTATTTTTTCTACAGAAACCATAAACTTCGTAATGTCGAAATCCCCCCTGAAGATGTTTTAAACGGTAATGATTATAGTAATGATTACCTTCCTGATTAAGATTTTTGATATGTCTTTGATTAGCATCTTTCAAATCATCAGGATGTATCATTTTGGTAAATTCTTTTTCGGCAACAAAGTCCTGATCTAGTGGTAACCCCAGCATTTTTTTGAAATCAATACTGTAAAAAACTTCATTTTTTGCAATATGATGATCGAATAATCCAGATTGTATTCCTTTTAAAGCTAAATGTTTGGTCTCTTCACTATATTTTAATCGTTCAATATAATTATGTCTATCTGTGACATCTGCAATGGTACCGTTTACAAAAATCACTTCATTTTTATAGATAACAGGTTGACCAACTACTTTTACCCATTTTTCATTTCCTTTTTCAGTAATAATTTTTTCGGTATACTCGTAAGGTCTCTTTTCTTTAATAAGTGTATCAAGATAATTTTCGACTCTGGCTCTAGAATCTTTTGGATAAAAACTAGCTCCTTTTTCTCTGGTCATGGAAATATTCGGGTCTGCTTCCTTAATAAGGTAACATCCTTTTGACCAATACATTTCATTATTTTTTGGATTAAAATACCATGCACCAGTTTTAGTAAGTTTAGAAATGGTTAATAAAGCTCGATGTTCTTTATATTCTTTTGTGGTATCAATTCCTGCAGCATATATCAGATTGTTGTGTAGAGTAAAATCAAATTTTAAAGATAAAACACCATCTTTTCCAGAAGGAAAACTAAAAGATTCATTAATCATTCGATTTTTGTCAGAAAGACAACAAACTGAATCTTTGAATATTGGAACATCTTCATCGATAATATAATCGGTAATGTACTTTCCTTTAATTTCACTTTTATCCATTGGAAATAATACTTCGCATCTATTATTGAATGCGACTATCTTTCCATCTTTCTTTAAAATAAAAAGAAAAAGTAATGTTTTTTCCGATAAAATTTCAAATTGTTCTAGAGTAAAAGGCATAAATGTTGGTTAATTCCATTTTAAAGTTACAAAATGATTTGTAATTCTTTGCCAGACCTTGTTTCTAAATTTGAATTTTAGCAAATATTGGGTAATCTTTTAGTCTTCAATTATTTTATGTATACTTTTAACCTAAATCTATTTGGTTGCAAGATTTAAAAACTAGATGAATAGATAATAGAATACTAGTTTTTAAAAACTGTAAGAATATTTGTCTACTTTTAGTTATTTTTAAAAAGTAGTTCTGTGTATACTGGAAAATGATCTGAAGGATAATGACAATCTTTAGAATCAGATAAGATTCCACTCTTTAGTATTGTAAAATCATCTTTGCCAGAAAAAATATAATCAATTCTTCGTGTTACTGGTTTGTGAAAATGGAAACCATTAAATGTCCCGACAGGACCAAAAGCATTCTTACCTGCTGCCAGATGTGTGTCTTGTAATTCTTTTAGAATTATTCGAATACCTTCGGTATTCATTTCCAAATTAAAATCTCCCATTAAAATAATGGGTAATTTTTGAGTGTTAATTTTTTGAATCTTTTTAAGAATTAACTTAGAACTTTCTATTCGGGCTTTTTTACCAACATGATCAAAATGTGTATTGAAAACGATAAATCTGTCATTAGAATTTTTTTTCTGAAAAACCCCATAAGTACAAATTCTGTTTAGGGCTGCATCCCATCCTTTAGAAGGTCGGTTAGGAGTTTGCGAAAGCCAAAACGTATTTTGAGATATGAGTTGTACTTTGTTTCTGTTATAAAAAATGGCACAATGTTCACCTTCTTCATCTCCATGCTTTCTTCCTAAACCAAAAAACTGATATTGTTTTAGTGCTATTTGTATATCTTGTAATTGATGAAAAAGAGCTTCTTGTGTGCCAAAGATATCAGGTGAATAGAAACGAAGTTGTGATATCAAAAAGGTTTTTCGGTTTTCCCAATTATTTATACTATCCTTTGGATTATCATATTTGATGTTATACGTTAATAGAGATACATCCTGAGCCCGAAGAACTTGTGATAATAATACAATTAGAGTGGTAAAGAGTAGCTTATTCATTATTATCGTATTGGTTTTCCTCTAAGTCTTTTAAAGCTCTGATATGCTTTTTTGATTTCTTCTGGAGTGGCTTTGTCAAACTCTTTATTAGTAACTCTATATACTTTTTGTACAGAGTCAAGTTTAATTTTCATGGTTTGAATGGTCTCCTTGTAAACTAAATTGTTGATTAAGTTGTTTGATTCTTTTGGATCTTTTTCCAAATCATAAAATTCCCAGGTATCTATATCATCATAGAAATGAATGAGCTTAAAACGTTTGGTTCGAATTCCATAGTGTTTTTTTACCATATGAAATGCCGGAAAGTCATAATAGTGATAGTAAATAATATTTCTAAAATCTTTTTCTTTAACATTACCTGCTATTAGTCCTTTGAAGGATTGACCTTGCATTTCATTAGAAAAGTGGTTGGCATTAGCAAAATCCAGAAAAGTTTGTGCAAAGTCAAGATTCTGAACCATAGTTTCTTTTTTTGTTCCTGGTTTAATTGTTCCCGGGAATTGCATTAACAAAGGCATTCGTAAAGATTCTTCATACATAAATCGTTTATCAAACCATCCCCTTTCTCCAAGATAAAACCCCTGATCCGAAGTATAAACGACTAAAGTATTTTTATCTAAGTCATTTTGTTCCAAATAATCTAACAGTTCACCAACACCTTCATCTACTGAAGCCACTGTGCTCATATATTCTTGTAGATATCTCTGGCCTTTCCATTCTGCAAGAGCTTTGCCCGTAAGATGAGCTCGATGCATAGCATTATTTTTAGATATGTAAGCTTTATCCCATATTCTTCGTTGTTCTGTGGTCATTCTTTTAAAATCACTAACCCAGGGGTTGTGAGCCAATTTTGTAGACCCTTCGGTAACGGACATCTTAAGATCATGCCCTTCATACATATCATTATAAATGGTTTGTAGTTGTTCTTTGGCCGCTTGTTGATTTTTATGTGTTGTGAAATAAGTATCAGGTAAAGGAAATTGAATCGAATCGTATATATTCAAATGTCGTAATGCTGGCATCCAATTTCTATGAGGAGCTTTGTGATGTACCATAAGAAAGAACGGTTTGTTTTCTTTTCGTTTGGTCTTTAACCACAATAGTGATTCTTTTGTAATAATATCTGTTGCGTATCCTGGAATTTGTATAGAATCTCCGTTCTTTATAAAATCTGGGTTATAATAATTCCCTTGATCCTGAATAATGTTCCAGTAATCAAAACCTTGTGGATGTCCATGAAGGTGCCATTTACCAACTATAGCAGTTTGATAACCCGATTTTTGTAGCATTTTTGGTAAAGTTGGTTGGTTTCCATTAAAAAGCTCTCCATTTTGCCTAAAACCATTGATATGGCTATGTTTTCCAGTTAGAATGACTGCTCGGCTAGGTCCGCAAATAGAATTGGTACAGAAAGCATTTTCGAATAAAACACCATTTCTAGCAATTCTATCAATGTTTGGGGTAGGCGCTAGTTGACTAATAGGGTGGCCATAGGCACTAATAGCTTGACTGGCATGATCATCAGACATAATAAATATAATATTAGGTAAAGTTGTTTCAATAGTTTTTTCAAGTGGTTGAGGTTTTTTCTGTTGACAAGAAAAAAAACTAATACCTATAATAACTATGATATACTTTTTGATTAACATTATTTGTCTTCTTCAATTAATTCAAATTCATGTGTAAAAGGTAAATCAGAACTTCCTCCAACAAAAAACTCAAATCTTCCCGGCTCATAAGTGAAGTCTAATTGTTGATTGTAAAATTTTAAATTTTCAGTAGTGATTGTAAAAGTTAGGTTTGTACTTTCTCCTTTTTTCATAAAAACCTTTTTAAACCCTTTTAATTCTTTAACGGGAGGAGTTATACTTCTGGTTTTATCACGGATGTATAGTTGTGCTATCTCTGATCCATCATAATTTCCTGTATTTTTTATTTCTACTGATATGGTTATTTCTTCACCTGGTATAAGTTGTTTACCAGAGGAAGTAACTTTATATTCAAAATTGGTATAACTAAGTCCATAACCAAAGGGATATAAAGGAGTATTGGAAACATCAATATAATTAGATTTATAATCTTCTTTTGGATTTGAAGGATTAATAGGACGACCAGTATTTTTCATATTATAGTACATCGGAATCTGCCCAACATTTCGAGGAAATGTGACCGGTAATTTTCCAGAAGGATTGTATGTGCCAAATAATATGTCGGCAATTCCTAAACCACCCATTGTCCCCGGAAACCATGTCTCTAATATAGCATCAGTTAGTACATGTTCTTCAGAAAGATCTAAAGGTCTTCCATTCATTAGAATTAGAACAATTTGTTTGTTGGGGACTTCTTCAGTAATCTTTTTAATCAATGTTGTTTGTAATCCGGGAAGCTTAATATTTGTTCGAGAGGCAGCTTCACCACTCATATGATAATGTTCTCCCATGACCATAACAATAATATCAGCCTTTTTTGCAGCATCTATAGCTTCATTAAATAGATTTTCATCATTTGATAAAATATCACAACCTTGTGCATAAAATATATTCTTTTCATCAACATACTCAAGGAGTCCTTCATAGATACTAACCGCTTTGCCATAGCGATCTCCTGCGGCTGCCCAATTACCAATAATACTTTCCTTATCTTTTGCTAATGGGCCTATAAGGGCGATTGTTTTGTTCTTAGTAATTGGTAGTGTCTTGTTATCATTTTTTAATAATACAGATGAAGCAGCCGCAGCATTTCGTGCGGCATCCAGAAATTCTTTTTTATAAATAACTTCTTTCTCCCGATCTTCATTACTGTATCGATAAGGATCATCAAAAAGTCCAAGTTTGAACTTAGTTTCTAATATTTTTCGACAAGCTTCTTCTACAGTTTCTTTTTTTACTTTATTCTCTTCTATTAATTTTTTTAGATATAATCTATTTACATTTCCCATCATATCCATATCTACACCAGCATTCATAGCTAAGCGAGCAGCATCTTTTTCGTTTTTAGCAAAACCATGGGGTATTAACTCATTAATAGCTGTATAATCAGAAACGACAAAACCCTTAAAATTCCATTGCTCTCGTAATATTTCTCTAAATAAAGATTGATTTCCGGAAGCGGGAATACCATTTAAGTCATTAAAGGCTGTCATAAATGTTTCTACACCAGAATCTACAGTTGCTTTAAACGGAGGTAAATAGGTATTCCATAGTTCTCCATCACTCATATCTACTGTATGATAATCTCTACCTGCTTGAGCAGCACCATATCCTGCAAAATGTTTGGCACAAGCAATAATAGTATTGTTTGCAGCAAGGTCATTTCCTTGAAAGCCTTTTACATAAGCCTTAGCAATCTGACTTCCCAGATAAGTATCCTCTCCAGCACCTTCAGATATGCGACCCCATCTAGGATCTCTTGCAATATCCACCATAGGAGCAAAAGTCCAGTGAATTCCTTCTGCAGAAGCTTCCTCTGCGGCGATTCTGGCACTATTTTCAATTTGTTTAAGATCCCAACTTGCTGCCAGACCTAAATTTATCGGAAAAATGGTTCTATGACCATGAATTACATCATATCCAAAAAGTAAAGGAATGCCTAAACGTGTTTCTTCTATGGCAATTTGTTGTAACTCTCTTGTTCCTTTAGCAGAATAGACATTAAGCATTGCGCCTACATTGCCTTCACGAATATGCTTTATATTATCATCGCTTACTTTAGGCCCTGTCTTATCCCAACCTCCACTGTACATCACTGTCTGGCCTATTTTTTCTTCTAAAGTCATAAGGCTCATTAAAGAATCTATTTGAGAAGTGTAGGGTGATTTTATTGTTTTAGAGTGTTTTTTTTGATCACTACAGGAATGAATTATAAAAGTGAGACCAATAATGAGTATTGTATTTATTTCGTGTCGGAAATTCATTCTTTATTCTTTTTTTTATTTGAAAATAGCCAATACAATAGTTCTGGTTCAGCAAAAGCAGTATCCCAACTGTTGTGATTTGCAAAATCGTATAGGCTGAATTTAGGAAAACCGCCAGCTTTTAGAATAGCTTCTACCATATCTACAGAAAAGGTAGGATCTACTACAGTATCTCTAGCACCATGAAAAATCCAAAGAGCAACTTTATTTGCATATTCTGAAACTGAATTTGGATCACCACCTCCGCAAATTGGAAATGCGGCTGCAAACATATTTGGTCTTCTATATAGCATTTCAAATGTTCCCATACCACCCATTGACAATCCTCCAATATATACCTGATCATTCTTGGTGAAATTTTTATTAACCATTTGATCCATCAAATCAATTACTAATGCAAGTGTTGAATTTGGTATTTCTCCATATTTAAAACTGAATTTCTCTCTTCCTTTTTTAGTTCTATCAATACTTATATTGGACCAATAATCGTCTTTGGGGCACTGAGGAAAAATGACAATAGATGGATGTTTTTCCCTGAATTCTGAATCTAGAAATAATCTACTTCCATGTACCAATTGTTTTTGATTATCATTATCGCGTTCACCAGCTCCATGTAAGAATAGAACTACCGGATATTCTTTATCTTCAGTAAAATCAATAGGCCACAGAATACGATAACGAAGAGTATCTTTTCCTTTTATTAGCATTTCTTTTTCATAAGAATTACCACTTTGAGCAATTCCTATACTGACCAGAAATATTGAAAATAAATAACATACTATTTTTTTAGTTTCCATAGCTGAATCCCAATTTTTGAAGACCATTTTTGACATCGTTGTTTTTCATAAAGAGGTTCCATAACAATTGTGTCCTGTGATTCTCTATCATCACAGGTATAGGACCTTGATCAATAGCTAAATATCGTGGGACATACCAATCATGTTGTAAACTGAAAGCATCATAAGGGCCATATTTACCAATAAGGCTATCTTGCTTTTCATACATAAACCTCAAGAACTGCATACTCTCTTTTGGAGTATAAGGAAAAGAGGATAGAGCTGCAGTGGGAGATATCACTCCAAGGTCTCTACCAGGTCGATGACTAGAATATCCTTTCATCGAATAACTTGAAGTAAGTCCCCAGCAATCTTTGCCGTAACCCTCAAAATTATTAGGATTATCTAAAGCATAGTTATAATGGATTTTAGCATGATTTTTATTTAATTTCCAATAATCGGCATATTGATCTGTTAGTCCTTTTGGGTTTAATCCAAGATAAGAATAATGCGCCCAAAAAAGAGGACCAATAGGATCATTATCATGTTCATAATGATCTAACTCTGTATCTAAACCATAAAATACTGTTCCTTTTGCAATATCACCATTACGTGACCATCCTTTTTCATATACTTCTTTATCGATAGAGTGAGTGGGGGAGGAAGCAGCGAGAACATACATTATTAAGCATTCATTATATCCTCCAACAGGAAAATTCATTTCCCATTCATGATCAGGAGACCAGTGCCAATACAGTACTCTTTCTCCATTCTTGGTGTACCAATCCCATTCTACTTCTTTCCAAAGTTTATCTATTTTTTGAACTAATTCTTTTTCATTTTCATTGCCTTCTTTAAAATATTCTGAAACAGTTAACAAGCCTTGTATGAGAAAAGCTGTTTCTACGAGATCCCCACCATTATCTTTCTGACTAAAAGGCTTTACTTTACCGGTTTTTCCATTAATCCAATGTGGCCATGCACCATGAAACCGATCTGCCTTTTCTAAGAATTGAACTACTTTTTTAAAATGTAATACACCTTCATTCCTGGTAATATAATTTCGTTCAATACCTATCAAAATAGCCATTAGTCCAAACCCAGACCCTCCTGTTGTTATAATATCTTCATCATTTTGAGGATAAATATTATCCAAATGGATACGTTCTCTAGCCAATCCAGAATTAGGTTCTGCTCCTTCCCAGAAATAATTAAACGTTTGTTTTTGAATTTTGTCTAGAAGTTCTGTGTCTGTTAGTATCTCAATCGTTTCTTCTTGTTCAGGCGTTGATATTGTATCAGTTTGAGATGTTTTTTGATCATTACACCCAATACATATTATAGTGAAGAAGATCACAGTTATCATGATGATTCGCATAAATAAATTTTAATTAGTATAAATGTTTATAGTTTATTACCATCCCGGGTTTTGCATCATTTTTGGAGTTTGAATTAATTGATCATTTGGAATTGGAAAGAGTTCGTGTTTCCCAGTTTCAAAAGGCTTACCATGTGCAATCATAACCGCTGGTGCTTGACCTGTTCTTAATAAATCAAACCAGCGATCATGTTCCATGGCTAATTCTAATCTGCGTTCGTTCCAAATGATCTGTCTTAATTCAGACTGATTAGTAGTGGTAATATTCTCAAGGTTCACTCTATTGCGAACTCTATTAAGGTGAGTCAAAGCATCAGAAGAGAGGTTGAGCTCGTTTAGTGCTTCTGCGCGAATTAGTAAAACCTCGGCAAAACGAATAATACGAATATTTTTGTCACCATCTCCCTGACCTGCATTAGCACTTGAATACGCTTTTTCATTATATCTTGGATTTTCTACTCCAGCATCGATTACTCTTCCGTCAAACAATGTTTCACCAGCAAATATAATAGTAGCATCTCTTCTTATATCATCACCTTCTACATTGAAGGCATTTAATAAGTCTTCTGATGGCGTATTAAAACCCCATCCCCAACCACTAGGTCCCCTAGCACCTTGTGTAGTAGAATATTGTTGAATCCCATGTGCTACAATTTCGCCTCTTCCTTGTAATTCAAAGACAGACTCTAAACCATTTTCACCAGATACTCTCCATACTTCGGCATAATCAGGTTCTAAATCATACTCACCTGAGGTAATTACTGTATTAGCCATATCTGCAGATTCTTGCCATTTTTTTTGATATAAGTATACTTTTGCCAAAAGGGATTGTGCAGCTCCTTTGGTAACTCTTCCTAAATCTGAGGCTGCATATTCACTTTTAAAAGGTAAGGCAGGTATGGCTTCTAATAAATCTTGTTCTATATAAGCATAGACATCCGAGGTCGGAGCTCTGTTTATGATATCTATGTGTTGTAAAGGAATATCTCCAAAAGAACGAACTAACCAGAAATAATTTAAAGCTCTTAAGAACTTACATTCACCTATAAGGCGTTCTCTTAGTTCTTCGTTTGTCATCTCAAAAGTTTCTGTATATTCTATTGCTTGAGTTGCTCTTCCAATTGTTTTGTACCATTGAGTCCACATTGCTCTAATTGAAGGAGAAGATGTAGTATGCGTAAGACCATCCAGTAAATTTTTATCAGCCCCAGTATCTGTAGGAGCACTTCCTTTATCAGCATTATCCGAAATCATTTCGGTGATGCCAAGAAAAGAAAAGGCATATGCAAAATCGGTATGCCTGCCATACACTCCTGTTACGAATTGAATAGGCTCAAAAACTTCACCACTCTCTTCTGCTGTGGGAGCTACAACTTCTACTTCTTCAACAAAATCATCGCAACCTGTAAAGAAAGCTACAAACAGAAGCGCGAATACTATTAATTTTAGTTTAGCTTTCATAATATTTATTATTTGATTCATTTTAATTATAATTGTAGGTTAACACCAAAAATAAAAGACCGTGTCGTAGGATATGCAGATAATTCAATTCCTGTGGTTTGCGCAGGGTTACCATTTTGATTTAGTTCTGGTGTAAACCCTGAGTAATTGGTAAACATAAAAGGGTTTTGTGCTGTTACATAAAAACGAGCTTTATTTAGAAATCCGATCTTGTTGAACGTATACCCAAGCGTGATGTTATTGATTCTAAAGAAATCCCCATTTTCTAACCAATAAGAAGAGGCAAGTGCATCCCTGTCTGCTCCTGGTGCAGCATTGGTTGAGCCTTCACCTGTCCATCGACTATTAAAAGTCTCTTCTGTAATATTTTCTCCACCTAATCTGGTACTTGCTAAACCATTATATATCTCATTACCTCCAACTCCAAAACCATCTACACTAAAATCAAGTTGTTTGTATTGGATTCCGGCTTTTATACCATAATTAAATGTAGGAACATAATTACCAAAAAACTTTTTATCTCTATCATCTATAACGCCATCTGCATTTTGATCTACATAACGTAAGTGTCCCGGAGCAGCATTACCAACAGAGGGATTGTTATCAACTTCATCCTGATTTTGCCATACTCCATCAGCTTCTAGTAACCACCATGCAAACAGTGGTTGACCTTCCTGTAATCTTTTCGTTATTTGTCCATTGTTTAAACTACCTCCAGTTTCTCCATCAAAACCAGGAACTACATTTTCTACTCGATTTTTGTTTGTAGAGAAGTTTACACCAATATTATAAGTCAAATCTTTACCTAAATTATCCTGCCAGTTTATTAAAACTTCGATACCAGTATTAGATACTTCGGCAGCATGAGCTAAAAAGTTACCTTCAGATTCTGAGTTTAAAATATTTTGAACATTGATTATAGCATTTGTATTTGTTCTATCATAATAAGCAACGGTTCCAGATAATTTTCTATTAAGAAATGCAAAATCTAATCCTAATTCCCATTCTTCAGTGATTTCCCATTGTAATGGTTCAACAGGACTACCAAAAGAAGCTCCGAAAATAAGACTTTGTGTAGGTCCGAAGACATAATTTTGATTACCACTATCTGGATCTGTGTCTATTTGTTGTACATTAAAAGGAACATTAGCATTTCCTAATCGTCCCCACCCTCCAAACACTTTTAAGTGATTTATAAAAGTACTCTCTTTTAGGAAGTTCTCATTAGAAATGTTCCATCCTAAACTAAATGCTGGAAAATTATCAAAGAAATTTTCTCCTGTTACAAAATCACTCGTACCATCTCTTCTCCATACTCCTCTTAAAAAATATTTGTCTGCAAAATCGTATTCTACACGTGCAAAGTAAGATTGTAGATTTGTAGACTGATTAAATTGTTGAACGACGGTGTTGTCAAAAAATGAAGAGGTTCTCCTGCTTAAATTACGAAGTCTTTTCTCTTCAAACACATCAAACCCCTGAGCTTCTACAAGTTCTCTTCCATCAAATTTTTCTCTACTTAATCCAACAGTAGTGGATAAGCTATGCTTATTAAAAGATTTGTTAAAGGTTAAAAAGCCTTCTAGATTCCATCTAAAAAATTCAACATCTTGTACATTCAATGAATTATTAGCAAACTCTGTAGAGATAGTACCATCTCCATCCTCATCGACTCTTCCTGCTTCGAATTCTGCAATCGTACGTCTTGGGTCAGCGTTTAACCATCTTTCTCTAATAGGATTGTATTCATTTCTTTTAGAATAAAATTGTGTAGCTCCAAATCTAGCAGTAAATGTAAGATCATTTGTGATATCTGTTTCTGTAGCAATTTGACCTTGTAGTGTGGTGGTGTTAATGTCAATATCTTGAAAAAGTACATCAGATACGGGATTTCCATGTGGCGTTAATCTACCTACTGATTCGCCATCTTCAGATTCAAATGTAGCTATTCCGGTAGATTGGTTAACAAATGATTGTCCAAACCTTCCGTTAGAATAAAAAACTGGAACTAAAGGAGATTGACGATAAGCATTATTAAATGATCCGAATGGTTTTGGAGCTTCATTGGTATAGGTAATATTGATATTTTGAGTGATTCTAAATTTATTTTCAAATAAATGATATGTATTATTGTTTCTAATGGTTCCTCTACTATACTTATTATCTTTCAAGATTCCTTCCTCTTGATATAAATTATAACTAAAAAAATAATCTATAGTTTCTCCTCCTCCGGATACCGAAAAGTTATTACTATTTATATTTCCCAATTGTATCAACTCATCGTACCAATCAGTATTAAATTGTTGATTTTGCTGTAACTGAAAACCGTCTACAGCTGCGCTTTCTTCATTAAAATACTGAATGTATTGATCTGCGTTAGCCATCTTAACTTGATTAAGTACATTTCTAATACCATAAAAGGAGTCAAAACTAAAAATCGCCTTTCCCTTTTTTCCTTTTTTGGTAGTAACCAAAATAACTCCATTAGCAGCCCTTATCCCATAAATATTAGCATATGAAGCTCCTTTTAAAAATTCTATAGATTCTATATCAGAAGGATTTATGCTTCTTATATCTTGTGTAGGTTGACCATCTACAACATAAAAAGGCTCTCGTCCTGCCTGAGCTGTCCCCAAACCTCTTACAATAACAGTTGGTGTTGCTCCGGGTGCATCATTTGCAATTATGTTTACTCCGGCAACTTTTCCTTGTATTGATTGTAGAGCTGTTAATGCAGGTTGTTTTACAATATCTTCTGTACTTACCGAGACAACAGCTCCTGTAATAGCCGTCTTTTTTTGAGTACCATATCCAACAACAATAATTTCATTTAAAGAATCAGTATTAGGACTCATGGTTACCTCAAGAGTATTTTGATTTTGGATACTAATTTCTTGTGTTTCTAATCCTATATAGGAAAATATCAGAATATCACCTTTTATGGTTTCAATACTAAAATTTCCTTCAAAATCTGATTGTGTTCCTTTGTTAGTTCCCTTTATTAATATGTTTACACCTGGTAATGGTAACTCATCACTATCATTTACTTTTCCTGTAATGAGAACATTATCTTGTGCATATACTATAGTTTGTGTTAAAAAAACTATAATCAATAATAATGCACTTTTTATTTTCATGATTGTTTAATTATTAAGTTAAATTTTTATAAAATTAATAAAGTGGTTACTGTTTAACCGTAAAGAAGAGGTACATAAAAACTACATCAATAGGATTTATAGGCTAGAAGCTACAGTTGATAACGGCTTTGAAGTAATAGGTGTCTTAACGCAATGTTAAGTTTTAACATTGTGATGTAGTTATGATGTATTCGAAATTATATGAATTTTAAAAATATACCAGAAAGTATAACCCCATTTATTTACTTAAACGTAATCAAGAAGTTCGAAAGGTTTTTAGAACTATTAATTTTTAATTTTTTTCGAAGACGATATCGATGTATTTCTACTCCTCTTATTGTAATTGCCATTAATGGAGCAATTTCTTTGGAAGATAGATTCATTTTCAAGTATGCACAAAGTTTAAGATCTTTTGGTGTTAGATCAGGATAATTATTTAATAGTGTATCAAAAAAATCTTCATGAAGCTCTTTAAAACTTATTTCAAAACGTTTCCAATCTTCGTTATTATTAATAGCATCATTTGTCTTTCTTAGAATCGCTTTATAGCTTTGCTGACTAGAGAGTTTCTCTTTATTTACCAATAAAACACTTTTTAACTCAAGGATGATCTGATTTTTTTTGGCAATGTTCATAGTAGTACTTGCTAATTCTTTTTGTTTTTGCTTGATTTCTTTTGTGAGTTTATCTTTTTCTAATTGTGCTATTTTTTCTTTTTGCTCTCTTTCAAGATGTTTTCTCAGTTCATTTTGCTTTCTTTTTAATTTTTGCTTGTTATACATTCTAATCAAGAAAATAATCAGAAAAAAGGACAATATATATCCAAGGATACTGAGTTTTGATAAATACCAAGGAGGGGCAATTTTGAATGTGATATTCTTAGGAAGTGATTTTTTATTATTAATACCAACGGTATACACGTTTAATTCATAATTTCCGTGTGATAAATTCTGAAAATGGATATTTCCATCATTGGTATATGAAGATTGCTGTGTACTTCCAATTAGTTCATAATAGTATTTTGATTGTACCATGCTAGGAGTAGATACTTGTATTTTTAGATCTTTTGAATTACTATATGGGATTTCTAGAATATCTATATGCAAAGGATAATTTTTTTTAGTGTCTTTGAAGTAATAAAGATTTGGTTTTGGTATTTTGATCTTTTCTAAGTTACTCTTTAGTTTAGAAAAATTAATCTTGCTAAAACCATTACTCAATGTTAAGAAATTAATAGAATCACTTAATTGTACACTATTTTCTGCATCAGGAATTAGTCGTCTACTTAATTGATTTTCAGATATTGCTAAACTGTCTTTTTTGAGGTCAGTATAAAAGATTTGTTTAGTGTTTTCATTATCAATAAACCAAAAATGTTTTTCATCATAATGAATAAGTTCTTTATTACTATAATTATTAAATTCTTTAAATAGAACAATCTTATCTAAAATTGGATCATACTTATACCACTTTCCTTTACTTTGAAATATAATTTGATTCTTTATATTATAAAGTTTTACATTATAGTCTTTTGCATTGGCATCTGTCTGAAATTCTTTAATATCAAGAACAGCACTATAATCATGATTTAACTGTATTCTATAAAACCCTTTATAAGGATGTGCAGCCCATATAGTAGATGGATTTTCAAAGAAGAGTTGTTTTACAGGGAAATTGATTCCTTCTACTCGTGTCACTCGCCATGAATTATCTTCAAGTTTATGATATTTTGCTATACCCGTATATATTCCTTGTAAAAATGTAGTTTTTTGTTCAGGTACCTTTATAAATTGATATCCTCCAGAGAAGGATGAAACTTTTTCTAACGTATTTTTATTAACTATGAATGTGCCGGTATTATGGCCGCAAAATAATTGACCGTCCAGAATTTCCATGTCCCAAACATGTCCTTGAGAACCTTCTATAAATTGTAATTGATCGTGATCTAGATAATAAATTCCTGTATTACTACCAAGATATACGATATCCTGATAATTGGCAATATCATATACAGTTCCTATTGTACCAGAATTATCGGTATAATATTTTATGGATGGGTCTAATAGAACCCTGTCAATACCTTGATCTAGTCCGATCCATAGTTGATTGCGAAATGTGGATAAAGATAAAACTGTATTATTTTGCAACCCTATCTCTTTATTAAGCTGATCAATAGTTTTGGCGGTAGTGTCATATAAATAAATACCGTTTTTAATTGTACCAAAAGCAATAGAGTTAGGACTAACTTTTTGGATTTTGTTTAATTGATGTTTTTTTAGTTCCTTGTTTATAGCATTATCCCATATTGTAGTTTGTCCATTTAGATAAAAGTAACAACCATTAAGTTTTGTCCCAATAAGAAGTCCATTTTGATAAGACACCATATCTATTATAATCTTATGGTTAAGAAGTTCTTGGTTTTGTATGGTAACTAATTCATTATTAATAAGTTCAAAAAGCCCTTTGTTATCACTGGCTACAATAACTTTATTATTTAATAAAGTTATATCGGTAACAATAAAATCAGGATCGATAACTGTGATTTTATTATCCTTATAGATATATATACCAGAAAAAGATCTAAAAATTATAGTATTTTGATAGGGCAGTATTTGCCAAAATTCTTCGCTAGCGAATTCATGATTTTTAATCAGATTAGTAAGTGAGAAATATTCGTATTGACCAATTTTATTTTTTTTCCAATATCCAAATTCTTCATAAGATCCAGTAAATATTTTATCCTTCATTATACATACGGAGCGTACAATGGTTTTGTTTGGAAGTTTATAAAGAGTCCATTGTTCTCCATTAAAAAGTAAAAGCCCTGCATTGTTAGCAACAAAGAGTTCTCCGTTCTCACTTACATCCATCCCCCAATTTTGACTAGCAGCCTTATACTCAAAAATCTCGTAATTGTAAATAGGAGGTATAAGTTTTTGAGCTATTACTTCTGGGATAACAAAGCATAATAGCGTAATACAGTAAATAAAAATTCTCATTCCAATTACAAATTAAATAAAACATTCAGAGGAAGATAATAAAAATAAGATTTATGAATTTTGAAATATATGCTTTAGGTGTCGTTCATATTTATTTAGCTTTATGGTTTATAGTTTCCTTATCGTGGATATGTAGTACTTCGTTATCCTCTAAAATGTCTTCGTATATTAACAAAGAGAAGAAAGATAAAAAAATGTTCACTATCCTATAAGGAGGTGGGTATTGAAGATAATTATCACATGAAATCATCTTCAATACCCGAATCTTCATAAAACTTCTGATAATTATTTATGTTCAAGATATCTTTAATTGCTTTTTTCTTATCATCCATCAAATCAAAATATGATTTCACTATTTTGTAACCTATCCAATATCCAATGTTTTGTGGTCGTCCATCAATAGTTTCACTACCTAACCAGGGAGAAAGTTCTTCCTTATTCATTGTTTCTTTAAATTCCTCAAAGAGTTTCTTAAAATTCTGCTCACCATATTCATATACATTTGGTCCATTACAATATTTTACCTTTTCACCAGCAATCATTTCTGCAATAAAATCTGCACTACCTTCTCTAATACAATGCTTTAAGAGTGTTTCATTATTTTGATCATCTTTTTGTAAAAAATGAATGATTTCATGAGCTGTTAAAAACGGAAGTAATTCAATATCCAAACTTGGCCTACCATAGGCGGTCCTTGCTTGATTATCTGAAAATATCTCAACACCAATACTCAAACCAGCATCAGATGCAGTACCTCCAGAAGTAGTTCGACCAATGAGTATGTATGTAGGAGGGAAAACCGCCTCCGGATATAGATATTTTAGTGCATAAAAAGATGCTTTAATTTGATTTTTGAAACCGACTGCTTTATATGAAGAACTTCTGATATTTGAATAATATTTTTTTTCAGAAAGTACAAGTTCTTTAAGCTCATCTGGTCCTACTATGCGTTGATTACTAATGAAGTTTTGTAAACCGGGACTTCCTTCTTTTATATATCTTTCAAAAGGATTTTGAATAGTATCTCTTAAGAGTTCATCAAATGTCTCCCAAAACAAATCAACATCAGAAGTTATGATTTCTGCATGCATAGGATTCGTTGGAAACGTACTATTTATACTTGAGGATTGATTATTAGTACAACCATACAATATAAAAATGAGGATGATGAGGCGAATATAGTTTTGTGTCATTGCTATCCTGTATTATTTATTCTCGTTCTTGGAAAGGTATGATGATTCCTTTTTCTATATAATTTTTCAAACCAGAAAGCAGCATAGCCCAGCAGAATGAAGACTGTCTAAATTCATCATTACATTTTGGCCACCCTTTATGCCAGAATTTAAGTTGCACACCGTCTTTTATTTCTTCTAAATCGAATCCAAATGAGGTATTATTCCAGTCCTTATCGGATTTTGTCATCGTTATATGGAAACTTTTATTCGGTTTACAAGTTGTAACTTTACCGTACCAATCATATTCAGGAGGGAAATAAAAATTATATTCTTGTTCTAATTCTGGGGTTCCAGTACATTTTTTTGGCCACCAGTTGACTAAATGGTCAGGTACACTGACACCGTCAAAAACTTCTTTTATAGAGGCTAGAATGAATAAATCGTGATAAATTGAAAATGTTCCCATAGTTCTGTTATTTAAAAAGTCTTATTTCTATTTTGTTCTCCGTTGTCATAGTCAAAATAATATTTTTTTATTGATCGGATGTCCAGACTGTTTTAGCGAAAGAATGATTTTGCCTTTGTGGTGAGTCATATGACTCTAGATACCCTAAAAAAAGAGTGCTATAAGATCTTCATACATTTTTTAATCTAAGATTCTTATTAAAAAACTATTTAAAAAAAGAAATGCTTCCCCTTAAACTTTATTATCAAATTGCCCATATGTTATTGTGTTTTAAACATTAGATATATATCATTATTCGAAAAAAAATTATTTTTCAAAATGTTAATACTAATCAAAATTAGATCTTGTTGTTGATAAGGAAAATCAATATACGAATGTATTGAGGTTTCTAAAAAAAAATAGCACATAAAAATATTACCCCCAGGTGTGGCCGGCGTGTCATGCTTGGGGTAACTCTTTTTAATTAGTATATGATTAATCGTTTAAAAAAACATTATTTACGAATTCCATCTTTATTATGAAAAAACTTATTGGTATACTATTCATAAGCTTAACAGCTTTTTGTTTTGGACAACAAACCTCTCAGCATAGCTTCGAGATTAATGACAATTGGCAAAACCTTCTTGATAAAGATTTCTCAAATTGGGAAACATTTGTTGGGGTACCCCATACAAGTGTAGAATTAGAAGGTCATCCCAAAAGTGAGAACGTGCATAACGGAACTCCTATTGGATTGAATAATGATCCTAAAAATGTATTTTCTATTGTAGATGAAGAAGGGGATATGGTTCTTAAAATTACAGGAGAAATTTATGCTGGTTTAACTACGGTTAAGGAGTTTGGTAATTATCATTTAAAAGTTCAGTTTAAATGGGGAGAAAAGAAATGGGAACCGAGATTGGATAAAAAAAGAGACAACGGAATTTTATATCACTGCCATGGAGAACATGGTGCTTTTTGGAATGTTTGGATGTCTGGATTAGAGTGTCAAATACAAGAAGGAGATACAGGAGATTTTGTAACCTTGGTAAATGCTAGGGCAGATGTGGTCTCCACAAAAATAAAAGATAACCTATATAAAGTGACAGGAAAAAAAGATAAATCAATAACTTATGGTGCAGGAAATGGAAATCCGGGATACTGTCATATAAATTCACCTAATGAAAAACCAAATGGAGAGTGGAATACAGTTGAAGTTATATGTGTGGGTAATCAAAGCATTCATGTTGTTAATGGTAAAGTAGTAATGATTGTCAAAAATGCTCGCAAAGTGATTAATGGAGAAGAAATAACACTTACAAAAGGTAAGATACAATTACAGTCAGAAGGAGCTGAAGCGTATTATAAAGATATTCAGATTAAATCAGTTAAAAAATTCCCTAAGGAGTATAAGAAACAAGCAAAATTATAATCCTTTGTTATAAATAATATATTAATTAAAATTAGATAGTGACTATGTTACAATTTATTAAGTTTACTTTTCTTGCAATTTTGATGTTTTGTTTAGTTCCAGAGAATGCAATGGCTCAGAAACTTGAAAAAGATGAGTTACCATCTTTGAAGGGAAAAAAAGTTATCATGGTTTATGGAGGGTGGGATGGACACCAACCTAAAGTGTTTGCAGACAGAGTAAATGCTTGGTTAAAAACAAAAGGAGCAGAAGTGACTGTTTCAAACTCGTTGGATATTTATACAGATGAGAAAAAAATGTCTGAGACCGATCTTATTATCCAATATTGGACAATGGGAGAGATTACTAAAGAACAAGAAAAAGGGTTACTTCAGGCAGTTAAAAATGGAACTGGCCTTGCAGGATGCCATGGAGGGTTAGGAGATTCTTTTAGAAAAAATACAGAGTATCAGTATATGATTGGTGGCCAATGGGTGGCACATCCAGGAGGAAAAATTGATTACAAAGTTGATATTGTAAATATTGATGACCCTATAACAAAAGGACTTACTGATTTTGATATCAAAGATACAGAACAGTATTATATGCATGTAGATCCAAATTCAAAAGTATTAGCGACGACCACATTTGGAAATAAGCATAACGGTTGGATAGAAGGAGCAGTAATGCCCGTTTCCTGGAAAAAACACTATGCAAAAGGACGTATTTTTTACCTTTCTATAGGGCATGATCCGAAGGATTTTGATACTCCGAGTGCTTGGAAACTTTTAACAAGAGGAATACGATGGGCAAGCGGTAGTAAATACCAACCAAAAGAGAATACCCTTAATCCAATATATTCTCCTAGAACAGGAGTTAATATGAATCAATGGAAAAATTTGATTGATAAAAAACTTTCTATGTGGGATGTCTTTATGGGAGCACCTCATACGAGTACAGAAATAGAAGGGTATAAAAGGTTTCACGATGTAACAAAAGGCACACCTATTGGGCTCAATAAAGACCCTAAAAAAGTATTTTCTGTTATAGAAGAAAACGGAGAAGAAATTATTAAGATTACGGGAGAAATTTTTGCAGGACTAGTAACCAAAAAAGAATATGAAAATTATCACCTTACCTGGAAGTTTAAATGGGGAGATAAAAGGTGGGAACCTCGTTTAGAGAAAAAGAGGAATAGCGGAATTTTATATCATAGTATTGGTGATTATACCGATTTTTGGAATGTATGGATGACTAGTATAGAATGTGAAGTTCAACAAACAGATTGTGGTGACCTAATTACTTTGGGTAATGTAAAAGCAAAGGCACCTGCAATTAAAAAAGAAAAGAAATATTATTTTACTCCGGGTGCAAATTTAGTAGATTTTTCATGGAATAAAGGTTTTGAGACAGGAAGGTGTTTTAAGCCTAATGATCCAGAAAAAGAACATGGAGAATGGAATACAATGGAATTGATATGCGTGGGGAATAGATCTATTCATTTACTCAATGGGGAAGTGGTTATGGTTGTTGTTGATCCAAAGGCTAACTTGAACGGCGAATGGAAACCTATGAATAAAGGCAAAATACAAATACAATCTGAAGCTGCCGAAGTGTTTTATAAAGACATTCAGATTAGGTCAGTTAAAAAGTTTCCAGAAAAATATATGAAATTTGCTGTTTTGTAACAGTGTACTTTGGATTATGAGAAATATCTAAAGTATAATTAGAAAGGTATTCTATGTTTTTTTTAGTACTATTAATAAGTATAATAAAGAGTGTAGAAAAGAATATTACTCAAAAATAGTTTAATACCTCTTTCAATATAACTGAAACAAAACTCCTTTTAGGATTCAGATTACCCTAACTATATAGCATATGATTGATTTTGTACCACATATGTCCATAAGTACAAATCTTATCGTATGAAAACCTAAAAACCAAATAATTGTTTAATATATTTCGATAGTCAGAAATCAAAAATAATTTGTTTGTAGATAAATCCTCCTATTGCTAATCTGTGTTTTATAGAAGATTTAAAATGATAAAACTAGGTTTGTGGGATTGCATCTAAAACAAATAATTATTTGATAGTATGAAGTCCCATCAGATTTTGATACTATAACATAGACAGGTTTAGAATTTTGACTCGGTTGTCTATTTTTAATTTAATACATTTAAGTAACGTAATGGCTAGACTATGGATATTAGATTACATAAAATTTTAATCATTTGGATTGCTCTTGTTGGTTGTATAATGACCGGATATACTCAAGATCCAATCCATTTTGATCATATCACAACCGACGATGGTTTATCTCAGAGTGATATCAATAGTATTTATCAGGATACTCGTGGGTTTATGTGGTTTGGTACTCATGATGGATTGAATAAATATGATGGATATGGTTTTTCTGTATATAAACCTGATAATGATCATTTGGGTAATATAAGTAGTAATTTGATTTATGCAATTACAGGAGATCAAAATGGTAATTTGTGGGTAGGAACAACAGGTAGTGGATTGAACTTTTTTGATCGATCTACAGGAAAGTTTACCCAGTATAAACACGATGAAAATAATAAAGAGAGTCTTAGTAATGACCATGTCGCATCTATCTATAAAGATAGAAGAAATCGATTATGGGTCGGTACTATCGGAGGGCTTAATATGGTTGACCTTAATAAATCTACGGATACGTTAAAGTTTACACATTTTAGCCCAGAACAAGAATCGCTAATTCCTGGTTGGGAAAGAAATTCGATTAGCACTATTTTTGAAGATAGTAAAGATCAATTATGGGCAGGTGGCCGTAGTGGATTATATAAACTATCTAGAGACACTAATGGAGATTTATACTTTAGGTTAGTCAATGCAACTATTGGTTTGCCAAATATACAAGTGCAATGTATTGGTGAAGATAAATCAGGAAGATTACTTATAGGAACAAGTAATGGGTTGTATTGTCAATCCAAAAATAGTGATTCTGTACTTGTATATAGAGTAGATCAATCTAATATTAATGTGCTTCAGGTTGATAATAATAATAATATTTGGTGTGGCTCAAATAACGGATTGTTATATTTTAATAATTCACCAGGAAATGAATTTCCTCAATTTGTAAATAGATTTACATACGATTTAAGAAGTCCAAGTAGTATTACTAAAAATATTATTAAATCCTTATATCTTGATAAAACAGGTATCATTTGGGTTGGAACCAATGGAGGAGGCGTAAATAAATTTGACCCAGAAAGAAAACAGTTTCGACATATCAGAAAAACATTAGATCCCACAAGTCTTAGTTATGATAAAATTAGATCTATGTATGAAGATAGTAATGGTACTTTATGGATAGGTACAGAAGGAGGAGGACTCAATATGTTGCTCAAAGACAATGATAATGATGAATATACAGGGTTTAAAAATTTTCCAACAATTTTCAAACCATTTGCTCTTACCGAAGTTCAATACAAGAAAAAGAAAACGTTATTTATTGGAGTAGAAGATGTTCCAGGGTTATTATTGTTAGATATTTCAAACCCTAAAAGAGTTGTAGAAAGTGATATAATATCAATGCCAGATGTCAATCAGAGTGTATTTACTTTGCTAGAAGATCATCAGGAAAATATTTGGATAGGAACGTATGGAGGAGGAATTCATAGATGGACTTATAAAGGAGACGATAAAGAGTATGATAAAGATGTTTTTCAGGAAAACCCAAGCAATGCTAATTCGATATCAAGCAATATCATAAGAAATATCCTTGAAGATAAAAATAAAAATATCTGGTTCGCTACAGGAAAAGGCTTATGTAAACTTACAAAAGAAGAAGCAACCAAAAAACACCCAAAATTTGTAATTTATAAAAATGTTCAGGGAGATTCGAGCACAATAAGTCATGATTATATCCTTACGGTCTACGAGAGTAAAGCTGGTGATATCTGGATTGGTACATTTGGAGGAGGACTCAGCAAGTTGATTCCATCTTCAGATGGAAAACCAGAAAGATTCGTATCCTATTCAGAGAAAAACGGATTGCCAAATAATGTTATTAAGGGAATTCTTGAAGATGAGGAAGGTCATCTCTGGTTATCAACGAACAAGGGGCTTTCAAGATTTAATCCAGAACAAGAAACTTTTAAGAATTATGATGTAAATGATGGATTACAAAGTAACGAATTTCAAGAATTAGCTTGTTTAAAACGAAGTAATGGAGAAATGCTGTTTGGCGGAATTAATGGGTTTAATGCGTTTTATCCAAAACGTATAGGAGATAACACGTATGAATCTGAAACCGTTATTACGGATTTTATGATCTCAAATAATTCGGTACAAATAGGTGAGGAAATTAATGGACGTATTCTTTTAGAAGAACCAATAAATGATACAAAAGAAGTTCAATTAAAATATTGGGAAAACAGCTTTTCCTTTGAGTTTGCCGCATTACATTATGCAGCACCACAAAAGAATCAATTTGCATATATGTTAGATGGTTTTGATAATAATTGGGTGTTAACAACTGCCGATAAACGATTTGCTACATATACAAACTTAGAACCAGGTATGTATACCCTGAAAGTGAAAACCTCTAATAATGATGGAGTCTGGGATAAAACACCAGCAGAACTCAGAATCAACGTTATACCACCTTTCTGGAGGACTAAAATAGCTTATGTGATTTACGGTCTTCTTGGATTAGGGTTATTAATTGGTTTTTGGAGGAATATTGTTAATCGCACTACTAGAAAACATCAATCTGCACTAGATGACTTAGAAAAAGATAAACATGAAGAAGTGCAGCGAATGAAACTAGAGTTTTTCACTAATATTTCTCATGAATTTAGAACTCCGTTGACTTTGATTAAAGGACCTTTAGAATATCTTCAGAAAAGCGGTTCTAGGATAGAAGAATCAGTGTTACAAGAACAATATGGGCTGATGCATAAAAATACAGACTACCTACTTAGACTTGTAAATCAATTGCTTGACTTCAGAAAGATGAATCAAGGAAAAATGCGACTAGTTGTTAGACCAAGTAATATAACAGATTTTATAAAAGAAGTAGGAGAACCTTTTCAGTTTTTAGCACATAAACAACAAATCGATTTTACTATCAATACATCAAACGATTCTCTTATCACTTGGTTTGATCATGACGCCTTAGAAAAAATTATGAATAACCTTTTATCTAATGCTTTTAAATTTACTCCAGAGAATGGAACTATAACCATAGATATCTCTGAAGATAAAGAATTACAGCATGTTGGTGTTTTAAAAGCAAAGCCAGATACTACAAAAAGATATGTAGTTATACAAGTAAAAGATTCTGGTGCAGGGATTTCAAAGAATAAAGTAGAAAACATATTTGATAGATTCTACATGACAAAAGATAAAGATAAAAGAAATCCAGAAGGAGTGGGTATTGGTCTTTCTTTTGTAAAGAATCTTGTAGAACTTCATCAAGGAGCGATTAATGTAATTAGTGAACGCGGAACAGGAACCAATTTCATAGTGAGATTACCAATGCATAAACAAGCCTACGAAGATATTCAAGGTATAAGCTGTAAAGAAGACACAGAAAATGATTATTTAGTGCGTTCTTCTGAGACAGAATCTTTTGCAATTGGTATTAATGATGAGATTGTAGATGAAAACTTATCGCAATCTAGATCAAAATTACCTGTGTTACTTGTGGTGGATGATAATGCCGATATTAGAACTTTTATTAAACAAGCATTAGGTGAAAATTATACTATTCATGAAGCTGAGAATGGACAACATGGTTTTGAAGTAGCTTCAAAACTAATCCCGAATATTATTCTTACAGATGTTTTGATGCCGGTTATGGATGGAATTAAGTTTTGTAAAAAACTTAAAACTACCAAAGAGACCAGTCATATTCCAGTATTAATGTTAACAGCCAAATCTTCTCAAGAGAGCGAAGTAGAGGGACTTAAGACAGGGGCTGATGACTATATCAGAAAACCTTTTGATATGGATCTGTTACAGTTAAAACTGACTAATATTATCAAACATCGAGAAGAATTAAGAAAAGTGTTTAATCGTAAAATTACATTAAAACCCAAAGAAGTTACAGTAACATCAACTGATGAGAGATTTTTACAAAAAGCAATTGAAATTGTAGAAAAACATATGATGAACACTGATTTTAATGTAGAAATGCTTGTAAAAGAGATGAGTCATAGTCGAAGTAATCTATATTTAAAATTTAAGGAACTAACAGGACTTTCATCTAGTGAGTTTATAAGAAATATCCGATTAAAAAGAGCAGTACAACTTTTGGATCAGAGTGATATGTCTGTAAAAGAAATTATGTATATGACAGGGTTTAATACAGCATCATATTTCTCTAAATGTTTCAAAAAACAGTTTGGGGTAGTCCCTAGTGAGTATGTTCGACAAATAGAAAAGGTAAAAAAATAAAAATATCATTATAATTACTAATACACCTGTGTATGAAATGAGCGTAACAGCTTTTTAATTGCATAATTCGTTATTTATAGAACAGCACTGGTAATAGTGCTGTTTCTTGTATACATACTAATCATTTGTGGTAAAAAATTAGACATTAAGGAAGTGCTAGTATCATCGAATTATAGATATTTATAGCTCATAATTTTTTATTGTGATAAAACGAATAAAATATTTAAAACAAATGAATTTGATTAAAAAATTGTCATTTTTAGTACTAACAATTATATTAATTTCTTGTCATGAGAAACCAAAAGAAAGTAAAGTTGTAGATAGTGATATTACTTCTTCTAAACCTAATGTTATCCTAATCGTAACAGATGATCAAGGATATGGAGATATAGGAGTTCATGGTAATTCAATTATTAAAACACCAAATCTAGATAAATTTGCAGGAGAATCTTTAGAACTCACTAATTTTCATGTAGGCACAACATGTACCCCAACAAGAGCCGGTATTATGACTGGTAGGAATGCAAACCGAAATAATGCATGGCACACTATTGCAGGATGTTCTATACTACAAGAGGATGAGGAAACAATGGCAGAAGTATTTGTTCGTAATGGGTATCAAACTGCAATGTTTGGTAAATGGCATCTGGGAGATAATAAGCCATTTCGACCTCAGGATAGAGGTTTTCAAGAAGCGCTATATAATGGAGGCGGAGGAGTAGGTCAAACTCCGGATTATTGGGGGAACGATTATTTTGATGATACCTACTTTAGAAACGGAACTCCTGAAAAATTTAAAGGATATTGTACAGATGTATGGTTTGATGAAGCAATCCAATATATAGAAGGTCAAAAAGAAAAACCGTTTTTTATGTATTTGGCAACTAATGCAGCTCACGGTCCTTTCAACGTTCCTAAAGAATATATGGATATGTATAAAAAAGACACGTTGAATGAAAGTCAAAAACGCTTCTACGGAATGATCACAAACATTGATGATAACTTTGGAAAACTGACTTCTTATCTTGAAAAATCAGGACTTTCAGAAAATACAATAATCATTTTTACTACAGATAATGGTACTGCTAATGGTATTAATTATAATAAAGCAACAAAACAAACCTTAGGATATAATGCTGGATTAAAGGGCACAAAAGGGAGTCATTATGATGGAGGTCATCGTGTTCCGTTTTTTATTCGTTGGCCAAAAGGAAAAGTGTTGAAGAAGTCTAAAATTAATGAATTAGTAGCTCATGTAGATTTGTTACCTACCCTAACCGAGCTTGTTGGAATTGAATACCAATCTAAGAAAACATTAGATGGTATAAGTGTAGTTTCATTACTCGAAGGGAAAACCAAAACAATTGGAGATAGAATGTTGATTGTAGACACACAACGTAAACAATGGCCAGAAAAAGGAAGAAACCCTTGTGTGATGTCTACCCGATGGCGTTTGGTAAATGGTAATGAATTATATGATTTTGTAAATGATCCAGGACAAAAGATAGACCTTTCGAGTAAACATCCTGATGAGGTAGTAAAAATGCAAAATTTTTATGATACCTGGTGGGAGAGTATACAGTCAGATATTAAATATGCTCAGATTCCTGTCGGAAGAGAAGATAAAGATCCAGTTCGATTAACCATACATGATTTACATACCGAAGAAAATCTGCCATGGCATGAAGGACAAATCAGAAATGGAGAGTTTCATCCAGAAGGATATTATACTATCCGAGTAGAAGAAAGTGGTAATTATCAATTTAACTTGAGAAGATACCCAGAAGAGTCGGGATTATCAATTGACCAGGATATAGAGTCTATTGCATCAACACCTTATAAGGACGGGCAACCAGTAGGTAAAGGCCTTCAGGTATCTAAAGCAATAGTTAATATAGGTAATCTTAACCTTAAAACAGATGTAGATATTAATGCAACCTCTGCAATACTTAGTGGACATTTAGAAAAAGGAGAGTACAAGCTAAGTTGTACTTTTGTGAATACTGAAGGGAAGAAATTTTCAGCATATTATACTTCAATCGAGAAATTATAAAATCACATGAATAAGTTAGTTGCATTATTTTTTTTAATTTTTCTAGTGGGATGTTCTAAACCTGAAAAAACACTTAAAAAAAAGCCTAATGTCGTATTTATTTTTGCAGATGATCTAACATATTCTGCGATACATGCTTTAGGTAATACCGAAATACAGACTCCAAACCTTGATAGATTGGTAGAAGGAGGGACTACATTTACACATGCTTATAATATGGGAGCATGGAACGGAGCGGTTTGTGCAGCATCGAGGGCTATGATCATTTCGGGACGTAGTGTTTGGAATGTAAATCAATTTCGTCAAAACTGGAGTAATGGACGTGAGCTTGATAAAACCTGGGGGAAACTTATGGAATCTCAGGGATATACAACATATATGACAGGTAAGTGGCACGTTGATGCTAAGGCAGATAGTGTTTTTCAAAATGTAACTCATGTAAGACCTGGAATGCCCGGAGATGCCTGGGATCATTTTAAAATGGTTGAACGATTTGAAAATATAAAAGGAACAGATACGCTTCCTAAAGATATTATGCCAATTGGATATAATCGTCCTACTAATGAAAATGATACTATATGGTCTCCATCAGACCCAAAATTTGGTGGATATTGGGAAGGAGGAAAGCATTGGAGTGAAGTGTTAAAAGATGATGCTCTTACTTTTATAGATAAAGCAAAAAAAGAGGATAATCCGTTTTTTATGTATTTGGCCTTTAATGCGCCACATGATCCTCGACAAGCCCCACAAGAATACATTGATAAATATCCATTAGAATCGATTAGTCTACCAAAAAGTTGGTTGGCAGAATATCCTTTTAAAGATGGCATGGGTAATGCAGAAGACCTTAGAGATGAAGCGTTAGCACCATTTCCAAGAACAGAATATGCCACCAAAAAACATATACAAGAATATTATGCTTTGATAACCCATATGGATGATCAAATAGGCGAAATTCTAAATACATTAGAAAAAACAGGTGAAATGGATAATACATATATCATTTTTACCGCAGATCATGGTTTGGCAATGGGAAAACATGGGTTAATAGGTAAGCAAAGCCTTTTTGATCATAGTATACGTGCGCCTTTTATGATTATGGGACCTGATATTCCTAAGGGAAAAAAGATAGAAGAAGATATTTATCTTCAGGATGCAATGGCAACGAGTATTGAATTGGCAGGTGTTGATAAACCTGAGTATGTTGAGTTTAATAGTATCCTGGATATGATACATAAGGAAGGAAAAAGCTCTTATGAAGCTATATACGGAGCATATATTGATTTACAGCGTATGATTAGAAAAGATGGCTATAAATTGATTATATATCCCAAAATGGATAAGGTACTTCTCTATGATATGCAAAAAGATCCTGAAGAAATGAAAGATCTTGCAACTAATCCTAATTACAGAGCAAAGGTAGATGAACTTTTTAAAGCATTAATCACAATACAAAAGCAAAAAAAGGATCCTTTGGATTTAGAAAAACTCTATAAACAAATTACAATATCTAATGTCAAATAATAATGCATTGAGTGATTATTATTATATGGTATGAAATAATCTAAAAACATGATCTCGATGTGTTTTGCTTACAGGTACCTTTTTATCTCCGATAAAAAGCATGTTGCCTTCAAATCCACTAACTAGATCAATATTGACGACATAACTTCTGTGTGTTCGTAAAAATCGATTTATAGGGAGTTGTGCTTCTATGTTTTTTAACACCGTAGAATACACAAATCTATCTGATTTGGTATATACTGTGCAGTAGTTACTATCTGCCTGTAAAAATAGTATTTCGGCTAAAGGCACACGTTCAAAATGGTGATCTTTTTTTAAAAATAAACAATCTTTGATTTGTAAAACTTGATTTTCATTAGCAGTAAAATCTTGAGGTTCAAGCAAATCTTTTCCCGGTGTTTTCTTAGAAAAATTTAGCAAAGCTAATTCTATAGCGACACTAACTTGCCGATCATTAAATGGTTTAAGGATATAGGCATAAGGATGCACACTCTTTGCTCGTTCTACAATGTGGGTATCAGCATGAGAAGTTAGAAAAATAAAAGGAATATGATACTTATCATTTATGATACGAGCAAGTTCAATTCCATCTCGATCTCCTTTTAAAATAATGTCGATCAATATTATATCAATATCTTGATTTTCTGTAATTAATTGTAAAGCATGATTTACTGTTTGTGCTATTCCGGTGACATGGTAATTAATTTCAGTTAATCTTTGTGAGATATCCTGTGCTAATAATATCTCATCTTCTACAATAAGAATTTTTACTTTTGACGATTGATTAGACATTCTGTATTTAGGTTATAAGAACCACTAAATTAAGCTATTTTTATATCTATTTCCCAATGTGTCCCTTCATTACCTGTTTTTTTTATAGTACCTTCTAATTGTTGAATTAGAGAATTGATAAGTTTAATCCCAAAAGAGTTGTTTTTTTTGGTTTGAATAGTTGTAAAACCTACTCCATTATCTATAACTTGGATATGTAAACGATCTTTTGTGTCATTAGTTAGAGCTACTTTAAGCATTGGATCCGTTGTATTTTCATAAGCGTATTTAAGAGAATTTGTAATGAGTTCGTTAATAATTAATGCCAAAGGGATGGCCATGTCTATATGAATACTAATGTTAGCAATATCAAAATTAGGTTTAAATTTGGCATTATATCCATGAAAAAGCCCTAATACCAACTCTTCAATATACTCTTTTATCATGATTCGAGTATCTACGCCATCTTGATACAATTTTCTGTGTACAAGGGATAAGGCTTCTACTCTGGACTGTCCAGATACAATAGCCTCTTTTGCCGGGTGTCCTGTAAGCTCATGACCTTGTAAATTTAATAAGCTAGAAACCATTTGTAAATTGTTCTTTACTCGATGGTTTAGTTCTTTTAATAATAATGCTTTCTCTTGCTCACGTTTACTAATAATCTCCTTTTGATCTAATAAAATATAATTTGCTTTTTTAATTTTTGTATTACCTCGATAAAGCAGATAAGCAAAGAAAAGTAGTAAGAAAACCCCAGCAGCTAATATAAAAACCAGATTTTTTTGATTGGTATTTATAGTATTAAGCAGGCTTATTTCTGACTCACGTTTATCAATCTCATATCCAGATTTAAGTTGTTCTATTTTTTGAACATTCTCTTTGTTGACCAGACTATCTTGATATACTTGAAATAGTTTTTGATACTCCAGTGCTCTAGGGTATTGTTGTTGAGTTTCATAAAAATTAACCAGCATGATACTAAAATCCCTAATTTGTTCTTTAAGTCCAGCTTGTTTGGCCATAGTCAAAGCTTGCAGGAATTTTTCTTCAGCAAATTTTGATTCATTTTCTTTTTGATGAATCCCCCCTAATTCGGCTAAATATATAGATGTAGAATATGAATCTCCTGATTCACTTAGAATATCAATAGCTTCATGTAGATTGTCTTTTGCTAATTTAAACTTGTTTTGTGTGGCATACACCATTCCTAGATTTCCTAAAGAATAACTTTTTATGATGTCGTTTTTAACAAGATCATTGAGTTGTAATGCCTGTTGAAAACTTGTTGCTGAGCTATCCAGATATCCAGCCAAACGATACGCTTCTCCAAGATTAAGTATTGTAAGTGCATGATTACCTTTTTCATCAGAGTTTATATAAATATCGATAGCTTTTTTAAAATAATCAATTGCTAAATCATAATTTTTATCACTAATGTAATTACTAGCGAGTTGGTTATAAGAAGCAGCTTGTCGTTCTATTAATCCTTTAGATTCATAGATTTGTAATGCTTTTATAGAAGCATCAAATGATCGACTATTATTACCAAGCCTTCGTTCGATATGACTAATTTCTTCTAAAGCTTCTGCCTGTAATAAGGGTTCATTTATTTCTTTGGCAATTTGTAAAGATTGTTTAGCAGAAAGTAATGCTATGTTGGGATTTGGATGAAAAAAAGCAATATTTATTAATGAGGTTACTTGCTCTTTTTTAGACAAATGCCTAGTTTCCATAATATGAAATATACTATCTGCTTTTTTTTTGTTTTGTGAAAAAGATAGCGTAGTGGATAGTAAAAGAAATAAACACAACCTTTTAGGCATAGGTGAAATCAGTATGTTATTACTTTATTTTTGTGGACGGTTTGAACTAACTTTTGCTAAAGGATCAATTCTAAAATAATAAGATTGCCCTTTAGACTCTATAAACAAAGAAAATATAATACTGTACGAAATATAAGTTAATCCTTCAGGAAGAACGTCTTCAGATTGAGTTGTGATTTCAACCAGGTCACTCATGCGAGGATTAGGACTTACATATAAAGAGCCATCAGGAGTTGTTCTAAACTTTCCTGCCTCTTCATCTTCAGTAGTAAATGAAAATATGATATTCCAGGGGTTGAGAGATTTAGTCTGACTTTTTTGTGTTTCAATAGTAAAGACTTTGCCGACATTCTGTATTTTACAATACGTAATCGTGGCTTTAGACTCAGTATTAGACTCAGTATTAGTTTGCAAATATATTTTGATATCCGTATTGGGTTCAATATTGGGTATACCTAAAAAGCTTTTCAGCACTAAACCATCTATAGGAATGGGTTTATACATTGTCCCCATACCAAGTTCAAGGTTTGTAATTACTTCTTCTAAGGTCTCATAATGTACATTGAATGTAATGATAGTATCTGTTAGGTTTTCTGTGGAGGTTTCCATATGGATGAAGTTTAAATTGATTTAAGCCCTGATAATTAAAAGTGATAATTAGGAAGTTCTTTTTCTGTTTTAATAGCCTATAAATTAGTGAAAAGGTTTAATATTTATGGATGTTGTATTATAAAATTTTCTTAATTCCTTGTGTATAATTGTGATACGCTTTGTTTTTTAATGTTAATAAGCTTACTAGGAACATATATATTAAAAGGAATGTTCCTATTACCGCTAGTTATTTTCATGACAAGTTATGATGATTGAAATAGAAAACATAGTGAGATAATGACATTGGCAGTTTTTCGATAAAAGATGTCAGTTATTTGACAGTGTGTAATGAAATAGCAATGCTATTACACGCTTATGAATTGAATAATTTTATAGCTTTAAAGTTTTACGAAATAGAAGTAAATACATTTTTTATTTATTGAAAGAGAGAAAATAGTAAATGTTCACTAATCAATCTATATGTATTTATATAATCCCAATTCAAGCAAATTTTTACTGTATTAATTGATTGATAATATTGAAGAGAAGCGCCAAAAAAGTAAAACTATCTAAAGTATTTTCATAGAACGAAATAAGACTGTTCTTAACGAACAGTCTTATTGAACCAATTTTTTTATCATTTTATAATTTAAATGCTCTTGCTACATAATAGGCGATAGATCCTGATCCTGAGTTAACACGAATACTTAGACCTATTCCATTTTTAGTTGTAGTATATTCTTGTTTATTACTTTTTTGTGTTTCTATCGCTACATTCTTAGCCGTTTCTCCAATAGCACAATAACAATTATTATCTTCATAGATACTGGATAATGGATTTTGAACGCCAAAAGCAAGATCCATATCGTCATAATTCATAACAAAACCGTACTGAGTACCTACTAATGCATTTTGACTCTTTTCGGTCACGAAGAAACCTGATACAGGATAGGTTCCATATTCTGGAAGTATAATACCATTTTTGATAGGAGTTGTCATTAAGCGTGGTTTACCATGGACATTGTAATCATTTTTGAACGTTAATGGCTTATCTAATTCATTAATAAGTAAAATAATACAACTCGCAGGTTTTAGAATGAAATAAATAATAGGTATGATTATACTTACAATGACCAACCCAATAATTGCCACAACTACAGCCACAGTAGCGACTGTTACTCCTGTTAACGCTGCTATAGATGCAGTTGCTCCTGAAGCTAAAGACCCAATTACAGAAGTTGTAGATATCCCACCTATCCCTAATGCTCCTGATAATAAGATTTGTGCCGTAACTAATCCAGGATCACCATCATCATCCATTCCTTTTAAACGGTTTAAACCATCAATCAAAACCATCAATTGAGTCTTTATTGAATCTCCTGTAGCGTTCTTAAGTATTTCATATTGATCAGCGCCTAGAGGCATACTAGCCGTTTGGTCTGTAGCTGTTAATTTTGAAACGTCTTTACCTAGTACCTTTGCCAAATTTTGCTTTGCGTCCAGAATAAATTGTTCTTGTAATTTATCTATATCCTGTTGGGTTTTAGCTGTGTCTAATTGTTTCGCATATTCTGGAAACAAATTTCTAAACCCTTTTTTTAATTTGTAGTCTATCGATGTATTCATGATTTCTGAGTTTTATTCGTTATAAGTTTTTATTCAATTTTATAGGCCCCATTATTGATTTAATAGTTCAAAGAAGAGAATTCTAAAAGGAGAATAAAAAGAAGATGAGTAGATGGAACAAAATATTGCGTGAATTTAGCATATTAGTGAGTGAGTGATTTTGAAAATCATGAACCATAATAACCCAATAGCGTAGAGTCTAAACCAGTTTTATTTGCATTATGAACAAAGACAGGTTTAAAAATCAGTATTATTAGATTATAACAAAAAGTAGGATCAAATTAATATTAGAATCAAAATTTAGTAATTGTATCACTATAGAAATGTCAATACGCAATGAAATAATTGAGAATATTTTAAACTATTCGTTCTATTTCCTATACAGTTTATAATAATACCAGGCAGCCAAACCACCAATAAAAGAAAACAAGGCTAACATCCAAAACACATGTTGATGTCCTTTTGGACCGGGTGAATTTTCTAGGAGATATCCTATAGCAGGTCCTGCAAATATATCTGGAGTATACCCTATAAGAGAAATAATACCCACCGCAGTTCCTGTTAGGATCAATGGAATTTTCCCTCGCTGCATTACAGCAAAGTATAAAGAACGGGTGGCATATACTCCAGTAGCAACTACCAAAATTGATATAAAAAATAAAGCTGTAGAAGAATCCGAGATTACTCCTGTAGCAAACAATAACGCTCCAAAGAATGAAACTATAAAACTAATCAATAACCAGAAAGTAGTTTGTGAACGATCGGCCAATATTCCTATTAAAACACCAATAACAGGTCGGATAAATAATAAAAATGTACCTACTTGTGCAGACTTTACTTGGTCATATAACATTACATCTTGAGCATATAATGAAAATACATCTGTAATTTTGTAACCTACATAGGCGCATAGAATAATGATCATAAGTAACCATACAGATGGTAAGTGCAGGACCTCTTTTACCTGGGATATTGTGATTTTTTCTACTATAATTTCTTTTTCTAATTTATGATCCATTTTCATAAAGAACCAAACCAATATTCCTACAAAACTTACAATACCAGAGGATACTAAAATTACATATCTAAAAGCAGCTCTGCTTTCGGAGGCGGTTGCTTCAGAAATTTCTGCAGTAATAAATAGTGAAAATATAAGTACTCCTAAAGCCCCAAAGAGAGCCCCTACTAATCCACGTCCACCATCTAAAAAACCAAATGCTTTACCTTGAGAAGTACTACCTCCCCAGACACGAGTAGCTTTTATCATGGGAGCCCAAAATAAAAATATAGTAGTAAAGCCCCAATATCCATACAATGTTTTTAGTGTCAAATAATCAGGAAAAGTAGCATATACCAATCCCCCCAAAGCAGTCATCCAAAGGGCAACTGCAATCAATTTTCTTGGAGGAAACTTATCTGCTAATGCTCCTCCAAAAAGGTAAGATATCAATGCTACAAAGCCATATATAGAGAAACATATTCCTAACTGTATATTGTCTAAATTAAAAACTTCGAGTACCGTTGGTCTAAAAACTCTTGCAAGAACAAATGGAAGAATAAAAACAGATTCCCCAGCCAAAATAACAAGTAAAAGAAAGTACCATGGAGTTTTTGTTTCATTCATCTAATTTGTAAATTAAAATTTTAAGTCTAAATATATAGATTTCTATACTAAAATAGTTCTAATAATAGATTGAGATTCCCTGGTTAAACAGTTTTCATAGTTTTAAGATAGTTTTTATAATCCAAACTGTCTGGGCAACCATAAACTCAATTCAGGAATATAAATGATAAGCAATAACACCAAAATCATAACCAGGAATAGAGGTAACAATGGTTTTAAAACTTTCTGAATTGAAAGTTCGGCAACACTACATCCTACAAAGAGTACAGAACCTACAGGAGGAGTACATAATCCGATACAAAGATTCAAAATCATAATAATCCCAAAATGTATAGGATCTAAACCAATCTTAGTTGCTATAGGTAAGAAAATAGGTGTAAAAATTAAGATTGCCGGAGTCATATCCATGAATATACCAACGAATAATAAAATCAAATTTATAATAATCAAAATAACAATGGGATTATCGCTTATCCCTAATAAGGTATTGCTGATTTCCTGCGGAATGTTTTCATATGACATTACCCATGACATGGCAATAGACGTAGCGATAAGTAAAAGTACTATTGACGAAGTTTTTACAGTTTCCAGGAAAATAGGAGAGAAGTCCTTCCATGTAATTTCTTTATAAAGGGCTGCCAAAATTAGTGTATATAGTACAGCAATTGCTGAAGCTTCTGTAGCGGTAAAAATACCAATAACAATTCCACCGATAACCACCACAAGAAGAAGTAAACTAGGAAAAGCAGCTATAAAACGTTTTAAGAACTCTGTAAATCCTACTAACTTTTCGGTAGGATATTTTTTAATGATTGCATAAATTGTTGCGACAATCATAAGTGTTACTCCAATTAAAATCCCGGGAAGATAGCCTGCTATAAATAATGCAGCAATAGAAACTCCACCACTAGCCAGAGAGTAAACAATAAGGACATTACTAGGAGGAATCATTAATCCTGTTGTGGCACTAGTGATATTTATGGCAGCACTATACGCCGGATCATATCCATCTTTTTTCATCATAGGATGCATAAAACCTCCAATAGCAGAAGCAGCTGCAACAGCAGATCCAGAAATAGCTCCAAAAAGCATACATGAAATAATATTTACAAAAGCAAGACCTCCTGGTAGTGGTCCTACTATAGCTTTAGCAAAATTGATGAGCCGCACTGCAATACCACCTCGATTCATAATTTGACCAGCTAATATAAAGAAGGGAATTGCAGAAAGAGTGAAGCTATCCAAAGAAGTTGTCATACGTTGTGCCAAAGTAGTTACCGAAGGTAAAAAAGGCATTGTAGTAATTAATGTGAAAAAAGCTGCTAAACCAATAGAGTATGCAATAGGAACTCTTAATGATAAGAACACCAGGAAACTAATTACTAATATCAATACCTCGGTATAATTCATAATGATGTAGTGTTAGTATTGTCTTTTTGAAAGTAAATGTAAATGCAGTAATAGCAGATTAAAATTCCAGAAATCGGAATTACGAGATAAATAATCCCTAGTGGGATACTTAGTGCAGCTGAGTTTTGCTCGAATTGAAACGAAAGTATACATAAACGAATTCCTCCTATAATCATTATCGCAAAAGCAAATAGACAGATAGCGCCATAAACAATACCATCATAAAGAGACCTTTTTTGTTGTACAATTGCAGTCGGAATTAAATCAATAGCTAGATGTAATTTTTGACCGGTAGTATATGCCGCTCCAAGCAAGCCGAGCCAGATTAAGGAAAAACTAGAAAGTTCATCAGTAATCGTACTTGGTGATTTTAAAATGTATCTGGAAAAAACTTGCCATACTACACTAACTAGCATAACAAACAGTAAAAAAATTACTGTTTTTTCTAAAATAATATCTATACGATTTTTCATTTAATACGCTGATTTTATAATTTTGACGAGCTTTAAAACCTCTGATTGATCTTTAAAAGTTGTAATGACTTCTTGGGTTTTTTGTTCAAAAAGAGATTTATCGGGACGTGTAATTTGCACTCCGGCTTCAATCACTGCATCTAATGATTTTTTTTCTGATGCGGCCCAAAGTTTACGTTGTTCTATTTTAGATTCGGTACTGGCTTCTTGTACCCATTTTTTTTCTTCGTCGCTTAATCGTTCCCAGGTATCAAGACCAATTAATAACACATCCGGAATAGTGGTATGTTCATCTAAACTATAATATTTACAAATTTCGTAATGTTTTGAAGTGTAGAAACTAGGAGGGTTGTTTTCTGCGCCATCAACTACGCCTTGTTGCAAAGCAGTATATAACTCTCCCCAAGAAACAAGAGTAGGAGCTCCTCCCAATTGATTAACCATATCTATGGCCATATTACTTTTCATTACACGTATTTTTTTACTCTCTAAATCTTGGGGTGTAGTAATTGGTTTTTTTTTGGTGTAAAAACTTCTACTACCAGCATCATAAAAAGTGAGTCCTCTTAATCTGAATTTTTCTCCCTGAGTTAACATTTCTTCTCCTAGCTTACCATCTAATACAGAAAATGCATGTGACCTATCTCTAAATAAATATGGTATTCCAAAAACACGATATTCCGGAATGAAATTTTCTAACACTGCAGCTGAGACTTTGGTGATATCTAAGCTTCCTATTTGTAGCAGCTCTAAACATTCACGTTCGCCTCCTAATTGACTACTTGGATATATTTTTAATATTAGTTTTCCGTTAGATTTTTTTGCCAGGCGTTCTCCCAAAATTTCCATGGATTTATGCACAGGGTGTTGGGTGTCCAAAATATGAGCTAATCGCAGTACTTTTACCTTTTTTGAGCCACTGCAGGAGATTAGTACTACTGAGAGTATAATAAAAAAGAGCTTCTGTATTCTATATTGATATAAACTCATCTTATTTTATGATTATGGGATGAGAAAGTTGGTCTAAGGTCTCTGCTATCTTTTGTGTAAAACCTTCTGGTTTTGCGAATTCTTGACTTGAGGCTTCCCAACCTGATAAGAAATAGAAAGGGATAGTAGTATTGTTTTCAGTATTAAAAACTACATAATGAGTATTTGTAATTCCATTTTCTTTTTTAGTAATAGTCTTATGAGTATGGTAAAGATCTTTGTTTAATAGTAACGCCATGCCAAGATGATCTCCGTTTTCAGATTGCTTACCATGAGAATATAGACTGAACAGGCTATTACGTTCTTTGATATATAGTTGATTTGGTTTTAAATTTACGATCCCTGCAACCAGTTTCATTTCTTGAGTTATTCCTGATAAAGAAACTTCACTTTTATAATACCATTGTCCCTTATAAATCGAAATCTTATGGTGTACCTGTATAGGAATTCCATGAATAGTATCATTGATATAATTCATTTCAAAAGAAGCTTTAATAGGACCTTCTTCTATAACTTTATACCTAGCACCATTTTTACCTGTTATTCTATACAATGAATCATTTAATTGTATGGCAATAGATCCTGCCCCTAGAGAATTACCAACTTTAAGGATATCCATTCCCCAAGTTTCTTTAGTATGATAGTCTCCATTAATTCCAACTTGGGATAAAACTAAATCCTCTGTTGTTTTACCAAAAATATCAATCCCATTTCTTGGGTCAAAATACATACGAAACCCAACTTTATCATTTTCCCAGGCTGGCCCTTCCATTTGAAAGAATTTTTTGTCTGCTGCATTTCTGGGATCTCCATTACGTTTATAATTTTTTACTTCTGTAACGTCTCTTGAGTTTGAGCCAACTCCAAAATGTATGTCTGTAGCTTTAGATACTATGGGAGTCTTTTCTCTTTCTATAACATCAAAGTATATTTTTTTTATCTCTTTTGGCTTAAAATCAGTAACAAAAATTAATTGATCCCATTTCTTATCATTATCAATATCTTCTAATTGAAATGGAATAAATTCCTTATTTTGGTTATAAATAGCAAGTATAGATTCATCTTTGATGTCTAGAATATGAGTGTCAAACTTCGCTATCGGAATACGCACTAATTCATCTATACGTTCTATGTTTAATGTGTTCTCAATAGTGATCACATTTTTTGAAGAAGGGCTGCATCCAGATATGGTGAATAAGGTGGTCAAAGAAATAAGAATATATAGTTTCATCTACAAAATTTATTTGATCGTGATTGTAAATTAATCTTCATTAGAAGGTTTACCTATGGTTGCTAAGATCCCACCATCAACATATAAAATATGGCCATTTACAAAGTCGCTTGCTTTTGAGGATAGGAAAATAGCTGCTCCTGCAAGGTCACTTGGATCACCCCATTTTGCTGCCGGAGTTCTACCTACTATGAAATCATTGAAAGGATGACCATCTACTCGTATAGGAGCAGTTTGAGAGGTAGCAAAATATCCAGGACCAATACCATTAACCTGGATATTGTATTTGGCCCATTCTGTAGCCATATTTTTGGTTAACATTTTTAATCCACCTTTTGCTGCAGCATATGCGCCAACTGTATTTCGGCCTAATTCTGTCATCATAGAACAGATATTGATAATTTTTCCTTGTTTTCTTTCTATCATTCCTCTAACTACATGTTTAGAAACAATAAAAGGGCTAACAAGATCAATATTAATGACTTGTTTAAAGTCATCTACTTCCATGTCAATTAATGGAGTTCGTTTTATAATTCCGGCATTATTAATTAAAATATCAATGTAGCCTATTTCGGTTTCAATTTTTTTAATGGTAGAGATAACTTCTTGTTCATTAGAAACATCAAATTTGTATCCAATAGCATGTATCCCTTCATTTTTATACTCAGTTACGGCGTTATCGATTTTTTCCTGGGATGAATTCCCGTTTACTATTATAGTGGCTCCGGCTTGACCTAATCCCTTTGCCATAGCCATTCCTAGTCCGTGTGTGCTTCCTGTGACTAATGCTATTTTTCCTGAAACATCAAATAATGAATTTGTCATGATAAGAGTGATTATTTTAGCTCTGTAATTTTTGCAGTATCCATATCGCTATAGTCCAGATTTTCACCTGCCATTCCCCAAATAAAGGTATAGTTACTTGTTCCGGATCCAGAATGAATAGACCATGGCGGAGAAATTACAGCCTGATGATTTTGCATCCAGATGTGTCGTGTTTCATTTACAGGTCCCATAAAGTGACAAACAGCCTGTTCTTCGGGGATTTCAAAATAAAAATAGATTTCCATTCTACGATCATGAACATGGGCAGGCATAGTATTCCATACACTACCTGGTTTAAGCTCTGTCATTCCCATTTGTAACTGGCAAGTTTCTACCACTCCGCTAAGGATCATTTGGTATACTGTTCTTGCATTAGCAGTTTCCATCGCTCCAAGTTCTAACTTTTTAGCTTGTTCTTTAGTTACGGATTTGGTAGGGAATGCATGATGTGCAGGAGCTGAGTTTAGATAAAACCTAGCCGGATTATTAGCGTCATCACTATTAAAAACTACATTTTTACTGTCCTTTCCAATATATAATGCGTCTTTATACCCTAGTGAATAGGTAGTTCCATCTACATTTATAGATCCTGGCCCTCCTACATTGATGGCTCCAAGTTCTCTTCGATCCAGAAAATTTTTAGCTTTTAAAGGATCGATTGCTTCCAGTGTTAAGCTTTTCTTTATAGGTACGGCAGAACCAACCATATAGCGATCATAATGAGTGTATACCCAAATAATAGTATCTGATTGCATGAGATTATGTATCAAAAACTCATCACGTAATGCTTTGGTATCATAATGCTTTACAGATGCAGGTCCGTTGGCGTATCTGGTTTCATATATTGTATTATTCATAATATTTTTTATTCGAATGAAATGATATGTTTAGAATTATCATTTTTCATGATAATTATTTGCTTATTGTTTTTTTCTGATTCTATTTTTTTGATAAAAGATAATTCTTCGATGGTAAAAGGTGTTCCCGACTTTTTCCATAGCATTATGGTGATATAGGTATTATCTTTTTGACTAGGTTTATACTTTGCTCTGGTGTTGATTACTGTGCTTTCTTTTGCTTCTGGATGTAAACCAGAAGTAGTTTTGGTAGTTACAACATTCCACCCTTTTATTGGAATTACAGCAAGTTGATATTGACCGTTATCAATAATCTGAATCTCTTTGTTTTTTATCTTTTGAACTGATTTTTTAATATATCCATTAATATGGGGTAGACTATAATGCCCTAAAATAAAATCCAAAGGTTTTTTGGCATTGATTTTATCTACTCGTAAAATTCCATTTTTCAAGGGAATATCTGCCAGGTTAATCAGAACGTCCTCAATGATTTCAGATTTTAAATCTCGATAGTAAACACCATTTTTAAACTTTTTAAAAGTATATAACCTTCCAGGTTCATATGGGATAGTATCCACTTCGGTCTTAAACATATAATTCATTGATACAATACCGCTAGGATCATCAGCTTGCCATGGAAAAGCACTATTATACGCTAGTTTATTATAATTTTCGCTTCCGCGGAAAGGCTCTTTAACTCCAGTAATGGGAACATTACACCAGGCTCGGATTTCTGTAGCTCCGATATCGGGATAATTGGTTAACATAATTTCTGAAGTTTTGAAAAACTTGTTATATGCCTTTCCTTTGGTTAATTTGTTATCCCATGCACCATCGTTTTCTGTAGCATTCCAAAACTCATTATCTTTAGGTAATAGTAAACTAAGAAAGGCTTTTCCCATCCAGTATACACTTCCTCGACAACTGTAATATTGAGTAGCAGGGTCAAATTCTCCATAAAACCCTAATGTTGGGACACCATCTTTTAAAAACTTGGGATGTTGTAAAAATTGAGATAATACTCCAGAAGAAATACGTCGCATCCATCCCCAATTTATACCTTTAGTTTCTTCTGGATAGAACCCTAAAAAAGGAAAAGGACTTATAGATGCGATGCGATAACTTATACTTCGTCCCCACATAATCATTTTACCATCTTTACTAAACATATAAGGATAGCTATCTTTTATATCTAGAAAATTTGTTTTGAATTTTTTAGCAATTTCTGGATAGTATTTATTGCCAAATACTTCAGACCAATAGGCTGCATACATCTGAAACGCCCACATACTATAATAATCATACGCGGGATTATCATTGTACCAGCCATCTCCGCGATAATGATTTAAACTCTTATTGAGATAGTCAACTAATAATTTTTCATTAACATCATAGCCTTGACTTTTAAAAAAACTGAGAACAAAAATGTTAAAAAATTTCCAGTTAGAAGGTACGGTTGCTCCATCCCCGTAACTAATCATTTTACGAGCTAAAATATCTTTTTGCTCTTGTGTGAGTGGCTCCCAAACGACTTCGGGGATAGTAAAAAATGAAATGGCCAATGCACCAAACTCAACTAAGGTTTGTCCTGGCCAATCTTTTTCCTTGTCTTTTATAAATGAGGGGTGGTTTTCATCAATTAGGTTTAATATGTTATGACGATAATAATCTGCAATTTTGATGTTATTAATGGTTAAGTCTGGATTTTCTTTTAATAAAGGAGCAGCAACAAAAAGTGTTCTACATAAACCTTCTAATTTTTCTACCGGTATTTGCCAATCACCTCTTGGATAAGATACATCCCCTAATTTTGGAAACTTAAGAGGGTCATCGATATCGTTTACATATGAAAAAGCACCTTCTAAAATATATTGTGCCATATCTAACCAATGTTCTCTAGTCATTCCCGTTTTTGGACTTTTTATATAATCAGGATTTGAAATCTGGTATATTTGTTGTCCACCATACATGGTGTACACCTCAGAACCTGCAGCAAGAAAAGCTCCGGTACCATACACTTCAGTTTGATCTTTAAATGATTTATCGGGACCAGCTCCTATAGGTTGTACATAACCTAGCATACCCTCGGGGGTAATATGACTGTTTAATGCATTCCATGCTTTTTTAATATGCGGTTCGTAGGTTGCCCTATCCAATACACCGTGATTTACACCCCATGCAAGTCCAAATGTAAAAAATGATGTCCCGCTGGTCTCAGGAGTGGGGTAGTATTTTTGATTAAGTAAACTCATGGACCAGTGGCCTTGTGGCGTCTGAATCTGAATGAGCTTTTTTGCCATTTTCAGGTAAATTTCCTTAAAGTATTCATAGGGTTTAGAACCAGGTTCATATTCATCCATTAACAGTGTTAAACCACCAAACACCCATCCGTTGCCTCTTGACCAAAATATCTTGTTATCATGATCAAGTTTATCAATAAAACTATTGTCTCGATAAAATAAATGATCTTCTTTGTCAAAAAGATGTTGTCTGGTAACCTCATACTCTTTAAGCATCCAATCTGTATATTTTTGTTCGCCTGTGATTTTTGCGAGTTTAGCCCAAACAGGAGGTCCCATAAATAGGGCATCACACCAGGTCCATCGCTCTAGATGTTTATAGTTATCTAAAGTAATAGGTTGCTGACTTGGGTTTTGCATGATCCAGTCTAAACGTTCTTTTGTAGGGGTTATCATAGTGGAATCTTTAAACTTTTTGAAGGATTCCAAAAACATTTGACCTACAACATGATCATCAGCCATATATTTTCTCCAGTGTAATTGCCATTTTTGTGTTGTGCCAATTTCTTTTAACCATTTCCAATATCGATCATCCTTAGCCATTTTGGCAAATTTGGTCATACCCACATAGAGCGCTCCATTTGTCCAATCAGCAATATGATGAGGTTTATCCCTTCCACTGTATTTCTCACGAAAATGTATGATTTGCCAATCAGCAACCCGTTGCATTTGCTTGTATACTGATGTTGGAGTTATCTCTTGTTGATGATTTGAATCTATTATTTGGGCATTACTAACAAAGCAAAAACAGATAAATAAAATGAAGGTTATTTTGAGAATTATCTTTGTTGTATTTTTTTTCATATTTGTTGTATTTACTTTCATTTCTGAGTAGAACATCATTAATATTTAGTATTAATGAGTTTATAGATTTCGGTAGCTGCAAGGAGAAAAGCTCCACTTCCATAAGATTCTGAATCATCAAAACTCACGTCTGTAGGAGAATCTCCTACTTCTTGTACATATCCAAATGTCCCATCAGTGTGTATTGCCTCAGTCAAAAAATCCCACCCCTTTTTAATTATAGGCATGAATTGATCTTTTGGTAATAATCCATTATTGACTCCCCAGGCCATTCCATGTATAAAAAATGCAGTACCACTGGATTCTTTCTGTGGGTAAAATTTAGTATCTAGAAGGCTTTGACCCCAATATCCTCCTTCGGTTTGTATTGCACTCAGACGGGTACACATTTCGATGAATTGTTGTTCGAATTTTTTACGTTCAGGATGATTTTTTGGCATATAATCCAATACTCTGGTTAATCCTCCGATAACCCATCCATTACCGCGAGACCAATATATTTTAGATCCGTTTTTTGATTTTTTATTAAAAAAACGGTCATCTCTAAAGTATAAATGCTCTTTTTTATCATATAAGTAATCTGATGTGTCCCACCATCTTTCTGTCATAAAGTTCAGGTACTCAGGGTTATTTAAAACTGCTGCAGCTCTTGCATATGCTGGAGGAGCCATAAATAGAGAATCACACCAACTCCACCATTCCCACCAGTATTTATTTCCATCGAATGTGACATCATTTTCAAGTCTTCTTCTTAAAGGCATTTCTAACATAAAATTTGATCGATCAATTATATGTTTATCTTCTTTTATTTCATAAAGTTCGTAGAAGACCTGTGTAATTGCATATACATTCGCATCATATGGTCGTGCTCTTGGAGTCCAATTCACGCTATCTCCCATTTCTACAATTGCATTGAGGTATTTTTCATCTTTGCTTATTGTATATAATTGCATTAATCCAATATAAAATGGAGCATAATCCCAAGTGTTTAATCCTTTACCTGTTGGATTAGCTAGTTGCCAATCTGCTACTTTCTTCATGAGTTGAAGCACTTGGTTTTGATCTATTGAACTTCTTTTTTCTATGCAATCTTTGGTGTTTGCAGATAGATGAGTAGTTGTACAAAAACTAAAAAGTAAAAGGCAGATAGTACCTGATAATGTTTTGACTAAATAGTTTTTCATGAAATTTTGATATTCGTTATAGTTTAAAATTATTGGTGTTATATTGATGTATAGAAGGAACAAAAAAGCTTTGATGATTCCTTTCATTTTTGTTGCAATTAGCTTCGGATTATACAACAATCTTATCCTTAATGGATTTCTTAATCTTTTTAGAAAAATGCTATAAGATTCTTAGCCAAATTACTTAAAAGTCATAATAATAGTTATATTTAACCTTCAGTTAACGGTATTTGTAACGGTTAAATCTTACTATTTTTGGATGATAAAATTTTGTAGTGATGAAAGATCTCTTAGATGATGAGAAAAAAAGAATACTCGAATGTATTCTTAGTAGTAAGGGTTTTTCTAAGTCTCCTACAAGTACAAATTTGCTTCGTTTTCTTGTAGAAGCAACATTGTCCAAAAAACAATTGAAAGAAACAACAATCGGAATCGAAATTTTTGGGAAACAATTTCTTGAACAAAATAATTCTTCCAGTATTCGAGTGAATATCTATAACCTGAGAAAAAAATTAGAAAAGTATTATCAGACAGAAGGAAAAGATGAACCATGGAAAATAGTAATAGATAAGGGACAATATTATACTTCATTTATTCAGAACACTACATTTAAATCCGAGGAGAAAAATTACAAGAAGTATTATAAAATACTTGGATTTACTTCTATCTCATTATTTGTAACACTAGTATTTGTTGTATCTAATTTGTTATATAAAAAACCAGTTGCATTATGGAATTCATTTTTAACAAATGGAAAAGAAACCACTTTGGTTGTTGGAGATTTCTTTGGATTTATGGCAAAAACCAAAACAGGAAGAATAGGCTGGAATAGAGATTATGAAATCAATTCATTAGATGATTTTTATGAACTACAAAAAAAGAACTCTGAGTTTAGAGATAATGTATTTCCTGCAAATTACTCATATGTAACGGGTATGGGATCTATTGCTGTATATCATTTAACTAAACTTTTTGAAAGTAATGGTAGAGATTTTTCTATTCGATTTTCTACCAAATCAACCTATGATGATATTAAGGAACATAATTCTGTATATATAGGTCCTACAAAGAATAATAATAAGTTTATTCAATATTTTAACGAACAAAATGCGCATTTCTCTATTCAAGGTAGAAAACTTAAGTATAAAAATCGTATTAAAAACAGAGATACCATATTTAATCTTGACATTGAAGGATTAGCTTCTGAATATGCTATTGTCTCTCGGTTAAAAGGAGTGGATGGTACAGAACAGTTTTTATTTTTCTCTGATCATGATATAGGGGTAATTGCAACAGTAGAACTTTTTTGTGATCCCCAAAAGGTAGAACAATTTAAAAAAGAGTATATGAAGGATTTAGATACTTTTACCGCACTTTTTAATGTAACAGGTAAAGAAAGAACAAATCTCAATTTGGAACTAATAGCTATAGATGATACTAGTTTTAATACAGAAAATTAATACCTAGTAAATGCATGCTTTTGGTTTGTTTTTTACAAAATAGCTTTTATAATTTTTTGCTTTAATATCCATGCAACCACACAAATCCAGTAATTTAATGTTTTTAAAATCTATGGGGTGACTTTCTGCTTGCAATGCGATGTAACCTTCTGTTAATATGGTACCTGCTTTTGACATCCAGTAGTCTAGATCTCTTTGGATTCCGAAATTTCCTAAATTCGTTTCAGAACTATTAGCACTGTATTTTCCACCTGTTATTTGTGGTTTTGTGAATTTTAGGACAGAATCACCATTTACCATAAATTCCATATACTCGCCACCCATAATTATTGCATCGATGTGTACCCATTGATCACCATGATAGGTTTTAGAGGTAGAGTTTATACAATGGGTATAATCAACAGTGCTGTTAATTTCTACTGCGGTTCCCGGAGTACAAACATTAGCTGTCGTGCGCTCTCCTTTATTTAACCCTCCTAAGGTTTGTAGTTCTATCGAAATAGGAAAATCTTGTTGGAGTTCATTACTTTCTGCAGATTGCGAATGTAGCATCACACCGCTGTTCCTTATATTCCAATGCACACCACCTTTTAATTGTTCTCCTGTAAACCGATAATCAAAGCTTAATTTATAATAAGAAAAAGGTGTTTTGTAATATAAATGCCCAAAAGCATCATCAAATGTTTCATAATTGTCATATCGAATTCGAATCATACTATCCTGAACTATAAAAGTTTCTTTATAATTGTCATTTAATTCGTAACCAGAAATTTTTACATCCCATCCAGAAAGATCTTTACCGTTAAAAAGAGAAATCCATTCCTCTGTATTGATATCTTTTTCTGATTTGGCAGATGTACATGAATTTAAAACAGATAGTATTAATATCGAAAGGAGTATATATTTGAACATTTTGAATGAATTATTTACATATTGGTATTTATATATTTTTATTGATTTTGTATCTATACATTCAATTCTTCCTTGCGAAAATTCCCAGGAGTTTTTCCTGTAAAACTTTTAAAAACCCTGGAGAAATATGATAGATTTTCTAAACCAACTTTTTCGGCAATTTGCTTTAAAGAATTATCTGTAGTAAGCAATAGCAATTGAGCTCTTTCGACTCTTTTTGATTGGATATATTTATTTGGTCTCATACCAAACTTTTGTTTGAATATTCGGGAAAAATAATCTGTACTTAAATGACAGTATGAAGCTAGTTCGTTTATGGTAAGTTCTTTGTCTAGATTTTCACTGATATGACTTAATACTTGACTTAAATTATTACGAGTAGTATTTTTTATAACCAGACGATTATGATCTTTAATAAATTTTGATAGAAGAATACGCAGCAATCCATTAGTTTCAAGGTAAAAAGCAGATGATAGTTTTTCGTTTTTCTTTTTAAAGGTTTGTAAAGTAGGTCTGTTATCATAAACCTCGGGATCATCATTGACTAATGCACGATTAGGATTAATTTCTAGTAAACGTTTAAAATAGGCAATATCAGTGTCTTTAGCTTTGAGTTCATAGACGAAGGATTTTAAATTAAAAATGGATAATCCATTTTTTATCTCCTCAAAGAAACTTATATAATATTGTTCATGATATTCATCACACTTATATCTACTATAAGTAAAACTAGGTATTAAATACATATACCCCGGTTTTAAATCAAAAGTCTGATCATTGTGATATACCTTGGCAGAACCTTTAGAAATATAGTACATTCTGGTAAATGGACTTACTACATTATCATAATTCCAATGTTTGTCCAGATGTGCATAACCAACATTGAGTAAAGAAAGTTGTAAAGATTGTAAGACTTTATGCATTAAATAAATTTCATCAACCGTAATATACAGGGAAAAATAAAGAATTTTCTGATAAAAGTCGTTTTTGTTGTAAAAAAATATAGCTTTTTATATAATTATGTCGGAAATGTACATTGTATAGTCTTTTTTGAGCAAAGATTTGTTGAACTTAACTTTTAAATTTGGAAGTATATAAAAAATTATAATTTTAATGTCGTTTTTTAAAAGTATACCCCTATTCTTATTTACTGTTGTTATTATTTCTTGTGGAGGTCCTGATTTGCCAGAATTGGTTGAGATCGAATATCAGCAACTTCCAGAAAAATTAGATTTTAATCAACATGTAAAACCTGTATTATCGGATAAGTGTTTTTTGTGTCATGGTCCGGATAAAGCAAAAATATCTGCTGGTCTGCAACTTCATAGTTCAGAAACGGCATATGCAGAACTACCAGAGACTCCAGGTAAGTTTGCTATTGATCCAGGTAATCTTAAGAACTCTGAAATGTTTAGAAGAATCATGACAGAAGATCCAAAAGAAATAATGCCAACACCAGAGTCGCATTTGAGTCTTACAGAACGAGAAAAAGCGATTTTGATTAAATGGATTGAAGATGGAGCAGAATATAAAGATCATTGGGCATTTATTCCAATTCAAAAAACGACACCTCCCAAAGTAAAAAAGAAAGGATTAATCCAAAATCCTATTGATAATTATATTCTTTCGGTTTTAGAAGATCAGAAATTAACATTTGCTCCCGAAGCAGATAAAGAAATTATATTACGTCGTTTATCATTTGACCTTACAGGAATGCCGCCAACAGTAAAAGAGATAGATGATTTTTTAGTTGATAAAAGCGAAGATGCTTATGAAAAACAAGTCGATCGTTTGCTTGCCTCAAAACGATATGGAGAACAAATGGCTCTAGAATGGATGGATGTAGCTCGTTTTGCTGATACTCATGGATATAGTGTAGATCGGTATAGAGATATGTCTCCCTGGCGTGATTGGGTAATTGATGCATTTAATAAAAATCAACCTTATGATGAATTCGTAACATGGCAGCTTGCAGGAGATTTAATGGAGAATCCTACACGTGAGATGAAGTTAGCAACAGCTTTTAATCGTATTCATCCTCAAAATATGGAAGGAGGTATTGTAAATGAAGAGTTTCTTATCGAATATGCTGGGGATAGAGCAACTACAACAGGACAGGCCTTAATGGGGCTTACTGTAGCTTGTGCAAAATGTCACGATCATAAATATGATCCTGTTTCCCAAAAAAACTATTATGAAATGACCACTTTTTTTAATAATGTAAATGAATCTGGTCAAATTTCATGGAATGATGCAATGCCAACTCCAACCATGCTATGGACTAATGAAGAAGAGGAGAAAATGTTGACTTATATGGAGAATCTGGTTAAAGAAACAGAAGTTGATATAGAAAATACAATACAAGAAATCTCGCCAGAAATTGATACGTGGATTGCCAATAAAAAATATGCTTCGGTAAAGCTTTCTAAAAAAGGCTTAATAGGCTCATATAACTTAAATAATAATTCCTTGACTAATAGTATAAATCCATCACAAAAAGCTACAATGAAACGTGAGTATACTGAAGGTCAACCGGTGGATTTGGTCGCTGCTAGAAAAGGAAAAGGAGTGCAGTTTAATGGAGATACCTGGTTGGACCTAAGAGAAGTAGGTGTTTTTGGTCGTCATCAACCATTCACTGTTGGAGTTTGGGCAAAAATTCCTAAAGAAGTGACAGACGGAAATATTTTTCATAAAAGTGATGGAGCAATTCTACATGCCTGGAGAGGATATCATTTAAAAATTGTGAATAATAAGCTAGAATTATTAATGGCACATACCGGACCAGATAATGCAATTAAGGAACATACTAAAATTGATATTCCTAAAGAAGTATGGACACATTTTGCAGTAACATATGATGGATCAAGTAAAGCTGCGGGATATAAAGTTTATGTAAACGGAAAAGAACTTGAAACAGAAATTATTGATGATAACCTCTATAAAGATATTCTTTTTGGCAGAAAAAAAGAACCTGCACTTCAGTTTGGAGCACGATTACGAGGAAAAGGTATTGCCGGTGGAATCATAGATGATATCAATGTATATAACAGAGAACTATCTGGTATAGAAATGCTTCAGTTAGCAGAGAATGCAGGAGTGAATACATTATTAGCAAAAGTTCCAGAAGCATTAGATGTATCTGAAAAAAAACTTTTACAGCAGCATTATATCATGCATGCTCGTCCAATAAAAGAACAATATACAAAGCTTGTTAAAGTAAGAAAAGCCTATGTTGATAGTATAGAGCCTATAAAAGAGGTTATGATTATGAAAGAATCAGAACCAGTACAGGCATATGTATTAGAAAGAGGAGTTTATGATGCACGAGCAGAAGAAGTGTATCCTAATACTCCAGAATTTTTGCCTCCAATGGTAGAGGGTGCTCCAAAAAACCGTCTTGGATTTGCACAATGGTTATTTAAAAAGGAGCACCCTTTAACTTCTCGAGTGACAGTAAATCGTATGTGGCAACATTTCTTTGGTATGGGGTTAGTGAAAACTTCAGAAGATTTTGGAAATCAAGGAGAAATGCCAAGTCATCCAGAGTTATTAGACTATTTAGCATCACATTTTATGGAAAAAGATTGGGATATGAAAGCATTTAACAAGATGATTGTTATGTCTCGCACATATCGTCAGGATTCAAGAGTTTCTGAAGAGTTAAGAATGATGGATCCAGAAAATAGACTATTAGCACGAGGACCAGCAAAACGCATGACAGGTGAAATGTTAAGAGATAATGCATTAGCAGCAAGTGGTCTGTTGAATAATGAAATAGGAGGTGAAAGTGTAAAACCATATCAACCAGAAGGTTTATGGAAAGTGAACAATGCGACATATGAAGAAGATACAGGAGAAAAATTATATCGCAGAAGCATGTATACCGTTTGGAAACGTTCTGTACCACATCCTACACTAGCCACTTTTGATGCTCCCGCAAGAGATGTATGTACAGTTAGAAGACAAGAAACAAATACTCCACTACAGGCGCTAGTGCTTTTAAACGACCCTACGTACATAGAATCGGCCAGGGTTCTGGGAAAGAAAATGACTGATTCTGCTGATGCAAAAAAAGGGATTATGAATGTTTTTAGAAGTTTGACTGGTAGGAAACCCACAAAACAAGAATTGGACCTACTACTCGAACTAAAAAATAATGAATATAAGAAGTTTGCTTCCAACGAAGCTAAAATGAAGGGGTGGTTAAACTCCGGAGAATTCCGAATAGAAGAAAATGACGATAAAGCACTAATAGCAGCTAATGCTGTGGTTGCAAGTACGATTATGAATTCGGATGCTACAATAACAAAAAGATAAGCTATGTGTGATCACCATGACAAATTAAGGTCAAATAATAAGGACCTCCAGGAAGTAGAAAAAATGTTTGATCGTAGAGAGTTTTTAACAAAAACCTCTTTAGGATTAGGGGCTATTGCTTTTGGATCATTACTCAATGCCGATAAAGCATGGAGTAATGTTAAAAATAATAGGAAACCAGACCTCGAGATGTTTAGTAGAAACAGTCTTGGTTTACCCCATCATATGCCAAAGGCTAAGCGTGCAATTTATTTGTTTCAAAGTGGAGGACCATCACAATTAGAATTGTTTGATTATAAGCCAAAGCTAAAGGATATGTTTGGTAAAGATTTACCTGCTTCAATCAGAAAAGGACAACGACTTACGGGTATGAGCGCTGATCAGACATCATTTCCGATCGCTGCTTCAACATTAGAATTCAAACAATATGGAGAATCACGTGCCTGGGTAAGTGAAGCAATGCCGTATTTATCAGAGGTAGTTGATGATATTTGTTTTATTAAATCAATGCAAACAGATGCGATCAATCATGATCCGGCAATTACCTTTTTTCAAACAGGTAGTCAGCAACCAGGTAGACCTTCAATAGGTTCCTGGTTAAGTTATGGTTTAGGTTCTGACAATGAGAATCTACCTACTTTTATTTCGTTGGTCTCAAAAAATGGAGGAGGACAGCCATTATATTCTCGTTTATGGGGTAATGGTTTTTTACCAACAGAGCATCAAGGTGTACAATTCAGAAGTGGAAAAGATCCAGTATTATACTTATCAGATCCAGAAAATTATGATGGGCATGATCGTCGTCATATGCTGGATTATCTGGGTAAGCTAAATAATATTCAGAATGATTCTTATGGTGATCCAGAGATTAATGCAAGGATGTCACAATATGAAATGGCATTTCGTATGCAAACATCAGTACCAGAGGTTACAGATATGAGCGACGAACCAGAGTATATTTTTGAAATGTATGGCGAAGATAGTCGTGATCCTGGGACCTATGCAGCCAATTGTTTGTTGGGAAGAAAATTGCTAGAAAAAGATGTAAAGTTTGTACAGTTATATCATCAGGGATGGGATCAGCATTTAGGATGTCCAGGAGGGGTAATGATGAATTCGAGAAAAACAGATCAGGCAAATGCGGCTTTGATAAAAGACTTAAAACAGCGCGGAATGTTTGAAGATACTCTGATCATTTGGGGAGGAGAATTTGGGAGAACAGTATATTCTCAAGGAAAATTAACCGCAACTGATTATGGTCGAGATCACCATCCAAAAGCCTTTACTATGTTTATGGCTGGAGCGGGTATAAAACCTGGATTTACATATGGAGAAACCGATGATTTTAGTTATAATGTCGTAAAAGACCCTGTGCATACACATGATTTTCAAGCAACATTAATGCACTTGTTTGGTATTGATCATGAACGTCTAATCTATAAACATCAAGGACGTCGTTTTAGATTAACAGATGTACATGGACATGTAGTAAAAGATATTCTTTCTTAGATGAATAAAAATCTATAAAAGAACATACCATTTAAATGCTAATGATTAGCTATAAATAGTACAATAAACAAACAATATACATGAGCTCAAGAAGAAGTTTTTTAAAGAATACGATTTTAGTAGGAACAGCAATTTCTACTGTACCTTCTTTTGGATTTAATATTATAAAAGGAATTGCTCCAGACGATAGTCAGATTATTGGGCATGGTGATTATAAATATAAAATACATCGAGACTGGGCAAAGATGAGCGTTAGTCAGAATCCTATTTTCAATTGCCACGAAATGCAAATGGATTCAAAAGGCCGTCTATTAATGCTTGGAGATCATACAGCAAATAATATGTTTGTTTTTGATAAATCAGGAAAATTACTAGATGCGTGGGGAACAAGATATCCGGGTGGACACGGACTCACTTTGCATGATGAGGGAGGAGAAGATGTGCTCTATATATGTGATTCTGGTTGGGGACAAGATAAAGGCGGCGTATGGTTCGAACAAGCAGGAACTGTACATAAAACTAAGATTGATGGAAAGTTGATATTTACTTTTCCAGATCCAAGAACAATAGGTGTATATACTCATGATATGAAATATATGCCAACAGAAACATGTGTTGGGCCCAATGGAGATGTTTATATAGCTGATGGGTATGGATCAAATTATGTATTACAGTTTAGCCATAAAGGTGAATTCATTCGCAAATTCGGAGGAATGAAGAATGAAAATAAAGAGCATAATCTAAATCAGACACATGGTGTAGCGATTGATTATCGAGATAAAAACAATCCAGTTTTGGTATGTACTTCTCGCAATGAACATTCATTTAAGTGGTATACGTTAGATGGAAAATATATAAAAACAGTTCATATGCCTGGTGCTTTTGTATGTCGACCGGTATTAGATGATGACAATATCTATGCAGGAGTATGTTGGTCAACAACGCGCGAAGGAAAAAATTGGGTTCGAGATACAGGATTTGTGACCATTTTGGATGGAAATAATAAAGTAGTTTCTAACCCGGGAGGAGAAGCACCTGTATATAAAGATGGGGTTTTACAACAAATGTATCAAGCGCCAAAGCCAACTTTTAATCATGGGCATGACGTATTTGTTGATGAAGATAAAAATTTATATATCTGCCAGTGGAATGCGCATAGAACACCACCAATAAAATTAGAAAGAGTATAATAATTTAGATGTATAGGTCTTTAAAGATCTAATATGACCCAAAATATAAATTACGAAATGAACGAAGTATCAGATATCATATTATTTTTCGGTAGATTTCACCCACTAGTTGTACACTTACCCATTGGATTCCTTTTTTTTGCTTTTATCCTGGAGGTTTTTGCTCGTTGGAAGAAAAATGATACTATTACGGCTGCTGTGCCATTAGCATTATTGTTGGGAGCACTTAGCGCTTTGGTAGCCTGTATTTTGGGATATATGTTATCACTTAGTGGTGATTATGAAGAAGGAGCATTAGATACCCATTTTTGGTTTGGTGTAATCACAACTATTATCGCCTTTTTAGCTTGGTTAATTAGTGCTGGAAAACTGAAGATAAAAGCTTTAAAACAAGGAAAACCATATATGGCTACCCTTACATTGATTGTGATTTTATTAAGTGTTACCGGACATTACGGAGGTAATTTGACACATGGATCTGATTATTTAACGGCATACATGCCTTTTGGTAAAGAAAAGAAAGAAGATCTGGTAGCAGTAACTTCACTCGAAGAAGCTGTTGTTTTTGATCATTTGGTAAATCCAATTTTGCAGAATAAATGCGCTAGTTGTCATAATGAATCAAAGAAAAAAGGGCAATTATCATTTGCTAGTAAAGAAGCTATATTAAAAGGGGGAAAGACTGGAGCGACATTTGTTGCAGGAGATGCTTCAAAGTCTGAAATGATCCGTAGAGTACTGCTAGATGCTCATGATAAAGAATTTATGCCTCCGGAGGGTAAAACTCCTTTGACAAAAGAAGAAATTGCTATTGTTGAACATTGGATTGAAGTAGCCCAAGGTGATTTTGAAACTAAATTTGGAGCTATAGAATCTAATGAAGAGATAAAAGAAAACGCAGCCATAATGTTAGGGTTGGATGCTAATTCTAAAGCTAGTGCGGCTTTGGCTAATGTCCCTGCACCGGCAGAAAAGGATGTCAAAGCTTTAATTGACGCAGGTTTTAAAGTGAGAGAACTGGTTGCAGAATCAAATTTGTTTGATGTGATTCTACCAACAGGTAAAATCAAAAAAGAAAATTCAGAAGAACTATCATCTAAATTAGCTTTGCTTCAACCTTTAAAAAATAACATTGTATGGCTTTCTGTCGGAGGGAATCATATCACAGATAATGAGTTAAAAGTGTTTAAAGGATTTGAGAATTTACAATTATTAAAATTAGAACGAAACCCTATCACAGATAAGGGAATATCATCTTTTCCAGAATTGAAAAATTTGACATCCCTTAATCTATTTGGTACAGAAATCACTAAGTCTTCATTAACACAATTAGATAAATTTCCAAAATTAAAAAAAGTGTATGTTTGGAACACAGGCATAACAAAAGAAGATGTAATGGCATATGAAGCAGCAAATGATACCGATATAACAGTGAACTTATAATAGAAAAATTGAAAGCCCGATTTTGATCTTTATATTCAATCACTGGATTATATATTTACGAAAACATTTTTATGATTTTAAGTAAAAAAAGCTCATAATATTTGAAGTTTACAAGATATAGCCTGTTTCTTAGTGTTTAATTCTTAGAGATTAAGTTTTCATGAATACATCAAAATATCACTAAACAATTAAAATAGGGCTTATGAATTTTTATATAAAAATGTTGAGTTACTGCTCGGTGATTTGGCTTTTTATGAGTTGTCAGGATAAACAGGTTACAATAGCAAAAACTATAAAAATTAATGACAACTGGAAATTTGTTCAAGAAGATATTCCAAAAGCAAAAGAAATTGATTTTGATGATTCTAGGTGGGAGACAGTAGACTTACCACATGATTGGAGTATATCAAAACCTTTTTCTCAAGAAAACCCTTCATTTTCTCGTGGTGCTTGGCTTCCTGCTGGAATTTCATATTACAGAAAGAATATAGATTTATCTGAAATCGGGGAAAATCAAAAGGTATTTATTCATTTTGAAGGTGCTTATCGTAATGCAGAAGTATGGATTAACAATCATTATTTAGGGAAACGTCCTTCTGGATATGCAGCATTTGAGTATGAATTAACACCATTTATTTCTAGTGAAAATGAAAATATAATCAAGGTTAAATTGGATAATTCAGAGCAACCAGGGTCACGTTGGTATTCTGGTAATGGAATTTATCGTGACGTATATCTAATTACTAAAAATGATATATATATACCTACATGGGGAACTTATGTAACTACACCAAAAGTAAATTCAAATAGTGCCATAATAAACGTTGAAACGTCATTAAAAAACACAAAAGTAACGGATGAAAAAGTAACACTTAAAATTTCAATTATTGATGATGAGGGAGTAGAAGTAACCAAGAAACAAAAAGAGGTTATATTAAAACAGGAAAGTGAGCAAAAAGAAAAGATTGAATTAATATTAAATACTCCAAAACTATGGGGCGTCAATTCACCAAATTTATATACTGTTAAGGTTGAATTATTAGAAGGTAATATAATTATTGATACCAAAACAGTAAAAGCAGGTATTCGTAGTATGGTATATACTGTTGAGGACGGTTTTGTACTTAATGATAAACCACTAAAAGTAAAAGGCGTTTGTTTACATCATGGTGCGGGTCCTTTGGGTGCGGCAGCTCGTAAAACCAGTTATGAGCGTCAAATTAGAATATTAAAAGAGATGGGAGCTAACGCTGTTCGTACGGCTCATAATCCTTTTGATATAGAATTTTTAGAGACTTGTGATGAAATGGGAATGCTGGTGATGAACGAAGCATTTGATGAATGGGAAATAGCAAAAGAACCACAAACATTTAGAGAAAAAGGAAACAAAATAAGGATTCCGGTCTCTTATTATGCCCATTTATTTAAAGAATATAGTGATAAGGATTTGACTGATTTTGTGATACGTGATCGTAATCACCCTAGTATTTTTATGTGGAGTATTGGTAATGAAATTGATCAGATGCACGATGAATCCGGGGTTGCAATAGCCAAACGATTATCAAATATTATTCATAAATATGATTACCGCCCAGCTACTTGTGGTGTAAATGGATATGGATGGGATAAATGGCCTCATGAGCCTGCTGTTGCTCAAATAGATGTACCAGGATATAATTATGCAAAAGGCAAAAATTATGATAAAGAACACGATGATTTTCCAAACCGAAAAATGATTGTAACAGAACATACTTCTGCACAAATGATAGCGAATAGAGGAGAGTATTATCCTTTTAAAAATAAAGATCAGGCATTACAATTGGATTTGCCGATAGAGCATCCAGATACTGAGAAATTCCTAAAGAGTAGAAACTTTTATGCAGGAGGTATGCAAGCTTGGCAGGATGTAAAAAATAGATCATTTGTTATGGGGGCTTTTATCTGGACAGGTTGGGATTATTTAGGAGAAACAATTCCTTATGCCTGGCCTGCACGTTCCTCTAGTTTTGGAGTGATTGATTTAGCTGGTTTCCCAAAAGATGGCTACTATTATTATCAATCAGAATGGTCAGATAAACCGATGATACATACTTTTCCACATTGGAATTGGAAAGGTCATGAAGGAGAAAAAATAAATCTAAATGTATTTTCTAATACTAAAGAAGTAGAGCTTTTTGTAAATGGTGTTTCCCAAGGGAAAAAGATTAATAATTCGAATAATGCGGATATGCTTAGTTGGGAAGTACTTTATCAGCCTGGTACAGTAAAGGCAATTGGATATACCGATGGTAGAAAGATAATTGAAGAGGAAATTAAAACTGCTGGTACTACCAATAGCTTACAACTAGAAGTAACAGATAGTAGTGAGGTTACCTATATAGAGGTAACTGCTCTTGATGTAAACGGTATTTTTGTAGCAACCGCAGAGAATTTGATCAATTTTGAGGTTGAAAACGCAAAAATTATTGGAGTAGGTAATGGAAATAATAGAAGTTTGGAGCCTTTTGTAGCAAATTATAGAAAATTATATAATGGAAAATGTGTTGTCATACTTCAAAAGCAGGATAATCATTCCAAAGCATTTTTAAAAGCTACACTTTCTGAAACCAAAATAACACAAAGCATAACTTTTTGATAATGAGTAATAATACTGTAAAAGCAATTATAATAGGACTAGGAATCCTAATAACTAGTTGTGGAAAAAAAGAAGATCCAATAGTAAAAAATAATACAATAATTGCTTGTATTGGAGATAGTGTTACTTATGGGGGAGAACATGGATATGTAGAATATTTACAAAAATATATGAATGATAGTGTTCCTGAAAAAAAAGTGACATTGTTAAACTGGGGAAAAAATAGTGAAACTATTACCCATCTTACTGAAACAGGACATCCAGGACCAAGACCCTTTTTATTTGATAGATTAGATAGTTTGCTAACATTATCACCAAAACCGGATATAGTAACTTTTTGTTATGGAATGAATTGTGGAATATATGGACTTCCTTCAGAGGAACTTTTTATGACCTATAACAATAGATTGATATTATTTTTGGACACCATGAAAGGGCAGGAGATAGATGTAATACTAATGACACCACCACCATTGGCCCTGGATGCGGCAAATACACATGGAAGAATTGCTTCATCAGAAGAAGATGTGTATAGTTGGAAAAACCCTTATGAACGATATGATGAGGAAGTAATTCAGAAGTTTAAAGATATTATTCTAGAAACCAATCATCCCGCTGTGATTAAAAAAATAGATATTCATACTCCATTACTACAGCAGGCAGATAAAGCCTATGATAAAGACCCAATTCATCCTAATGCTAATGGTTATCGTATTATAGCAGATACAATATTCAAGTTTTTATTATAGATTGAAATGTAATTTCTGATCATTTGTGATACAGTATAAATCAACATTTTTAGACGATTATCATTGAATTTATAATCTTTGACATAGATATTTATAGCTCTACATTATGCAAAAAACCACTTATTTTTATATAGTCATATCATTTTTGATAATAACTTTAGCTTCTTGTAAACAAGAAACTAAAACAACTTCTACAGCCAAGAAACCGAATATAATTTATATTATGGCAGATGATCATACTTCTCAGGCTTTTGGGATTTATGGAAGTCGACTAGCTAGCCTTAATCCAACTCCTACACTGGATAAATTAGCTAATCAAGGGATGATTTTTGATAACTGTTTTGTCAATAACGCCATCTGTGTTCCTAGTCGAGCTGCTATTATAACAGGACAACGAGCACAAACTAGTGGAGTAATAGATCTTGAGGGAATATTACCTCCAGAAAAACAGTATTTACCTAAGGAAATGAAAAAATTAGGATATCAAACTGCAATTGTTGGTAAGTGGCATTTACATGAAGAACCAGCAGCATTTGATTATTATAAAGTATTACCATCTCAAGGAAAGTATTTTGATCCAGATTTTAGAATACGTGGAGATCAACCTTGGCCACAGAATGTAGTGAAAACCAATGGACATTCTTCTGATGTGATTACAGATATTACATTAGATTGGTTGAAAAATAAAAGAGATCCTAATACCCCGTTTTTCTTAATGCACCATTTTAAAGCACCACATGATGATTTTGAAAATGCCCCTAGGTATGATGAATATCTTAAAGATACTTTTATTCCAGAACCAGCAAGTTTATATGATAATGGTAATAACGGATCAATAGCGACTAGAGGTAAGAATGATTCCCTAACACGTATTATTGCTTCTTCAGTTTCACATCGAAATGTAGTTAGAAATCAGGCAATGAATATCTATCCAGGAACCAATGTCTATAAGAAATATAAAACGGCACAAGAAATCCCGGTTAGTGAACATCAAAAATTTGAGAATACTGCAGAAGAAAAAGAATATACGAGTAGTGTATATCAAGACTACCTTAAAAAATATTTACGTTGTGTAAAAGGAGTAGATGATAATGTAAAACGTTTATTAGATTATTTAGAATCAGAGGGGTTACTAGAGAATACAATTATTGTATATACAGGTGATCAGGGATTTATGCTAGGAGAACATGATTACATAGATAAACGATGGATGTATGAAGAATCATTGCGAATGCCTTTTTTTATACGATATCCTAAATCGATTAAAGAAGGTAGCCGAACAAATGCTATAATTAATAATACAGATTTTGCACCTACACTTATAGAAATGGCGGGAGGAGATAGACCGGGTTATATGCAAGGAAAAAGCTTTAAAACTATTTTAGAGACTGGAAAAGAGCCAGAAGATTGGCAAAAAGCCACATATTATAGGTATTGGATGCATATGGCACACCGCCATGCTAATCCAGCACATTTTGGGATTAGAACCAAAGCGTATAAATTAATCTTTTATTATGGTAAATATTGGGTAGATACTGATGATCCTAAAGCAGAATGGAATAAAGAAAGTTGGGGGAACGATTTTACCAGACATACCCCTGTGGCTTGGGAGTTTTATGATCTGAAAAAAGATCCTAAAGAAATGAACAATGTCTATAAAGATCCTCAATATGATTCTGTGATTGCTGATTTAAAAGAACAATTAATTAGGATGAGAAAAGAGCTAAATGAAACAGATGTAAACTATCCTCATATCCAAAAAGTAATTGATAAGCATTGGGATGATTAGTATTATGAATTATTTTGATTCCGTTTTCATCATCATATTTAAACAAAAAGTGATTACCAGTAAGGTAAGCCGAAAACAAACTCTTAGGTTGAATTAACATTACTACACTTAAACAGAAAAACATCCTATTTGTTTTTTAGTTAGATTTGTTTCAAGGAAATTAAAGAAAATTAGTAATAGAGGATATTCTAAAAGGAAATCGTAAGGTGTTTCAATGTTTTTTTAATAAGAATTATATTGACTTTGTTATCTATCAACGAATATCTTTTGGCCAGTAAATTAATAGTAAAATCCAATATAAAATTTATGTCTGGTCTAATAATTCAATTTAGAGAGTTGAGATAATATGAAAAAAAGAACTTTTAAAAAAGAACTTTTGTTTGGCTGTAAGTGGTTATCATTTATAGTATTATTTAATATGAATATTATGTTAAGTAATGCTCAAAGTTCAAAAGAAATACTTAAAACAGAGCATATAAATGATTGCCCTTATATTTTTTATGAAGACAATAATACTGTAGAAGTAAAATGGATAGTCAATGGAGAATTAAAGAAGAAAACATTTTCTAACAACGGTTTTAAAAAACTAAAAATTAAAACTTGTGAGGAATTTAAATCAAAATATATAAAGATTAAACCATCAATTCGCATAGATAATGACCAAAAATTTAATGGAGTTTCTAAAATTGCTGTTTTAAGTGATATACATGGGCAACATGATTTATTCATTGAATTGTTAAGGTCGAACAATGTTATCAACAATAAAGGAGAATGGTCTTTTGGAAAAGGTCATTTTGTAGTTGTAGGAGATGTTTTTGACAGAGGAGATAAGGTAACAGAAACACTATGGTTCTTGTATAATTTAGAACAACAAGCTAAGAAAACAGGAGGCAAAGTACATTACCTTTTAGGGAATCATGAAGTTATGATTTTAGCAGGAAACGATAAGTATGTACATGATAAATATAAATGGGTTTCTCAACAAATGGGGATACCGCATAAAGAATTGTTTGGAAAAGAAACACTTCTTGGTGAGTGGATCAGAACAAAACCTGTTGCCATATCAATTAATAATATTGCTTTTGTACATGCTGGATTCTCACCAGAATTTACTGAAGGTAAATATGATATTTCTACTGTAAACCAATTATTTCATCATGATATTATTGATCATGATAAGGAAACAGTATTAGAGAATGATGACTTAAAATTTATGCTAAAGAAAAAGGGACCTATCTGGTATAGAGGCTACTTTCGAGATAAGGATTTTACTAAAGAAAAAGCTCAAAAAATTTTGGAAGAAATGGGTATGAAACATATTGTTGTGGGACATACTTCTATGAAAAGAGTATTGTCACATTTTGATGGATTAATATATAGTGTTGATTCTAGCATGAAAAAAGGAAAATATGCAGAGCTTTTGATTTGGGAAGATGATCAATTTTTTAGAGGTACTTTGACTGGTGAGTTAACAAAAATTTGATTTAATAGTACATGAATACATAAATGAAAACCCTCTATAAATATGTTATTTATAGAGGGTTTTTAAGAGTAGATACTGTATTTACTGTTGTCACTAAAATATAGTTTTATTAGTTTACAATACTCGCAGTATTATCAACTCCATTACTCCAATGCCAGATGTTACTGCTTTGGACATAAAAATTAATACCTCTAATAGTTGGTCTCGGATTTGAAAATGTATTGTTGTTTATTGTGATTCGTTGGGCATATTCTCCTGCTATTCCGGATTTACAATCACCTTTAAATTCATTTCTTCTAATAGTAATATCTCTACAACCATTTTCTAATAAAGGTGAGTTCCCATAATCTCTAAATGTTAGTATTGAGATATAACTATGATTTTGGTTGGATAAACCTTCATTGTAAATTTTATTATCCTCTATAATTATATTATGTGTTTCATGTTCTAAGTTAATTGCTTCTCCATATAGAATACTACCTGTATTTCCTTTTAAAGTATTATTAAATATTTTAATATTCCAGGCTTTGGCAATTGCAATATTATATTTACTAGCTTTTTCGAATGTTGAGTTTTTTATTTCCATTCCATCCATATTAGTAACCGTGACAGTAGCTTCAGCAGCACCAGGTAACCCTCTACGAAATACAACACCATCTATTCCATCATTACCACAATCAATACTTATTCCTGCTGCTTGAGTACCACCAAACCAACATGCACTAATCGTTACTTTTTTAACCCATGGGGCAGGGGTTTGACTATATTGTCTGTTAAAATTAATTCCATGATCACAATTATAAAAAGAACAAGCAATCGCAGTTAGACCTGCTGGGGTCAGTCCTTTACCATTATCTGAAGTTCCAGTGCCAATTGATGCATTTACTAAACCTACATTATATAAATAGATATCTGATTTACCGTTGGTGTTAATGGCACAAGCTCCATATTGCATCTTGTTTTGTGCATCAACTAATAACTCAGTAAATGCCGTTCCATTTGCATTAATGTTAATAAAACCTGGAGTTGGTCCTGGGTTTTTAGTCAAAAATATTTTAGTCTCGAATTTACCTCTACCTTTAATAGTTGTTTTAATACCCGCAGGTAGTGTAATTGTACGATCAGAATAATAGTTGCCGGCTTCTAATTGAACAGTACCACCATTGCCAGCTTGTCTAACTGCATTGATTAGTGAATTAGCAAATGTACTTGGATTTCTATCAGTAACTCCCACTGTGGTATTTTTTGAAAGACTTATAGTTTCTGACTCAGCATATATAGATTTCATCACAAGTTCATGATTAAGAGCAGAAGGTGCTAATTCTATATTTTCTACATCTAATGATTCATTTTGACAAGAAAATAATGAGAATGCCAATGTTGAAACCACAAATAGTGATTTGAATAATTGTTTGTTCATGTGACTTTGTGTTTTAGAATAGTTAAAAGCAAACCTAAAATAAATTAAAAACACATCGCACTACGATTTTATCATTTAATTACACAGTATTGTCTGATAATCATAAAAAATTAATAGTTATATTGTTATATTCTAAAAAAAAACAATTGAATTAAAGTTTTTATAAGCGCAGATATACAATTAGAAATCTCTATATCTCATTAAAAACATATAAAATAACTTATATTTTTTATTTGCTGATGAATAGGTATCAAAATAAATAGGGACAATGTGTTAAGAAATTACATTGTCCCTATTTTATTTTACTAGTTTATTTCTTATAATTTAAAAACCTGTTCCATCATAATCCATTTTTCTCCGTCTTTTGCCCATGGTAACCCTTGTTGGTATTTCCACATAAGTTGTTCCCATTCTTGTACTTTAGGATTATCAGCGTCCATTGCTGCTTTTTTTTCAGGATCAAATGTTTCATCAACTTCCATAATCATAAACATACGATTACCAGTCAGGTAAATTTGCATGTCTATAATTCCGGCATCTTTAATACTTTTAGTAATTTCTGGCCAGGCATTTCCTTCTGCATGATAGTTTTTATATTCTGCAATAAGTTTAGGATCATCTTTAAGATCACAAGACAAACAAAATCTTTGTGTTTTCATTTAATCGTTTTTTTGAATTTTAGATACAAAAAGGCCATACAAACCTACCACTGCGACACATAATAGCGGTACTATGAATGAAAATTTAACTTCTGGCACTCCAGCAATTAGGGTGTCATCTAATTTATCTCCACCTATATCAATAATTGAAGCCTGAATTAACGGGAAAAAAGCTCCTCCCACAATAGCCATAACCAAAAAAGCAGAACCTACTTTGGCTTCATCTCCCATATCTTTTAATGCAATACCATAAATTGTTGGGAACATAATAGACATAAATAAAGAAATGCATACCAGTAAGATTAAACCAGGCATGCCCGGAATTAAAATGGCTCCAGTACAACATATTATCGCAAATAAGGCAAATAAAGATAATAGTCTTGGGGCTTTTAATTTACTTAACAAAATTGTCCCTAAAAAACGACCTCCTAAGAAAATCCCCATAGCAATCATATTCCAATATGTAGCATTGAGTTCTTCTCCCGGAGCCCTTCCTTGGTTGATATATTGTACGTATTGAAAAATTGCAGTCCAACACATGATCTGTGCACCAACATAAAACATTTGAGCAATTACACCAGGAAAGAATGCCTTTTTAGCAAATATTTTCCTGACTGATTCCCAAAACCCTAATGAGACATGCTCTTGAACGTTTGGTATTTTTGTTCTTAATATTATGATCAGGATAACAAGTACTACGACTCCTACACCCAGGTAAGGATAACTAATTATACTAAGATCCTCTGTTTTTATAGCAGCTTTGGTCACTTGATCCAATGTAGCATATGCTTCATCGTCATATTTTGCAGATTGTATTTGTCCTAGCACTACAAATTGTGCTACCATCATCCCGGATAGAGACCCTATAGGATTAAATGATTGTGCAAGATTTAAACGTTGCGTAGCAGTTTCTTTGGCCCCTAAAGAAAGAATTAATGGATTAGAAGTAGTCTCTAATAATGCTAATCCACAAGTGATTATGTATAAAGAGAATAAAAAGAAACCATAGCTTTCTAATGAAGAAGCTGGATAAAACATAAAGGCACCAGCCGCATAGAGTATTAAACCTAAAACAATTCCAGACTTATACCCCTTCCAACGCAAAAATAATGCAGCAGGAATGGCCATACAGCCATAACCAAAATAAAAAGCAAATTGCACTAAGTAGGCTTGGAACCAACTTAATTCGGGCATTACTTTTTTAAAAGCGGTTACCATTGGATTAGTTACATCATTGGCAAAACCCCATAGTGCAAAAAGTGAAGTGATGATGATAAATGGAAAAATCAATTCTTTACGAACTATAGGAATTTTTTTCTTTATGTCCATGATTTCAAGTTTAGTTATTCAATTATTTGTTTAGTGTTCGAAACTGATGTTGTCAAATAGAAATACAGTTTCTTTTTTAATGTCTCAACATCTTAAACATGTTAAGGACTATTTATTCTGTTAAAAGAGATCTGTCAAGATGAACATAACCCCCATCGATAGTAATAAACTGTCCTGTAGTATGTGAGGACTTTTCTGAAATTGTGAATAGACAAGCATCTGCTATCTCTTCTGGAGTTGTCATACGATTACCTAGCGGTATTTTTTTAACAATAGATTGTAATTTTTCTTCTCCATTTTCTAAGGTTTTTATCCAGTTGTCATAGGCAGGAGTCCAGCTTTCTGCAATAATGATAGCATTAGACCTAATTCCATCTTTGATCAAATCTACAGCCCATTCTCTTGTTAACCCTAATACTCCACCTTTGGAAGCTGCATATCCAGAGGTTCCTCCTTGACCTGTTAAAGCTACCTTAGATCCTATATTAAGGATATTTCCTTTTACCTTTTTGATATAAGGCAAAGAGAATTTGGTCATGGCAAAAAAGCTTACCATATTCAATTTTAAAGAATACATAAAATCATCGATAGAAGCATCTAAACCTGCACCGTCATTTACTCCAACATTATTAATTAAAGCATCTATTCGACCATATTTTTCTCCTATTTTCTTTACCGCAGCTTCAATCTGATTGGCATCAGAAAGGTCTGTTTTTACAAACAAAGAATCGATACCTTTTTCCTGTAGTTCTTTTTCATATCCAAATCCACGATCATTACGACATACAATCACAGGAATAGCTCCTTCATTAGCCAAAGACTGTATAATCGTCTCTCCAATACTTCCTTTTATACCGGCAGCTCCAGTAACGACTACTACTTTATCTTTTAGTTTTAAATCCATATTCTTTTTTTTATAATGAGGTTAGGAAATTTTATAAAAATGAATTGCATTCCCACCCATGATTTTTTGTTTTTCTTCTTTGCTAAAATCACTTATATATTGATCAATGATACCTTTAACGGCAAAATAGTTACCACCTAATAAGCACACAGGCCAATCAGAGCCATACATGATTCTATCATTACCAAATGCTTTAAAAATGATATCTAGATAGGGTACGAAATCTTCATACTTCCAACCAGACCAATCCGCTTCTGTAACCATTCCAGAAACCTTACAATACACATTTTTGTGAGTGGCAATAGCTTGCATAATTCTTTGCCAATCATCTATTAATCTGTCTTTTATTTTGGGTTTTGCAATGTGATCGATAACAAAACGATGTTCAGGAAATTCCTCTATCAATTTTAATGAGGCTTCTAATTGATGCGGAAAAATTAAAATATCATAAGCAAAACCATATTGGTTTAATAATGCAATTCCTTTTTTAAATTGATCTCCGATAATAAATTCTGGATCTGGTTCATCTTGAACTACATGCCTGAATCCTTTTATAATTTTATGATTAGAATAATATTTTAAACGATCTTCTAAAGTATCTGATCGTAAATCTACCCATCCAACTATTCCTTTTATGAACGTATTCTTTTTAGCCAGGTCTAATAAAAATTCAGTTTCTTTTTCAGATTGATCAGCTTGGACAGCAATGCATCCATCAATGTTAGCCTCTTTATAAAGTTTTTTTAAATCTGAAGGTAAATAATCTTGTTGTAGTACAGACATTTCGTCATTAATCCAACTGTGTTTTACCGGATCATATTTCCAAAAGTGTTGATGTGAATCTATAGTCATACTAAAAATTTGTGATCTGTAATTTGTTTAATAACACTTCTTACCCCGTGTTGTTCTATAGCTCTCAAGTTTTCTGTTACCGCTTCAGATAAACCATTAATTGCATCAAGGTTTTCGCCCCAGATAGCTATATCTCTTAATAAAAAAGATACCATTTGTTGGTAAGTAATAGTTTCTGTTAAATGTAGTTTCCACTGTTTTTTAAAAGAAGCTAATGCAACTGGGTTATCATTTAAAGGAATAGTTTCACCATCATAAACTCCCTGATAAAACCTAAATACGCAAGACAGCGCAAAAACAATACGTTTTGGTAATTCATTATAAGTGACAGTATATTCTTTTAATGCTGGTAATAATCGAGAGACAAACTTAGATGTACTGTTAAGCGAAATACTTATCAGGAAATGCTTTAATGTCGGATTTCGAAATCGATCAAGCGTAGTATTTACAAAATCATTAAGCTCAGAAGTTGAAAAGTCTTGAAGTGTTTTTGTGATTTCTTCTGACAAGATTTCACTAACAAATTGATTTGTTAAAGGATCATCCATTACTTCCTTGACAGTACGTAATCCTGATAGATATCCAACAGGTACCATTGAAGTATGCGCACCATTAAGAATTCTAACCTTCATCTCACGATATGTTTTTATATCATCAACAAATTTTACGTTTAATGAGGTATGTTCAAAAGGCAGCTCTTTTTGTATAATTTGATTTCCTTGAATTACCCAACTGTGATAATCTTCTCCTGCTACTAAAAGACTATCCTCGTATCCTATTTTTTCCAAAATAGTTTTAGAACGCTCTTTTGGATACCCAGAAACGATACGATCTACTAGAGTATTATAGAAATAATTAGACTCTTTAATCCAAGATGTAAATTTAGTTCCCAAATTCCAATGAGCAGCATATTGAAGAACAGTAGCTCTAAGAGTATCTCCATTTTGTTCAATAAGTTCACATGGGAGTATAATGCAACCTTTATCTATAGCACCTTCAAAATGTTGAAATCTATGATATAACCATATTGTTAATTTGGCAGGAAACTCTTTTGGAGGAGCATCTTGAAATGTATCAGATTCAGAAAATTTTATACCAGCTTCTGTTGTGTTAGAAATAATAAAACGCATCTCTGGATCTTCTGCAAGACTTAGATATTCATTCCAATGTGTATATGGCTGTATAACACGACTTATACTTTTGACTAAAGTAATTTCTGAAATTAAAGTATCTTTTCTTACGCCATCAATAGCAACGTGAAATAAACCGTCTTGTTCTTTTAATGCGGTGTAGTCTCCTTTTTCTGTAGGTTTTATGATAACAACACTTCCATTAAAATCTGTTTCTTTATTTAATACATCAATAATCCAATCGGCAAATGCTCTTAAAAAGTTTCCTCCACCAAATTGCATAATTCGCTCAGGAGCTTTTAAGGTAGTACTTGATGTAGTTCTATTTAGTGGTTTCATTTAAAAACTATTTCTTTTTAAGATTTTGATTTATAATGATATCCCTCGTTTCCAGGGGATAAAATCATTTTGCCCTTTCAGTTCTGCTTTTGCGTCTATTTCACCATTTGCTACCTGAATAATATATTCTAACACTTTTTCTCCCATGGTTTCAATGGTATCTTCACCACTAATTACTGTTCCGGCATTGATATCAATAAGATCATTCATCTTTTCTGAAAGCGTAGTATTACTTGACATTTTTAAAACTGGTGCAATTGGATTTCCTGTTGGGGTGCCCAAACCAGTAGTAAAGACAATAATGTTACATCCGCTACCCGCAAGACCTGTCGTGCTTTCTACATCGTTTCCTGGTGTACATAGTAAATTCAGCCCAGCCTTAGTTACTTTTTCGGTGTAATCTAATACATCAGTTACAGGAGAAGTTCCTCCTTTTTTTGCTGCTCCAGCTGATTTCATTGCATCTGTGATTAATCCATCTTTTATATTACCAGGAGAAGGATTGTTCTCAAATCCAGAACCCACAGCAACTGCTTTAGCAGCGTATGTTTTCATAATTGAAGCAAACTTTTCTGCATCTTCTTTTTGTTCACATCTATTAACAAGTTCTTGCTCAACACCATTAAGCTCAGGAAACTCGGATAATACCGGAGAACCTCCTAAAGCAGTAAGTAAGTCTGAAGCATATCCTAATGCAGGATTTGCAGAAATACCAGAAAAACCATCTGATCCTCCACATTCGAGACCTAAAATAAGTTTGCTAATTGGTGCCGGTTTTCTCTCAATAGTATTGACTTGGGTCAATCCAATAAAAGTATGTTTTACAGCTTCCTCGATGAGATGGCGTTCACTTTGACTTTGTTGTTGTTCTAGATAATGTATTGGTTTAGCAAAATTAGGATCGCGATCTTCTATTGCTTTTTGAAGCATTTCTATTTGTGCATTTTGACAACCAAGACTAAAAATAGTTGCTCCTGCAACATTAGCGTTAGTAATATACCCAGCTAAGAGATGACACAGTGTTTCAGAATCCTGTCGAATACCTCCACAACCTCCATCATGTTTCAAAAATTTAATACCATCAACATTTGGAAATAATCGATTTTTATGAATCTCTTCCTGGGTAGCTACAATATCAGTATTAAAAAGTTCTTTTGGAGAAGCACCAGCTTTATACTTGTCTATAAGAATTTGAGTGTTTACCGCAAAATCTTTTTTAGTTTGATATCCAAGTACATCTAATAAAGCACCTTCTAATACATCAAGGTTTCTGTTTTCACAAAATGTAAGAGGAATAACCAACCAATAATTGCGTGTTCCTACACTACCGTCTGCTCTATGAAACCCATTAAACGTTCTGTTTTTAAATTTTGAAACATCAGGAGCAGTCCAATTAAATTTTTCTTGATTTGCATTAAATGAAGCTGAGGCGTGTTTTAAATTTTCTGTGGTAATTGCAGCACCTTGTTTGATTGATTGTATTGCTGTACCTACAAGTACTCCATACATGAACACTTCATCTCCAGTATTAAAATCTTGTAAGGCAAATTTATGTTTCTGCTGAATATCTTCTGCAAGGGTAAATGTCTTACCTGCAATATCGATAAACGTATTTTTTGGTAGCGAATCTATCGCTACAATAATATTATCCTTAGGATCTATTTGGACATAATTGTGTACCATATGATCTATGCTCTAATTTTTTTAATGGTTAGCATTACTTCACTCACTTTGGATTCAAGTTTTTTGTAGTCTTTATTTGCAAGAATTTCTTTACTGATTAATTGAGATCCCATACCAACACAAGTAACACCAGAATCAAACCAATCTTTAAGATTGCTTTCTTCTGTAGTAACACCACCTGTTGGCATAATATTGGTCCATGGCTGAGGTCCTTTAATTCCTTTTACGAATTTTGGACCATAGATATTACCTGGAAAAAGCTTTACTATTTCACAACCTAATTCTTCTGCTTTTGAAATTTCAGTTAACGTTCCACAACCTGGTGACCAAAGAACTTTTCTTCGATTACAAACTATAGCTATATCTTCTCTTAACACAGGAGTGATTATAAAATTAGCTCCTAACGCCATGTATAAAGAAGCAGAAGCAGCATCAGTAATTGATCCAACACCTATTACCATTCCCGGTAACTCTGCAATTGCATATTTTATTAAAGCTGAAAAAACTTCATGAGCAAAATCTCCTCTGGCTGTAAATTCTAATAACCTCGCACCACCATCATAACAAGCTTTTAGAACGTTTTTTCCCAATTCTATATCTTGATGATAGAATAAAGGAACCATCCCTGTTTCTTTCATTATTGTTGCTACCTCTATTCTGGTATATTGTGCCATCTTTTAATTTCTTATTTAAACTAATAATTATCGATCTACTTTTGCCGACCCGTTAGTACTGATAAAGTTGAGTATTTCTTCTTTGGTTACTCTGTTTATATCTCCAAAAATAGAATGCTTAAGTACGCAAGCTCCTGTTGCAAAAGAGACAACTTTTTGCATATCATCAGGAAATTTTAATAACCCATATAATAGTCCGCTCATAAATGCATCTCCAGACCCAACACGATCTAAAACTGGAGTTACTTCATGCTGTTTTGCTCGATATAATTTATTGTCTTTATAAAGTAGTCCTCCAATTTTATAATGAGAAGCAGTGATAACATTTCTTACCGTCATTGCTATAGTATGAATTTTTGGAAGCATTTCTATAATATGACTAAAGCTATCTCTTATTAGAGTTTCATTCTGATAATTAGGATCTATTTTTTCCTTTCCTAGCATGAACCTTGCAGTGTCAATGTCAGTCAAAATAACATTACTATAAGATAGTAATTTTGGCATTACTTCGTTTGGCTGTTTGCCATATTTCCAAAGTTTACTGCGATAATTAAGATCAGTAGATATTGTAAGTCCCATTTTACTTGCAGTTTGAATAGCTTCTAAGCAAGCTTCAGCTGCATTTTCTGATAAAGCAGGGGTAATACCACTCCAATGAAACCAATTAGCATCTTTAAAGACAGACTTCCAATCTATATCTCCTTTTTTAACTTGAGAAATGGAAGAATTAGCACGATCATAAACCACCTTACTATTTCGATTAGCAATTCCATTTTCTAAAAAATAAATTCCTATTCGATCTCCTTTTCTCAATATATTTTTATACCCGACATCATAACTTTTGATTGTTTTGATGGCACATTCTGCAATAGGATTTTGAGGTAAAATAGTTGCGAAATCAGTATTAATACCATAATTAGCAAGAGAAGCAACTACATTAAATTCTCCTCCTCCATAGGTAACATCAAAACCTGATGTTTGATTAAACATAAGGTTATTAGGAGGAGACATCCGCATTAATATTTCACCGAATGTAACTACTTTATCCATACGTCGTATAGTTTAGAAATCTATAGTGGCCTTAATTACTCCTGTTTCGGGTTTAGTCCAACTATCAAAATTATTTATCATTTCGGTAAAACCAACATTGTGTGTAATAAATGAAGTTGTTGGAAACTGATGTAATACGTCAATTACATGTTCAAAATCTTCAAGAGTTGCATTACGACTACACATGATGGTAGTTTCTTTTGCGTGTATTTTTGGATGTGTAAAAACTAATTCTCCTTTAGAAAGCCCAACTAGCACATATCTACCGCCATGTGCCATATAATCTGGGCCTGTTTCTAATGCTCCTTTATGACCAGTTGCATCAAAAACTGCGGTAGCCATATCTCCATTAGTAATTTCAGAAATTTTTTCTACCGGATTATCGAGAACATTAAGTACGTAATCTGCACCAATTTCATTTTTGGTGTACTCAAGCCGATTATTATTTGTGTCAAGAGCAATAACTTTAGCACCTGCAATTTGTGCTAGTTTTACAATTCCAATTCCAATAGGTCCGCATCCAACGACTACTACAATTTCATTGGGTTGTATATTCGCTCTGCGAATTGCATGAGCCCCAATGGCTAAGGGTTCTACAATAGCCATTTCATCATGAGATAGTTGATTTGCAGGTAATAATAAATCTGTTCTTACCGTAATTTCTTCTTGCATTCCTCCATCTGTATGTACTCCTAGCACTTCAATATTAGTACAACAATTAGTTTTTCCATTACGACAAGCAATACATTGACCACAACTTATATATGGCATAATAACAACTTTGTCACCTGCTTTAATTCCTCTGTGGTTATCTCCTATTTCTAATACTTCTGTCGCCAATTCATGCCCTAGGATTCTGGGATATTTGAAAAAAGCCTGATTACCAGAGTATGCATGTAGGTCGGTGCCGCATACTCCGACTTTTTTGACTTTTAGTAAAGCTTCATTATTCTTACGAATAGGAGCAGGTTTTTCTTTTAAAAGAAATTCACCGGGTTTTTCACAAACAATATATTTCATTGATTATATATGTTTTCTTCAATTCATTTATACAATTCTTTTACTATTAAAATTTTAGTAGTAAAAGAATAATTTATAGTATTGCTCAGATACATTTACTTATTATTAGATACCTATTTCTAGTACATGAGCATGATTTCCTGTTTTTTGATTAGGTAATTGTACTTCTAAGGATTCTCCTTCTTGAGCCCAAGTTAATTTTGAATCATCACTACCTAATAATTTTATATTCTTAATATTTATACCTTTAGCATGTTCAGAGTTTTTGGCTAAAGATTTAATCTGAACTATATTATTTTCTGGCCAAGCCATAAGTATCGCATAAAGTTTATCTCCTTTTTGGGTAAATCTGATATCTTGTCCTGTAAATTCTTTATTGTTCTTTTCTGAATGATGACCTTCTTCAACTCCAGTAGGTCCCTCACCAAATGTTTTCCAATATTTGGTATCGTATATTGCCTCTCCGTTAATGTCCAGCCATTCTCCGATTTCTAATAGAATTTGCTTCTGATCATTAGGAATTGTACCATCTGATTTTGGACCAACATTTAATAATAAGTTACCATTTTTGCTTACAATATCAACTAAGTCATCAATAAGTTGATTTGCAGTTTTAGATTCCCAATTAGATACATGACTCCATGAGTTTTTACCGATAGAAGTATCGGTTTGCCAAGGTAGTTTTCGAATACCAGGTAATTTTCCTCTTTCTAAATCATAAATTACAGTTCCTTCTGGAAAGGCTTCATGACTAAAGTTTTTATCTTGAAGAACTACTTCTTTTCCCCATTCTATACCTTTGTTATAATAATATGCGGCTAACTTTGGTCTATACTCTTTAAAATCAGGGATATCTACATAGAAATCTAACCAAAGAATATCAGGTTGGTAATTATCAATAATATCTTTTATTCTTAACCACCATCTCTTTTTGAACTCTTCTGAAACTGGTTGTTTTAAATCTTTACCTTTAGAACTGTATAGGTCTGCAAATTCTGGGTCTGTAGTATCAAAGTGATCTTTTTTGTTATAAAAAGACCAGTTGAAAGCAAAATGAGAAGAAGTACCCATAATCATTCCCTGATCTCGTCCTTGTTTAAACAACTCTCCTAAAACATCTGTTTTTGGCCCCATGTCTACGGCATTCCACCTTGTAGTATTTGATTTATACATGGCGAAGCCATCATGGTGATCAGCTACTGGAATTACGTATTTTGCTCCAGCTTTTTTAAACAAACTTATCCATTCTTTGGCGTCAAAGTTTTCTCCTTTAAACATTGGGATAAAATCTTTATATCCAAATTTTTTATGATCTCCCCATTTTTCTTTATGATGTTTAAATTCTTTCGTAGAACCTTTACTATAGTGTTCTAAACTAGCACTAAAATTAGCAGTATCCATGTACATTTGTCTTGGATACCACTCAGAACCAAATGCAGGGACACTGTATGCGCCCCAATGCACAAAAATTCCAAATTTTTGATTATTAAACCATTCGGGATCTTTATAGTTTGCTTTAATTGATTCCCAATTAGGTTCGTATTTGGTGCTAACAGTATCTGTTGTTTTTTGGTCTGTATCTTGAGCTAATTTCTTATCTTTTTCGGGGCCACATGATGCCAAGAAGACTAGTGTCAGCAGTAAAATAAATATAGGTTTTCTAAATATCATTTCTAAGTGTATTATAATATGAAAAAATAATGGGGTGTTTTTTGATTGGCTAAATTGATATTTTTAAGAAGTATGTGAAATGACGAATGTCTTAAAAACTGCAACAAATGGTTATTTTGAAGAAGGAGGTCGAAATTGCTGCAATTACGCATTGTTGTGGAGGGAAATAAAGGATGAATTCTATGTGGTTTTTTTTGGAAACTTCTGTTTTTTATTAATGATTATAAGAGGTTCTAAAAATATTATTCGAATTTGGGGAATAGGCTTGGATGTTGCTTGTATGGTATGTAATTAGACATATGTTCTCTCTTTAAGAACATAAGTTGTAAGATTCTTAGGGTTTGCTTTCTATTTTTGTTAAAAAAATATTAAATATGATAGCCCCACGAAAAATTTTACTATTTACTTTATTTAATTTAATATCATTTCTTTCTTTTTCCAGAGATATTTATGTGGCAAAAGGAGGTAACGATTTAACAAATACAGGAGCGATTGATAGCCCATATGCTACTATTACAAAAGCAGCAGACGAAGCTGTAGCAGGAGACATAGTATATATAAGAGAAGGAACCTACGAAGAAACATTGCGTCCTGCAAATTCTGGAACTGCTGGAAATCCTATCGTTTTCACATCATTTCCAGGAGAAAAAGTGATTATTTCTGCAATGCAATCATTAAATGGTTGGACAAATGATTCTGGATCAATTTATAAAACCACAATACCTTTTGCTTCATTAGGACAAGAGAATTTTGTGATGAACGAGAATACAGCTATGGATTTAGCACGTTGGCCAAACAATGAAGATGGTTTGCCATTTACCCTTAATTCGAGACGTAACTCAGGAGGTAGTGATGGATCTGATGCAACTTTTAATGGAAGAGTTGGATTTTTGACCTCTGGCGATATTCCTAATATTGATTGGACAGGTGGTTCACTTTTCTTTTATGGAGATAGACCAGGATCAGGATGGTTAGCATGGAAAGAGTTCATTACTAGTAGTAGTTCTGGGCGAGTTAATTTTAACATTACTAAAAACTCTGGAATAAAGTGGATTTATACTTTTCATCCCCCAGCAGATAAAGGAGATTTCTATTTAGAAGGAGTAAAAGGAGCTCTTGATTATCAAAATGAATGGTGGTTCGATACAGTAACAAGTGAATTATTTATTCAGTTACCAGGGGGAGCTGTTCCTCAAGATGGTTTGGTAAGAATGAGGCGAAGAAGACAAACAATTAACCTTAATAGTAGGAATTATATAGAAATTAGAAACCTGGCAGTGTTTGGAGGTACGATTGAATTGAAAACGAATTCTAATAATAACAAACTATATGGTGTTTCTTCTTTTTATGGAAATCATACTCAAGGAATTTTTACAGGTTTTAATGCTGGTAAACCTAGTGTAGAGGTTAACGGAACCAGAAATATTATTGAAAAATGTGAGATTGCATTTAGTGCAGCTACTGGTATGAGAATGGCAGGTAGTTTTAATGAGTTAAAAAATAATTATATCCATGATTTTAATTATCTGGGGTCTTATGATGCTCCTTTAGTTGCAAGAGGAGGTAATGATAATAAAATTATGAGAAATACCATTTTTAATGGTGGAAGAGATGGAATAAATTATAATGGACAACGATGTGAGATTGCATATAATGATGTTTCATATAGTAACCTTATAGCCGATGATTGCGCTTTATTTTATACAGTAGGAAGACAACCTAATACAGAGATACATCACAATTGGTTTCATGATGCAGCTTCTAGTGGAACAAAAACAAAAGCCGCCGGGATTTATTTAGATAATGACGCCGAAAGTTTTTCTGTTCATCATAATGTTGTCTGGAATACCGAATGGACGGCAGTACAGATCAATTGGGATGGTAAGGATATAGATATTTTTAATAATACGTTTTGGAATAATTCTGGAGAAATGGGAGCATGGCATTTGGCAGGTACTGCTTTTTCAAATGTAAACGTATGGAATAATCTAGGAGATAAGGGAGAATGGGAGCCACAATCTGATAAACAAAACAATTTAGTAGTGACTTCAGATGCGTTTGGGAATGCTTCTAATTCGAGCTTTATTTTAAAATCTAATTCAGAGGCTGTGGATGCAGGAAGAGTAATTGATGGTATAACGGACGGATTTAGTGGAGATAACCCAGATGTAGGTGCGTATGAATCTGGAGGAGATAATTGGGTCGCAGGAATTGACTGGAATACTAAATTAGGACCGGCAGGATTAGGATGTTATGGTTTACCAGGAGAAGATTGTATTGCTTTACCAGAAAATGATGATGATAAAGATGGAGTGGACAATGCTAATGATGTTTGTCCTAATACTCCTGTAAATGATACGGTAGATAGCAACGGATGTACCATATTTACACTACCACCTACTAATTTTAGTATTTTGAGTGCAGGACAGAGTTGTGTTAATGGTGCTAACGGTAGTATAACAATTACCGCTAACGAAAACCATAATTATACTGCAGAAATTAAAGAAAACAGTGCTACCAAAGCCTTTGTTGCTAATACAGCAACTGTATTTGATGGTTTAAGTGGTGGGACATATACAGTATGTATTAAAGTTGACGGACAAGCTAGTTATGAACAATGCTTTTCTGTAGTTGTTAATGCACCAACAGATCTAAAAGTAGCTTCCAAAGTAGACACTTCTCTAAAAGAAATTTCGCTTAATCTAGAAGGAGGGAAATTATATAGAGTCGAATTGAATAATGAAGTTATCGTAACTGATAAAAATCAAATAACACTTGTATTAAAAAATGGAAAAAATACTCTTTTAGTAAAAACGGATAAAGACTGCCAGGGAATACATAAAGAAAGTATAAATGTTGGAGGCAATGGAGGTGTATATACGTTCCCTAATCCGGTAAAAGATATACTTAATATTGTTGTTGCCGAAAATGGACTTGGGGGAGATAGTGTAACGTGGGAGCTTTTCTCTTTTCAAGGGAAACGTATTCTATATGGTCAACAACATGATATTAATGCAAATATGACAATCGATATGTCTGTGCTTGCCAATGGAAGTTATATCCTTAAAGTTTCTAGTTCTGATATGGTAATGCATGAGCAAATAATAAAAAATTAAAACACTCATTCGCGTCAATAAAATTTAATGTGAATAGTTTAAAAAATATTACATATGAAAAATAATATAAAATTAATTCTGGCAATTTTTGTTTTAGCCATGCTAGCAAGTTGTGGAGGTAGTGATGATGGACCAGATGGAGAGCCAGATGGCGGTGATGGAGAAGGAACGGTGAATATTCCAACAGCAGCAGCTTTGATTTTTCCTTTAAAAGATGCAGAATGTAATGCAGGAAAGATTGTCTCTAATAGGGAGAGTACAGTCATTTTTGAATGGAATGCTTCAGATTTTACTACAAAGTATACATTACAGCTAACAAACCTTAATACACAGGAAGTCGAAACTTTTGAAACAATAAATACAGAGTTAGAAATTACATTATTATTAGGAACACCGTATTCATGGAAAATAACATCTTCTTCAAGTGCTACTGCAAGTACAGCAGAAAGTGAAGTGTGGAAACTTTTTAATGCAGGGCCGGGAATAGAAAACTATGCGCCATTCCCTGCAGAACTAGTTAGCCCACCAATGGGGCTAACGATTACTAACCCTACGACTGTAGATTTGTTATGGAAAGGTAGTGATGTAGATGGTGACATTAGTGAGTATGAGGTGTATATGGATAATAATAATCCACCAGTAACCTTAATTAATACTGTTACAAAGTCGGAAATCAAAGATGTGACTTTACAAGCAAATAAAATATATTATTGGCAAGTTGTCACTAAAGATTTACATAATAATTTAACTAAATCATCCGTATTTGAGTTTAGAACCAAATAGGAATAATTTTACAGATTAATTATTAGTTAGTTAGCCAAATGAAGAGGCTGTTTGAAATATAATAATGAAATTTAAGATTGATATCAATTTTTCATTATTTTAAACAGCCTCTTTTTATAGAATAAATTTATTTTAATAAAACTTAAAAAATTGTGAAGCAGTATTTTATTTATTTCCATTTTGGATTGCTTACTATTTTTAATCTTCTTTCATTAGAAGCACAGGAGAGTAAAAAATATGAACCCACTTGGGAATCTTTAAGTCAATATAAATCTCCAAAATGGTTTCAAGATGCGAAACTTGGTATATTCATTCATTGGGGAGTATATGCAGTTCCAGAATATGGTAATGAATGGTATGGATATCAAATGTATCGTAAAAAGAAAACCAATCATAATACAGGAAAAACTTACCAAGAGGATAATCCTACATATCAATACCATGTTAAGACCTATGGAGAACCAAGCGAGTTTGGATATAAAGATTTTATCCCAATGTTTAAAGGAGAAAACTTTGACGCCAAAGAATGGATAAGTTTGTTTAAAAAAGCTGGAGCAAAGTATGTTGTTCCGGTAGGAGAGCATTGTGATGGTTTTGCCATGTATAATTCTTCTCATACAAGATGGAATGCCGTAGACATGGGGCCAAAAAGAGATGTTCTAGGTGAATTAGCTGTCGAAGCACGCAATGAACACCTTAAAGTAGGAAGTTCATCTCATCTGGCATTTGGATATAAGTGGTGGGCATATGATAAAAATTTTGATACAACAAATCCTGAATTTCAAGATTTTTATCTTAAACCTCATGGATATCTTGATCCTCCTACACCTGAGTTTTTGGATCTTTTTTACAAAAGGAGTATGGATATGATTGAAAAGTACAAATTGGATTTAATGTGGTTTGATTTTGGATTTTGTGCACCAGAATATGAAGAAAACAGGTTAAAGATTCTGTCAGATTATTATAATCTGGCAACCCAATGGAATAAAGAAGTTGTACTTAATTATAAAAAAATAGGATGGGAACCCATTCCTGATGGAGCCGCAGTTTTAGATCTTGAACGAGGAAAATTAGATAGAATTAGAGAATTGCCTTGGCAAACCGATACTTCTATTGGGCGTAATTCCTGGTCTTATGTAAAAGATTGGCAAACTAAACCTGCAGGCGAACTTATAGATGATTTTGTTGATATTGTAAGCAAAAATGGTAACTTATTATTAAATGTTGGACCTAAGGCAGATGGTACAATCCCTAATGATCAGAAACAAGTATTATTAGAAATAGGAGAGTGGTTACAAATAAATGGCGAAGCCATTTATGAAACACGTCCTTGGATTATGTATGGGGAAGGAAAAACACGCTCAAAAATGGGAGATCATACAGAATATGAAGTACATACGATGACTGAAAACGATATTAGATTTACTGTTAAAGGAAATACTATTTATGCTTTTGTAATGGATTGGCCAACAGCTGATATATTAATTACATCGTTTTCTACTCGATTGACTAGCCTTGCAGATCCCATTAAAAATATTAGTTTTTTAGGATCAAACGAAAAAATCAGTTGGGAAAGAAATGAGAATGGACTAAAAATACATAAGCCACAAACAAAAGTAGGTAAACATGCTTTTGCTTTTAAAATAGAATTAGAAAAAGCATTTGATGGTATTTACAGAGGTAATAAAAACTAAGATTAGTCTTTTAAAAAAAAACTAGTATTACTAAAAGAAATTTGTATTGATAGCGTTTCTTTTCATCCATATTATAGTGATAAATTTTGCATTAACTTCAAAAGTGTTAAACTAACTTCACAAATCTTAGGAATTAGAGAAATACTTGGAGATAATATGTGATTTTGGTAAAAAGAAAAGCCCCTTACAAACTTTGAAGAGGGGCCATTCGTATTATAATGTTATGTATATAGATTGTTAGTTAAAAGGTTTAATAGAAAGAAATATCCACAATAAATCTTTGATATTTAATTTTTGCTCATCCTCTCCACATTTAAAATAACAGAACTTACATGTCCTCCAGTATCCGGAAAAGTGACTTCAATCTTATTTGTACCAGAAGATGTATGTTCTATATCAATAGGAATATTAATTACTCCAAAAAATTGATCTCTACTTGCTTGGTCATAACCTGCCCAATTACTTGGGATTTTGGCAATATGGCCATTGATCGTTATTTTTGGACTTTTACTTAATTCATGTGCTCTCCCTATTCCCATTTTTATAAATGCTCTCCCTTTTTTAGCTGTTTCTACATTATCAATATCAAAGCTTATTGTTTTATTAGCTTCAATTTTTTGTAAGTAAGTTTTAGAATAGGAGTTGTTCTCGATTATAGAATTAGAAAACTGAATTGTATCAATATCACATTCTAGTATTACAGTCTCTCCTGGTTTAAGATCGATATTTTTCATGACTGAAAGGTCAGTGAAATAGATTAATTTAGGGATGCCAGAAGTATTAGTGTATAATCTTCTTAATGTAATATTTTTTATATGATCAGCACTTTTGTTAAGGAAATTTAATGCTATTGATTGTTCTTTGTCGTGCAGATTATTTAACGCAACGTAAGCTTTTTCTGGTTTTAGAAAAGCATTAACCTGTATATCTGGATTATTGGAAGTAATATCGATTCTTTTTCCGGATACATTTTTCCATAATTCATAGAATTTTTTAAGATCTGTGAATTTTTTAACTCCATCTTTGTTTTTTCTTAAGATTACCCATGGGTACGGATGACCATCAGGATTATTTTTTTTATCTTGATAAAACCAATTACCATCTCCAACTATAAAAGGAATTGATTTTAATAGTCGATCTGGTTTGTCTAGAAGGGACATTAAGATATTATTGTAAGAGGTTAAACAAGTACCACTTAATTCAGGAGAATAAGGTTTTCCTAGTAATCCTTTAGATGTATACCCATACTCTGATATTAAATGGGGTTTTACAACTCCCCATTTCTTATAACTATATGATTCAATTAAATCTAAAATTGCTTCAGAATTACTTCCTGACCTATAGTTAAAGTCACCCGCAACATTCCTCCCGTCATATAGATGTGTGGCAAAGAATTTCATACTTTCTCCAGCAGTATCCATGAATAACTTCATTCTTGTATTCCAATGATCAAAATCTTTTCTATCGACCTCTGGCCATGCAGAAGAATACCCACCTACCATTATATCAGGAATTTCTGCATGTATTTTATCTGCAACTACTTTATGTAGCTTAGACATTTCTAGAATAACACCACCTGTTTCTGCCCAGGTTTTAACATAATCTTTGGCATGTACAAAAGGTTCATTCATTACTTCATAATACTTAGGCATAACTGGGAATGCATTCTTTATATATTCAACATTATATGCTGCTATTTTATCATAATCAGTATTAAGCTGAAATGCACTTCTGGGATGATCAGTAATGATAAGATCATTGGTTTTGTATTTATTAAATAAAGGAGCATTTTTCCAATGTTTTACAGTATTGGCTCCATTTGTTTTAGCTACACTTGGACTGGGGATTTCGGTTTTAGATTTACGAAAAGGTGCAGGTCCGCCAAAAGTTCTACCAAATTTTATATCCAATTGATCAAAAAGATAATCAGCTTCAGAGGCTAAACCCCAATTTGAAAAAGAACTATGAATATTAAAATACTTTTCTCTTTTCAATTCACTTTCTGAGCCAATGTATTTTTGTGTTGTAAAGTCAATTGATACTTTAGCATTTTGAGAAAAAGAGGTAATTGAAATTAGTAGAGAAATTGATATAATTTTTATCTTGATATTCATTACTTTAAAATTTTACAAATTGATAATAGTCATTCTCACTAGTGATGGCAACATAATTACCTTTTGGTAAATCTGACACCTCTATAGAATTTGAATTTTTAGCTTCTTTTGCCAGTTGACCTTGTGATGTAATAATCTGAATAAGTGTATAACTTGGTTTTCCTGGCAGCGTTAAAATATTTGATTCCTTATTAAGAGAAAGGGTAATACTCTTTTCTCCTGAATCTTTTACATTAATTGTTTCCCGTGGTTTTGGAGTTGGCTTTATTGGAGGTTTTGGGGTTATTTCTACTTTTTTTACTCTTTTCGTAGTCCGAATATCTGTTATTGTTTTACTAATTATATATTTATTAGGAAAGCCCTCCTCGGATCCATAATAAAGAGTAAATTTATATTTGTTCCCCTTTGGAGGAGAAGACATTTTAACCTGTATTTCTTTTGTTCCAATTCCTTTTTGAACAGGAATTGTTTCACTTGTACCAATACCCAATCCGTTGTTATGAACTGTAACTACAATTTTTCTTTCTTGACTTGCCTTATATTTAATTTTAAAATCTACAGTTTCTTGGTTAGAAACAATAATAGGACTTAGATGAGAAAAGGAGGCATCATCTATAATTTCCTCAGAGCGTTTTGTGATCTGAATATTATTTATAGATGTTGCAGCTGTAGTAGTTTTTCTATTTCCGCCTCGTTTTCTAATGGCTGCAGAAATAGTATATCCATTTCCAGGTTTGGGCGACTCATTCATATAGATTTCGATCTTTTTATGTCCTTTGCCTTTTTTTACGGGAATTGTTTTTCCTGCCCAAAAATTGTTTGGGCCACCATAAAAATCTATTGCAATATCGCAATCTTTGGTGGCTTCATATCTAACGTAAAATGTATACAGAGAAGAACTTTGTAATTTAATAGGTACTTCTTTGATAAAAACTATTTCATCTTTTTGAGAAAAAGAAATAAGAGTGAATAGTAGGAGTGCGGTTGTTGTTAAGATTGATTTCATTTATCAATTATTTTGGGTTTAAATATTAGCAAAAGTTTTTAGTTATGGTTTTGATTTTTTTCTCGAGCTTATTTTTAGGTTGTGATAAAGCTAATTACCACCTTCTTTAATAGTCGTTTTGAGTTGATAGGTTTTTATTAAGTAAAACCATCAATACTTTGGTGTTTTGAGAAAAGGGTTCATTGAAATAGTTTGTATAATGGAATTCACTTTTTTAAAATTTTATAAATTTATAAGAATCGTTTTTGTTTGTGATCGCAAAATATCCTCCTTTTGGCAGATCTGAAACCTGAATAGAATTAGTGTTTTGACTTTCTTTTAGTATAGAGCCATTCATGGCGATAATTTTAATGAAGCTGTATGGTGCGTCTCCTGGTATAGTCAAAATATCAGAATTCTTATTAATAGAAAGCGGTATACTTTGTTCTCTTAGATCAGATAGTTTGACCGTTTTTTGAGGTATTGCAGTTTGTGCTGTAGTTGTTTCTACTTTTTTCCCTGCTTTTGTAATCTTAATATCTGTAATTTCTTTACTGATTATATATTTATCAGGGAAACCTTCTCCAGACCCATAATAAAGGGTAAACTTGTATTTATCTCCTTCTGGTGGAGGAGACATTTTAACCTGTATTTTTTTTGTGCCACTCCCTTTCTGTACTAGAATTGCTTTACTAGCACCCATCCATTGCCCTTTATTATGAATTGCAACTACAATTTTTCTTTCTTGACTGGCTTTATATTTGATTTCAAAGTCAAATGTTTCTCTACTAGAAACAATATTAGGAGTTAAAGGTGAAAAAGATGCATCATCCAAAATTTCCTCAGAACGTTTTGTAATTTCAATATTACTAATGGATGTAGCTGCTGTTGTGGTTTCCCAATTTCCGCCTCTTTTTCTAATGGCTAGAGAAATTTTATATCCATTTCCAGGACTTGGGGAGTTTTTCATATCGACTTCAATATGCGTGAGCCCTTTACCTTTTTTTACAGGAATTGTTTTACCTGCCCAAAATTTATTAGGTCCACCAGAGAAATCTATGGCAATATCGCAATCTTTTATGGCCTCATAACCGATATGAAATGAATACCTTGATGCGCTTTTTAATTTAATAGGTACTTCTTTAATGAAGATCACTTTATCTTTCTGAGCAAAAGAAATAACAGTAAATAATAGGAATACTGTGGTTACGACGATTGATTTCATTTGTCAATTATTTTAGTTTTAATTATTTGCAAAAGCTTTTCAGCTACAATTTGATGTTCTTCTACCTTTGGATGACCTGGAGTATTTTTGTATGGAACATAACAAGTATATATATCTTTATCGCCTATAGTTTTTACTGCATTTGACACATAACCAGGCCAAGGCGAGTTTTCCTTTGTGATATCCATATTACCTAATAAACAGACGATGCTAGTACCTGGATAATGTTTTCTAATTTTCTTTAAGAATGATTGATACTTATTAATAATTATATCTTCTGTGGGTTTTTTGTTTCCAAATCGCCTTTTAAATTCGACGTGATTGGGTTGATTTACAATCCAGGAATCATTTTGAAAAAGATTGACAACAACAATATCAGGTTTTTTTTCGTCAAAATTCCATTTGCTATTGGGGTCATTAGGGTTTAATCGATCATACATTTCTGGCATAATCATATTGAACCAACTAACCATAATGCCAATACCACCTCTAGCAATACACGAATATTCTGCGTTTAATTCTTTTGCAGTTATTGCAGCATAAGTAGCGTAATTATTAGTGACATCTCCATCTGCTTTATCTTCTCCTGTATAATCTTCATTTCCATGACCCGTTGTAATAGAGTCTCCATAAAATTCTATGAATAAAGATTTATCTTTTGCGACTTCTAAAATTTTGGAGCCTGTTATTTCGAACCCATAAAATAAAGTAGTGCCGAACGTCCATTCGTTTCTTTTTGTTAGTTCTATAGAATGTTTACCATAAGTCAATTTTTCTGTAAGCGAATAGGTATGTTTTCCTTTTTTTAATTTTAATACATCAGTTTTTTTTCCATCAATAATAATATTAAAATAATTCGTACCATTTTGGTCTTCTAAAGTAGTTTTTACCATAGTTCCTTCAAAAACTATTTTAATTGATGAGCCTGACCAATATATTTCTGAGGCTCTCTTTGTTTTATTTTCTCCTATTCTTCCTTCATATGATATATGGTTGTCGTTATAATTGACATTAATGATATCTATATCTTTTGAAGAATTCTTACAACTTATAAAGATAAATAAGGATAGAAAATATAAAGTAGCTCTTGAATTCATTATGTTTTTTAAAATTAATTATTTGATAAGAAGAATTAATTAGACCTTTGTTTTAATACAAGTCCATTTAGCCATAAATCTCGATCTTTTTTTAAATTTTTAAATTCCAGATTAATTGGTGTCTTTCCATCAGAAGATATATTAGATCTAATAAAAAGAGGTTTGCGTTCTCCTGTGGTTTCATTATTGTAATACGCTACGATATGATCATCCGCTTTTTTTATCATTTTACCATTAGCATCTGTAATAACTACTTCAATTTCGTTTGTAATTTTTGTATTCTTTTTAGCAGCATGATGATACGTTTCAATACAATAGTTTCCCTTCTTTAGGTTTGATATTTCTAAAATGAGTTTTTCATCTTTAGTATACAAACCATCTGATGCTATAAATCCAAGTTCACCAGAAACTGAACTGTTTCCATGCCATTTTATACTATCATTTGAGTTTACTTTTATTTCTAATTCTCCATAAAGTTTACTCTTAAATATAATATCTTTATCTGATTTACCTGTCCAGGGAAGCCATTCATGCTGTACTAATTGTTTTTCTCCTCCTATATCAGCCTTTACGATGGGATAATCAAAAATTGGTTTGGCATTTTTCTGTATTTCATTGGGATTAAATTTTGAAGTAGAAATTGTTGCACTTCCATTTTGTAATCCTTTTGATTTAGCGGTTACTGTAATACTTCCAGGAGTGTCATTTGCTTTTATATATATAGAAGCTACTCCATTATACAAACGTGCTGGATTTGCATTAATCTTTCCATTATCAATAATATTACCATCTCCAGAAATAGTGAATTGAATATTGTGAGTTGCAGAAGTAACGACTTCACCATTTTTATCAACTACATATGCATGTGCCAACCGTATATCAGAACCACCTGCGTAAAAAGGTTGATCATTAATATTATAATTTACTTCGATATGATGAGGTTTGCCTTCTTTTTTACGAATATGTTCTGTGATTTTTTGTCCGTTGTTTAACCCTTCAGCTCTTAGAGTGCCTTCTTTCCAGTTAAAAAGAAATGTGTATGAAGGGTGATCTAAATTTACTTTGGTAATATCATTATCGGGTTTTTGTATCCCGATTAATTTTCCATTATGATATAGAGCTACTTCTTGGCAATTGCTATAGACTCTAACTTTTCCATTTTTTGAAGCAGTTTCATCTGCAATATGTACTATTGGGCTTTTAATCAGCTCTGATTGGTACCAATAATATACAGGTTTAGGAACTCTATAAGAACTTAGAACCGCATAGTTAGTCATATAATCACGAGTCCATCGATCATCATTTGGTAATAAGTGATTATAATCAGCACCTAACCATGCAATAGCGGCAATATTTTGTTTGCTTCCTTTATAACGGGAGATATGAAACTGATTTACTTCGGCATTTGGAGAACTACCATGTTCCATAACCATTTCAAAATCACTTTCTGTAAATTCTGTTCTTCTATAATCCATTGTGGCATATACATCTGTAATTCCGGCATTAAGAATGCCATTCCAAGGGCTTGATGCTGAGGCGGTAAGTCTAAATGGGTCTTCTTCTTTAGCGACATACTGCATTCTGGGTACAGGTCCTCTATGATTAATACCGGCTCCCCAAAATATAATTGATGGATGGTTTCTATGATTCCTAATCATCGTTCGGGTTGCTGATTCTAATTTTGAAAACCAGACATCGTCTCCCCATTCGATCCATGTCGGAGGTTCTTCATATACTAACATCCCTAATTCGTCACAAGCTTTTATAAAAGCATCATCTTGAGTATAATGTGATAATCTTATAATATTCATTCCTGCTTTCTTGTATTGTAAAGCTTCATTGTAATGAAATGAATTAGGCACGGCATCGCCTATATTTGGGTAATTTTGATGCCGATTTACCCCAATAAGAAAAATAGGTTCGCCATTTAAAACAAATCCTTTTCCTTTTACAAGTTTAAATGTTCTGAATCCAAAACTGTTTTCTACAAAATCAACAGCCTTTTCCTCATCGTAAATCACAGAATTTACTCTGTATAGGTAAGGTGTATCTGGAGACCATAGACGAAAATCTTCATCTTCTAACCCAGAGGTTTGTCTAAATGTATAATCAGAATTAGGAGCTATATTTATACTTTGGGTTATTTTTTTTAGAACATATCCCTTTGCATTGATAATACGGGTTTCTATTTTACATTTTTTGGGGGTAGAATTTTCATTAGTAACCGTAGTTTTAATTGATACAGTACCATTTCTTTTATTTACTGTGGGTGTAGTAATATGTACACCAGCATCAAATTTTTCCCAATTATATGATACATGCAGTTTATTTGTAGTAACTAGGTATACATCTCGATATAAGCCTCCAAATTTTACATAATCACTTCTGTGTGGATCTGGAGAAATTGTTTCATTAAATCGATTGTCTGCTTTTACTACAATAAGGTTTGCCTGATTAAATTTTACATAATTGGAAATATCAAAATGAAAAGGGATATACCCATTAATTTCATGAGTACCTACTTTCTTGCCATTTACCCAAAGTTCGGTTACATTATGGACTCCTTCAAATTCAAGAAATACTTTTTCTGAAGGTTTTGCTTTTACAACAATCGTTTTTCTATACCAACCAAAATCCCTTAAATACTTTTTTTGAACCCAACTTTCTCCGATACTATCCATTTCATATGATACCAACTGCAGGGTGTGTGGGACAGAAACTTTTTCCCATTTAGAATCGTCAAAATCTATAGCTTCTGGTGTTCCGGATACTTCTCCTAAGTGAAATTTCCATCCAACATTCAAATTTGTTTTAGTTCTGTCTGTGATCGGATACCCTTCTGGTAACTCATTATTTTGAGCAATGGCAGAGGTCACTGATATAGACAAAAAGAGTACAATGGTTTTTAAAATATGGATACTTATTTTCTTTTCCATGTTCTAAAATATTTTACATGAAATTCACCATCAAGTCGATTGTCATCTGGTAAAGCTCCAAACCATTTATTGGATTCACAGTTAAAATTAACTTCCAGAGGTTGATGCCAATGTGTGTTTTTTGCTTCTCTAAACAAGATACCATCAATATAGAATCGTATATAATCTTTGGTCCATTCTAGTCCCCATACGTGATAGTCATTTTGTAGCTCTTTTGGGAAGTAAAATTTCTTGGTTCTCGAAAAATGTTTTTTTACATCACCTTTATCTTTTGGAGATTTAAAAACATGAATATTAGAATTTAAATCATGTCGGTTATATTCAAGGCCAGGTGCATTTTCGCAAATATCTATTTCGGTCCACCAGTCTTTACCTACATTAGTCATCCAAAAGCCAGATACCCACGGAGCATCCATTAATTTACATTCGGCCTCGAAGTATCCATATAAAAACTTGTTTTTACTTTTAATAAAACCTGTACTATGCGTATATCCTTCAGGTAATTTTTCATCTTTATGTTTATTGACACGAATAACCAGTTCTTCATTTTCTAGAGAAACATTTGAACCATGAAAATATGTGGGTTGGCGTCCTTTCCAACCTGGGTTATTAGGGTGCCAAATTTTTTCATTTAGTTTAGATTGATCAAACTCATCAGAATACTTTTTTTGTAACCTCCAGTTTTTAGTATTTGCCTGATCTGAAAGGGGATAGTTATTGTTTAAGCGCTCTACTGTGTTTTCTATTTTTACAGAATCTACATAGTTTTTTGGAGGAATTGTCAAATCCTGAGCGAATGATATTGTTGTAGTACATATCATCAAAAAAGAGAAATAAAAGGCTTTTAGTTTCATTTGTGAGTACTATTTATTTTAGAAATCAATTTATAAAAATGAATGCCTCTCTTTAACTACTATTGTCTTATAGTATAGTACATATGTTTTTATTTTAAGAGTAGAACCTCTATAGTGAGATATCATGTAGTTTGTAAAAGTGTTGTTGCAGGAAGACAAAAATGTAAAGAGCTTTATGATGTATTAATTAAAGTCAATAAACCATTTATTATCTTGTTTTAACCAATAGGTGTAGATTGAAATTTAGGATTCTGACCGATATTTTGAATATTTGTAATTACTAATAATATCTCTTTATAAATATATTATGAGGCATAAAACCAAACTATTTTTTTTAGGAGTATGTGCAATGTTGTTTTCTTGTAATTCAAATGAAACAAAAGCAAAAAAGATCCAGGAAAAACCATCAAAGCCTAATATTGTTGTTTTTTATGTAGATGATCTGGGATATGGCGATTTAGGGTCTTATGGCGCCGTCGGTGTAGAAACTCCAAATGTTGATAGATTAGCGCATGAAGGAATTAAATTTACTGATGCTCATAGTAGTTCTGCAACTTGTACACCTTCACGATATTCTTTATTAACCGGGAATTATGCATTTAGAAATAATGCAGCTGTTTTAAAAGGAGATGCTCCACTAATTATTGATAAGAATATAGAAACATTGCCTGATATGCTTAAAAAAGGAGGGTATAAAACAGGTGTTGTTGGTAAGTGGCATTTAGGACTGGGAGATGGTAATGTAGATTGGAATAAGGAAATTAAACCAGGCCCTTTAGAAATAGGGTTTGATTATAGTTTTTTAATTCCGTCTACAGGAGATAGAGTGCCTTCGGTATATGTAGAGAATCACAAAGTGGTTAATAATTCGGATGAGAATGACCCGATAAAAGTTAGTTACGTCTCTAAGTTTGGAGATATGCCAGATGGTATCAATAATCCAGAATTATTGAGACAAAAAGCCGATGTGCAGCATAGTGGTACAATTGTAAATGGAATAAGTAGAATTGGTTTTATGGATGGAGGAACACCAGCATTGTGGACAGATGAGGATTTTCCTGATGTATTAACGGATAAAGCAATTAGTTTTATAGAAGGAGCTAAATCAGATCCTTTCTTTTTATTCTTTTCTTTTCATGATATTCACGTACCAAGGTTACCCAATAAAAAATTTCAGGGTAAGAGTACTATGGGACCTAGAGGAGATGCAATTGTACAAATGGACTGGATGACAGGAGAAGTAATGAATGCACTGGAAAAATTAAATCTGCTGGAAAATACTCTAGTGATATTTACTAGTGACAATGGTCCGGTCTTAAATGATGGATATGAAGATTTGGCAGAAGAAAAACTTGGAAATCATAAACCTTCTGGGATTTATAGAGGAGGTAAATATAGTGCTTATGAAGCAGGAACAAGAATGCCAACCCTTGCGTTTTGGAAAGGAAAAATTATGCCGGGAATAAGTAATGCACTATGGAGTCAGGTTGATCTATATGCATCTTTAGCTGATTTGATTAAACAACCTATTACTGATAACGCAGCAATAGATAGCCAAAATATACTCCCTGTTTTATTATCATCTCAAGAAAAAGAAGGAAGAGAGTATTTGTTAGAAGAGTCATACACTTTATCCCTAAGAAAAGGCAATTGGAAGTATATTGATCCGTTTCCTGAAGAAAAAACAATACCAGACTTTATAGAAAAAGTTAAAAACATTGAAGGAGGGCATATGTATTCACCTCAGTTATATAACCTTGAAGAAGATCCTTCAGAAAAAAACAATCTAGCTACTCAATATCCGGAAAAAGTAGCAGAACTTAAAAGTGAATTAGAAAAAATAAAGAATAAAAAAAGTTAGTTTTTATTTTTTTAAGTTATTGAATACTAGGGATAATGAAGTTTTGATTTCCTACAATTTATAATAAGATTAAAATGTTACCTATGAATACTTTTAAATCATCGATGTTAATTATAATTCTTACTATAGGATGTTTATTTGCATCTTGTACCAAAGATAAAACGTCAAAAGAACTGTCAGTTTCAGATCAAAACTTTAACTCAGATTGGCTTTTTTTAAAGGATACGGTTGATAATGGACAAAACGTTTCTTTAGACGATTCTAGTTGGAGAAAATTGAATTTACCTCATGATTGGGCAATAGAAGGGCCATTCAAAAAAGGAAGTGATTTGAGAACAGGAGGTTTACCTGTATATGGAGAAGCTTGGTACAGAAAACATTTTACAGTTGATAAGAAATATAGTAGCAAACGAATATCTATAGAGTTTGATGGTGCTATGAACAATGCTAAAGTATGGCTTAATGGAACTTATATAGGAGAAAGACCTTATGGCTATATTGGATTCGAATTTGATTTAACTCCACATATCAAATTTGGTGAAGATAATGTTATCGCAGTACAATTATCACCAGAAGATTTGGCTGCACGATGGTATCCAGGTGCAGGAATCTATAGAAATGTACGTTTAAAAATAAATAGTTTAGTACATGTTCCGCAGTGGGGGACGTATATAACAACTCCAGAAGTTACTGATGAACAAGCTACAGTTAGCATCAAAACGACGATTAAGAATGCAAATATGTCTTCATCAGATATTGTTCTGGAAACTATTCTTAAAGATGAAAAAGGAACAGTGGTGGGTTCAAATTCATCATCTGTAGTAATCCAAAAATCTGCTGAAAAAGATATAACTCAAACTATTAAGATTGCTAAACCTAAAAGATGGGATATTAAAACTCCTGTTTTATATACAGCAAGTAGTAATGTACTTATCGACGGAAATATAGTGGATAGTTATGATAGCGAATTTGGAGTTAGAACGATAGATTTTGATGCTAATAAAGGATTTATCCTAAATGGAAAACAAGTAGAGCTTAATGGTGTCTGTATGCATCATGATCAAGGAGCTTTAGGGACAGCTATTAATTATAGAGCCAAAGAAAGACAGATGCAAATTATGCAAAGCATGGGAGTGAATGCATTAAGAACAAGTCATAACCCACCTTCGCCTGAATTATTACAGGTTTGTGATCGATTAGGAATTGTTGTAATTGTAGAAGCTTTTGATGAGTGGAAAATGGGTAAAGTGCCCAATGGATACAATAAATATTTTGACCAATGGCATGAGAAAGATTTACGAGATATGATACAAAGAGATCGTAATCATCCTTCTGTCATTATGTGGAGTATTGGAAATGAAATATTAGAGCAGAGTAAAGAGGATGGATGGAAATTAACAAAACACCTCAATGACATTTGTCATGATGAAGATAATACAAGGCCTACGACTATCGGATTCAATTATTATCCTGCGCCTTTTGTTAATAAACTAGCATATCAAGTTGATATTGTTGGAATGAATTATTGGCCTTTGAGCTATACCGAAATAAAAGAACAAAATCCAAATATGATTCTGTATGGTTCTGAAACGTCTTCGCAGACAAGTAGCAGAGGAGTGTATCATTTTCCAATCGAAGCTGCAGTACAAAAAGAAACAAACCATGTATCTAGTTATGATGGAGTTGTAGGGCCGCCATGGGCATATCTTCCTGATGCAGAATTTGATGCTCAGGAGAAAAACCCATTCTCTTTGGGAGAGTTCATTTGGACAGGTTTTGATTATATAGGAGAGCCAACGCCATATGCAGGAAAAGATAATAGTACGAATGGACGTTGGACACTGGATTGGCCTTCACGATCTTCTTATTTTGCTCCTGTAGATTTATGTGGTTTCCCAAAAGATAGATACTTCTTATATCAAAGCCAATGGACTACAGAACCTATGGTGCATGTTCTGCCACACTGGAATTGGGAAGGTAAAGAAGGAGATGTTATACCAGTATATGCTTATACCAACTGTGACGAAGTTGAATTAATTGTAAATGGAAAATCGTTAGGTAAGAAAGTAAAAGGGGTGGATACAACAAAAGTTCCTGCAGAGTTTCATGATTTTGAAAAAGGAATGTATACCTCAAAATATCGCCTTTCCTGGGATGTACCTTATCAGCCAGGAAGTATAAAAGTAATAGGGTATAAAAATGGAAAAGCAGTTGCTGAAAAAGAGATTAAAACAGCAGAATCACCTGCAAAAATACATTTAATAGCAGATAGAACAGAGATTAAAGCAGATGGAAACGATCTATCTTTTATTACAGTAAAGATAGAAGATGTATCAGGAAATTTATGCCCAATAGCAGCAAATGATGTGAATTTTGAAGTTACAGGAGAGGGAACCCTTGCAGCTGTAGATAACGGTGATCAAACTGCAATAACTTCATTTCAAGCAAATCATAGAAAAGCCTTTAATGGATTATGTTTATTGGTTGTAAAGTCAAAAAATGATGCTGGAGAAATTAAAATTACAGCCTCTTCAGAAGGCTTAAAATCAGAAACGATAATTGTGAAAACAAAATAGTAAAAGATGCGGCAGCTATGTGTAAAACTAAAATCAGCAATTTTTGGGTTAATTTATGTTATCACGTTTGGTTATAGCATTGCTCAGGAAAAGCCCAATTTTATTTTTATTCTTACAGATGATCAGCCTTATGGCTATATGGGGTGCACAGGTAACACCATAGTGAAAACCCCTAATTTAGACAAATTAGCTAAAGAAGGGGTGTTATTTGAGAATGCACATATTACCAGTGCTATCTGTACACCAAGTAGAGTTTCTATTTTATTAAGTCAATTTGAACGTAAACATGCTGTAAATTTTAATTCGGGGACTAGTGTTTCTAATAAGGCTTGGGAAAAATCATATCCAGTAATTATGAGAAATTCGGGATATTATACAGGTTGGATAGGAAAAAACCATGCACCGATCGGAAAAGGAGGGTATGAAAGTGGTTTAATGGAAAAAAGTTTTGATTACTGGTATGCAGGTCACGGTCACTTATCATTTTATCCAAAAGATCGACATGAAATTTTTAATGATGCAGTTAGTGATACCCAAATAGAAATTATTAATGAAGGCGTTGAAGATTTTTTGGATACTAATGAGCAAAGATTAAAAGGAGCTGTTCATTTTTTGAAAAACAGACCAAAAAATAAGCCGTTTTTGCTTTCCGTTAATTTTAATCTACCTCATGGGGCAAGTACTAGTACAATGAAATTGAAGGCAACTGATAATGAAATGTATAAAACTTTATATAGAGATTTAACCATTCCTTTACCTAAGAATTACATAGCAAAAAGTGATATAAAAACTCCGAAGCTACCCTCAGATTTATTTAAGGTAGAAAACAGACAGATAGGATATAATTATGTAGAAACTCCAGAGGGAGTAAAAGAGAGATACATACGTCAATTACAAGCAATGACAGGGATTGACAATCTCATTGGAGATTTAAGAAAAAGACTTAAAGATCTAAAACTGGATAAAAATACAGTACTTATTTTTACTTCAGATCATGGATTGTTTATGGGAGAACAAGGTATTGGAGGAAAGGCATTATGTTATGAAAAAACAACACATGTTCCATTAATTATCATGCATCCTTTTTATCATAAAAAAACTAGAGGAATTACAAGTAATGCATTGGTTCAAAGTATTGATATAGCTCCAACAATGTTAAAAATGGCAGGAATTAAGATTCCTGAAACATTTCAAGGTAAAGATATTTTACCATTGATTAATGGTGGGAATGATAGTGTAAGATCATATGTTTTTACAGAAAACTTATGGTCAACTCAATTTGGTAACCCTCGCTGTGAGGCTGTACAAAATAAAGAATGGAAATATATTCGATATTATGAGAATACTAATTTCTCAGCATTGAAAAAGATAGAAACAGCTAATCAACTAGGAATCAATGTTAATAAAATGTTGTACTCAGTGCATGATAGTGATATAGCTATGTATCAAAGTTTTATTGAGTCACCCCTTCAAGGAGAAGAACCGGTTTATGAAGAATTATACCATCTTAAAAATGACCCTGAAGAACTTCATAATTTAATCGATCAAGATAAATATGCTTCCGTTTTACAAGAGTTAAAATTAGCCTGGAAGACTGAAATTACAAAAGCTCGGGGAACTGGAATTCCTAACGTTTTAAGATATACAGAAGATAGTAAATTGGAGGCTAAAAAACCTCACTAAAAAGTATAGAATGAAACTAATTATAACTTTTTTATTATTAAGTTTTTGTTTACAAATCAATGCAAAAGAATATAATGTATTAGATTTTGGAGCAAAAGGAAATGGTATACAAAAAGATACTCAAGCGGTACAATCAGCAATAGATGCAGCAACAAAAAATGGAGGAGGTAAAGTTGTAATTCCGGCAGGCAAAACAGTAGTTATAGGAACTATTTTTCTAAAAGATTTTGTTACCCTTTATGTTGAAAACGGAGCAGTGTTATTGGGAAGCCCGGATATAGAGGATTATTCTGATAAAACACATAAGAATATGTATAAGAACGAACCTCACATGGATCGTTGTTTGATTTTTGCTAATGAAGCAAAATCTATTGCCATTGAAGGGTACGGAACCATTGATGGTAATGGTTATCCAAAAAACTTTACAAATAAAACCGGAAGGCCGATGCTTATTAGGTTTATGAATAGTAATGATATTCATGTAAGAGATATAACAATTATTAATCCAGCTGCATGGACTTCTGCATTTTTGTATTGTAATGAAATCACTGTAGATGGTATCAGGATTCATAGCCGTGTTAACCATAATGGAGATGGGCTTGATTTTGATGGATGTTCTAATGTTCGTGTTGCTAATAGTTCTTTTAATACTAGTGATGACTCTATTTGTTTACAAGCCTCTCAACCTAACATTCCTTGTAAAAATATAGTGGTTACTAACTGTACATTCGAAAGTAAGTGGGCAGGTATGCGAATAGGCCTTCTTTCTAGGGGAAATTTTGAGTCTGTGACGGTAAGCAATTGTACATTTAGTAATATAGATGATTCAGGATTAAAGATTCAGATGAATGAAGGTGGAGAAATGAAAAATATGGTATTCTCTAACTTAGTCATGAAAAATGTGCCACGCCCCATTTTTATGACTTTTGCGCAACAAAAAGCATGTGTAGATGCACCAGAAGAAATGTACCCTACGAAATCTATGCATGATTTTATATTTAGAGGTATGGTAGTGGATAATACCGAATTAGATAAGAATTCTGCGATATTTATTACTGGTATAACAGGACATTATATTGAAAATGTTCTATTAGAAGATATACAAATGACAATTGCTGGAGGAGGCACGCTTCAAGATGCTCAAAAAGCAAATATCAAAGAGTATACTTTGGATGTTCTTGATGGTTGGTGGCCAGAGTTTCATTTAGTAGGGACATTACCATCATATGGTATTTATGCAAGACATATCAAAGGACTACATATTGATAATGTTCATTTAAAAATAAAGGATAGTGATAAAAGACCTCCAATTGTTTTTGATGATGTTGTTAATGGTGAAATTAGTAATGTATTTACTGATGGGAAACCTATTTCAGAAAAACAAATTGTAAAGAAGAAATAATAGAACTCAAAGTATAGAACTAAAACGATAGGATACCATATAAATTGAAAAATGGTATTACTGATTTTATATACTTGTTTATGATATAATTCTGAAGGAATTAATAGAATACTATTCTAAAAATAAAATAAATTGATGAATAAAAAGATCATTTTTTTAGTATTTATAGTAGCTTTTGCAATGATATCTTGTTCTACAAAATCTGGTCAATTTGATGTTACTGATTATGGAGCAAAAGGGGATAGTCTACACATGAATACATTGGAAATTCAAAAGGCTATTGATGATTGCAGTCAAAAAGGAGGAGGGATTGTAATATTTAAAAAAGGTATTTACATAAGCGGAACAATTTTGCTAAAAGATAACGTAACACTTCATATTAGTGAAGATGCTAAACTAGTTGGTAGCTCTAATCCATATGATTATCAAAGTATAGACACATTCGTTGATGCAACAGGACAAGAACGAGGAAATTGTCTTATTGGCAGTATAGAGGCTTCTAATATTGGGATTGTGGGTAAAGGGATTATAGATGGAAATGGAACTGCTTTTACATATGAGAACATTTTAGCAAAAAAGAAAATTTTGGGCATTACTTCTAACAATAAAAAATTTGGCACCAATCGTCCTTTCTTATTGCGATTTGTTAAATCATCAAATATCAAAATTAAAGACATAGAATTACGACAGCCTGCTGCCTGGACATGTCATTTTTATCAATCTAACGCAATAGATGTTGATAATATAAGTATTTATAGTCATGCAAATCATAACAATGATGGTATAGATTTGGATTCCAGCTTTAATGCGGTTATTAAAAACTGTAGAATTGACACAGGAGATGATGCTATTTGTTTTAAGACAACCAGTCCGCTACCAACATATGATATCAAAGTACAAAACTGTACTTTAAAAAGTGAATGGGGTGCTTTAAAATTTGGAACAGAATCAATGGGAGATTTTTATGATATCCATATTTCAGATTGTAGAATAGAAGATACAAAAGGAGGAGGTATAAAAATATTAAGTGTTGACGGCGGTAATATACACGATATTGATATTCAAAATATAACAATGAACCAAGTAGATATGCCAATTTTTATTCGTTTGGGGGAACGTTTACGAACCTATAGAGATGCAGAAAAACAAAAAGTAGGTTCTATTGATAATATTAATATTAAAAATATAATAGCAACAACCAGAGATATAGAAAAATCAAGAGTGTCTCCTCCTAGTGGTATTTTTATGACGGGAACTCCCAATCATAGAATAGGAAAAATAAAACTTCAAAATGTTGATATTACACTTCCTGGAAAAGGGAAAATTTCAGAATTGAAGGAGGTAAGTGAGCAAATTGATAAATATCCAGAATTCAGTTTTTTTGAGGCATTACCCGCATATGGTCTTTTTGGTCGACATATAAAGAATATCCAAATGTCTGGCATGAATTTTAATTTAGAAAATACAGATGAAAGAGCATCTATAATTTTTGATGATGTGATATATAGCATAAATGACGGTGTAGAAAATGTGAAAAAGCAGTAAAATGAACTTACAATATAAAATTACAGATTTAGTAATAATGATTTTTTTATTATTATCGTTCCCATCTGTAAAAGCACAAAAAAGTAATACTAACCAGCCTAATGTTTTAGTCATTTATACAGATGATCATCGATACACAGGAATCCATGCTTTAGGCAATCAGCAAGTAGAAACTCCTCATATGGATAATCTTGTAAATGAAGGTGTTTCATTTTCCAATACCTATTTAATGGGAGCATTTTCTGGTGCAACTTGTATACCTAGTAGAGCTATGTTATTATCAGGAAGAAATTTGTTTGATTTAGAAGGGCAGGGGCATGTTATTCCAAAAGAACACATTACCATCGGAGAAACATTTAAAAAAGCAGGGTATTATACACATATTGTCGGAAAATGGCATCAGGATAACAAGTCCCTAAGTCGATCATTTGATTCTGGAGATAGAATTATGGGGAGAGGAGTTTATCTTACAGATCATTTTAGAATGCCGTTATGGGATTGGGATAAAAGGGGAGAATATAAAAAAGATGATGCTTATTTATTAACTTATAATAACAAAGGTAAATTAGTTCGCAGAGCCCTAAATACAAAAGATAAAAGAGGTCCTATAGGAACAGAGAATAATGGGCCTCATACATCCGAAATTTTTGCAGAAAGCGCTTCAGAATTTATCGCCAACTACGATAAAAAACAACCTTTTTTTATGTATTTGGCTTTTCATGCTCCTCATGATCCTCGTCAGGCACCAGAAGTGTATAGAAATAAGTATCAAACAGAAAATATAAAGTTACCACCATCGTATATGATGCAACACCCGTTTGACAATGGTCATATGGTGTTACGGGATGAGGAATTAGCTCCATGGCCTAGAACTAAAATAGTAGCACAGCAGCATCTTGCAGATTATTATGCGATAATCACCCATTTAGATACTCAGATTGGGAAAGTGATTGAAGCCTTAAAGGAAAGCGGTGATTATAAAAATACACTTATTGTTTTAGCAGGAGATAGCGGTTTAGCTGTGGGAAATCATGGTTTGATAGGAAAGCAGAATATTTATGATGAGGATGGAGTACATGTCCCTTTTATTTTAGCTGGTGGAGTAATAAAAAATAAAGGAAAAAAGATAGAAACATATAACTATATTCATGATATTTTTCCTACTATTTGTGAAATTACAAATGTAGCTATACCTAATTCTGTAACTGGCAAGAGTTTATTACCAGTTATAAAACAGGAAACGACAGAGCATAGAAAAACTACTTATCACGCTTATAAACAATTTCAAAGAGCATATAGAAAAGGAGAATATAAATTGATTGAATATGTTCGCGCAAAAGATTTTAATAAGAGAAAAGGAGAATTTGAATCTGGTTCTAGAGTGACACAACTTTTTAATGTAAAAAAAGATCCTTGGGAGACTATAGATTTATCATTTCAATCTAAGTATAAAGAGTTGCTTCTTCAGATGAAAAGGGAAATGAAAGATAAAGCTATCGAATTAGGAGATAAGAAAGAAAATATTTATGGAGAGAAATATGATTTTTGGGACTATTATTATTAAAAAGTATTGTGGGCAAAAAAATCCTGAAGACTGATTCAGGATTTTTTTGTTTATATAAATCATTAAATAAGATGTTTGTTTAATCTTTTAAAATTAACCAATTAAGATTTGCAATTTTATCTGCTCCCCATAATGATTTAAAGACAACAACGATATTATGAACACCTGTTACCTTTTCTTTGATTTTTGCTTCCATGGTTTCCCAGGTATTCCATCCTCCAGTGAAATGTAGAGGAAAATCGGCTATGAGTTTACCTTTAGGGTTGTCTAATCTAACTTCAAAACTACCATTTCTTTGTCCACACGAAAAGCGTGCAGCAATACTTTTGGCTGTACCTTTGCCAAAGTCGACATCATTAAATTTTACATACCCCATCATTCTTGTATCACAAACCATCCAACCTTTAGGTTCATTGCCACCTACAAAGGCAGTTTTGGCTTCTCTGATTTCATTATATCGATCAATCTGAATAGTATCTCCTACAGTTGGTTTTGCAATTCCTCTTAAGGTCGGTTTTACTTTTTTGATAGTCCCATCTTCTTTAAATTCCATATAATCCGCTCGCATAGAACGAAGCCTGCTATATCCGCTAATTTCCCACCAGTGATAAAATAAAATCCATTTTCCTTTATATTTTACTATGGAGTGATGATTTGTTCCGTTTCCTATGTTATCCATTATTTTTCCTTTATAAGTAAAAGGGCCCAATGGACTATCACTAGTTGCATAACCAATGGTATATCCTTCTTCAGGAAAAACATGGGCAAATGTATAGTAATAAACCCCATTATGTTTAAAAGGAAATGATCCTTCTTTGTAACTAGAAGGTAAACCTTCTACTTTAATAGGTTTTCCTGTTATTTCTTTCATATTATCTTTTAGTTGAACGACATAGATATCATCTCCGCCACCATAATATAAATAAGCTTTACCATTATCGTCCAAAAGTAAACCAGGATCAATACCCTTAACACCAGCAATATAGTTTTCTTCCCATTTAAATGGTCCTGTAGGACTTTTTGAAGTACCTACTCCAATTCGTCTAAAAAAAGATCCATCTTCGGGAGGAGCAGGATAATAGTAGTAATAAGTATCTCCCTTTTTTATACAATCAGGAGCCCACATCCCATATGCATCTTTTTTACCCCAAGGTACTTCGTTTTGATCAAGTATTCTACCGTGGTCTTTCCAGGTAGATCCGTTTTCAAGAGAGAAAATATGATAATCAGGCATACAAAACTTCGGAGCCTTTCCTCCAGGTTTTGGCACGATATCATGAGATGGATATATATATAGTTTGTCATCGAATACACGGGCAGTAGGGTCTGCTGTATACATATGTGTAACAAGAGGATTTTGGCCAAATGTATATATACAGATAAAGCAAAAATAAAATAAGAAAGTATATTTCTTCATAACAGTAAAGATTTCTAGGCTATTTGTTTAAAGATATAAGTTCTATACTTACATTCTTTTTTTGCTAAATTCTGATTTAGATAGAAACTTCCTGGTGACAGATGTTTGCATTTATATAACATATGTATTTGAGAAGTGAATAAAATATAGAATTTTAAAGCTAAAATAACCTCCACTTCATTTTTGTATATAAAAAACACCTCTGTATGGGGTATACATTTACAAAGGTGTTTTGCAGTGGTTGGGGAAACCGAATTTGATTATTCTTTAACGAGTTTTAATTGTTCGTTAATTCTTTTTCCTTTATGGTTGAGCATATAAATACTTTTAGGTAAGCTTTGAATGTTTGAGCTCTATTATTTTTCAATTGTTGGTCATCGTTTAAGTTAGTTACTTTATTGCTTTAATATCCTTTTCAATATTTGTTATTTATTGATGATATGTCTATTCTAATACAGCTACCAATTCGGGTCTGTTTTTAATACTATTATTGAAAAAACACCCCTTGAATCTAATAATTCAGGGATGTTTTTTTTAGTATATAAATCATTAATGAGATCGCTTTTATTCGATCACTAGTTTGTCTTGTAAGTTTATATCTTTTCCTTGCAAATTAAGTATATACATACCACGTGGTAATTCTTGTATATTTATAGATTGACTTGTTGTATTTTCTAAGACTTCTCGATATACAATTCTTCCACTAACATCCGTTAATATTGCAGTGACATAACTAATTTTTTGGTTAAAATCAATGTTGAAATTTCCTTTTGATGGATTTGGATAAATTTCTATTTGATTAACCGTTGGTTCTTTTAACGGACCAATAAATGCACTTCTGCTCGAAGAAGTATTCCTGAATACAAATCCGTCGATATTAAATAAATATGGACCAGCACCTTTGTAAACAAGGCGAACTGTTTTTATTCCTGCATTAATAAAAATATTTCCTGTTGAAACTTTTTTGTAGTCATTCCAGTTATTGGTTTTTGGAACATCTAATTTTCCTAATGCATTTCCATTAATAGTAAAATCTATAGTGCCTCCGCTACCCCCAGAAGATGCATATACGTCTATAGCATAGGTTCCTGGAGCTGGGACATCAATATAGTGCTCAGACCATGAATTATTTTTAATATATCCAAGCGCTTTTTTATTATTTGGAATATTTACCACTCTTACTCCAGTAGATAAAGTTTTGTAATTTTCACCTTCAAGTGTTCCCGGAATTTTAACAATAGTTCCATTACCTCCACCATTATTTCCTCCACCACTACTGCCAGGATTACCACCTTGCCAAACTCTTACTGACCTAACTTGAAAAGAAGGAAGAATGTCAGATACTTTTGGTGCAAATCTGGGCGGAGTATCAGGATGAGTTACCACGTGTGGACTTGAAGAAAAAATCAATTTTAAAGGTACAGTTTCTTGAGCTGCATCCGCTGGACGATCCGAAGAGCCAAAAGGTACGCCATCGTAGTACCATGTAATTTTAGTAGGAGTCCAAAGTAAACCCCACCTGTGCCAATTAAATTCATCTCTGGGTGAATTTTTGTCGGTAATAGCGAATTTTTTAGCACCACCAGGTCCAATAGCAGCTTTGTTTCTGTAGTGATGTGAGCTGGTTGCATTACCATTTGCTTTAAAATTGGTCCATCTACTATATTCCATGATATCAAACTCGGTAGGTATATAATTGCTTTGTCCACCTTCCCAAAGCCACCATGTTGGCCAGATTTTTCCGCCTATCCAGTTAAAATTAATACCTTGGCGATTTATTCTTATATCAGCCTCAAAATATCCATATTTCGGAAAAGCCCCACCGTTTCCAAACTTTATTTTGGAATCTACCCATCCTCCTCTTCTTCCAGCTGTTCCTTCGCTGACAAGGTCGTTTTTAATAGTCAAAATACCATTAGCTACACTTACCATATTGGCTTTAAACTGTCCTTCGCCTGTTCCATTACCGCCGTTGTTCTTTACTCTCCACTTACTTGAGTTTAAAGAATTTCCGTTAAAATCATCTTGAAATACGGGGTTGCCCCAGCCACTGCCGGGTGGTTGCGCAAATGTTAATAAAGGAGATATTAAGAAAAATAGAATTCCAATAAGTGTTTTTGTGTTTAGTTGTTTCATTTTGTTTGTGTTTAAATTATAGTTTAGTTAAGGCATAATGATATTATGTTTTGATTGTAATGCTTCAAAACATAATTCTAAATTGATATGCATTTTTATAATTCATTACTATGTTGATTAATTAAGACAAATGTTTCTTAACGAAAACGTTTTCGTATAAAGCAATAGATCTTCTGTTAACACAAATAAATTGTGAAAACTATTAAAAATTTGGTTTAAAAAATTAATTATCGCTTCTATGCATCAGAAGCTTTTTTTGATCTGCAGATTTTAAAATAAATTGTATTTAACTTATGTTTTAATACTTACAATATAACAAAAATTTATCGGTTAAGTATTTGTTAAATAGAATATTACATTGGTTTGGGTGTATTATTGTAATAAATGTAATAAATACATTAATTCGTTAAATATTTTTCAAACATTTCGTTTAGCATAGGATGTCTTTTGGCTCATTTTTATTGAAAAAAAGAAAAATAGAGTCTCATTCAAAAAATAAAATAAATTATCTATTTCAGAATAATCATTTATTCATAATATCCCTTGTAAATTTCTTATTGATTAAAAAGATTATTTATTAATATAACATTTAATACTTAATGCTTACGTCTGATTTTATTTCGGAATTTTAATTTTTAATTTCCAGGTTTAAAATTAACTTTAGGTATAAAACATACCTCCAGTCAGCTATTTTTTAATATTTATTTCTTTTGTAATTACAGGTGTAGCACCTAGATCCTGACTTCGTTGAGAAGGTAGCGTTCCACCAACATAGATTGTATAATTTCCATCTCTTAAAATTTCCTTGCCATTTTCATCAAATTGATTGAAATTATCTATATTTAGTTTAAAAGTTATATTTTTTGTTTCACCAGGTTTAAGTTTTTCTCTTTTAAATGACTTTAGGTCATAAATGGGATCTCCTTTACCAGCAAGAGGAGAGCTTATGTATAATTGAACGACTTCTTCGGCTTCGATATTTCCTGTATTGCTTATTTGTGCTGATACATTAAATTGATCATCTATAGCTAAATTCTTATATTGAAATTGAGTATATGATAATCCAAAACCAAATGGATACAATGGCTCTTGAATCATGTATTTATAAGTTCTACCTTTCATATCATAATTTTCATATGGAGGCAATTGATCTACTGATTTAGGAAAAGTAATTGGAAGTTTTCCTGAAGGAACAACATCACCGAATAAGACATCTGCAACAGCATTACCACCTTCTTCACCAGGATACCAAACAAAAAGAATAGCATCTGCTAAATCATGAATTTCTGGAATTGCAATAGGACTACCTCCAGTTAAAACCAGAATTAATGGATTGTCACTATCCTTTTTTAATTTTTTGATATAATCGATTTGATTTTGAGGTAATTTTAAGCTAGTTCTGTCACCTTTTTCAGAAGAGGCCAAAGCTTCACCTTCTTCGCCTTCTAATAGAGCAGATATTCCCATAACAGCAATACAAACATCAGCCTTTTTTGCTTCCCCAGTAGACCAGTCAATAGGGTTTACATTATCTCTAAATGGTAAAACACCAGATTTATAGTTGATACTTGTTCCCGGACTAACTTTTCCTACGATACCATCCAAGATAGTTTGTGTACTACTTGTTACACCATAATAATTACCAAGTAGTACTTCTTCATTAGAAGCATTAGGACCAACTATATATGCTGTTCGAATATCTTTTTTTATAGGAAGTACATTGTTTTTATTCTTAAGTAAAACAATAGATTTCTGAGCAGTTTCAAGTGCTATTTTTCTGTGCTTATCAGAATCAATAACATCTGCTTTTATAGTATCGTAGAGGTTTGAACCAATGGGATCAAAGAGCCCAAGTTTAAAACGAGTTAATAAATTTTCTTTGAGTCTTTGATTTAATAATTCTTCAGTAATTAACCCTTGATTTAAAGTACTTTTTATATTAGAATATACGTTTCCGCAGTTTATATTAGTACCACTTTTAAGCGCAAGTGCGGTTGATTCTTCTTGGGTATTGGTTACTTTATGATAGGTATGAAAATCGGCTATTGCCCAACAATCAGATACTATATATCCATTAAAACCCCAGTCTTTTCTCAATATATCTTGTAACAGGTAAGGGCTACCAGAACATGGTTCTCCATTTGTTCTATTATAAGCGCCCATCACACCTTCGACCTTTGCTTCTTGAACTAGTGCCTTAAACGCTGGTAAATATGTTTCAAAAAGATCTTTTTTTGAAACTACTGCATCAAATTCATGTCTTAATTCTTCTGGGCCAGAATGAACTGCGTAGTGTTTGGCGCAAGCTGCTGCTTTCATGTATTTTGGATGATCCCCTTGTAGACCTTTTACAAAAGAGACACCTATTCGACTTGTTAAGAAAGGGTCTTCTCCATAGGTTTCTTGTCCACGTCCCCATCTTGGATCTCTAAAAATATTAACATTAGGAGACCAAAATGTTAACCCAGCATATCTACTTCGGTTTCCAATTTTAATAGCTTCATTATATTTTGCTCTCGCTTCATCAGAGATAGCATTTCCCACTCGTTGTATTAAATTTTCATCAAATGTAGCTCCAAAAGCAATTGCTTGAGGAAAAACGGTAGCTCTACCATTTCGAGCCACACCATGTAAAGCTTCATTCCACCAATTGTATTCTGGAATATCTAAACGCTCAATAGCAGGGCAAACGTCTAACATCTGAGAAGCTTTTTCTTCTAAAGTAAGTTCGCTAATTAATGCATCCGCACGTTCTTCATTTGATAACGTAATATCTTGCCATTTATATTTTGGTGGTGTAGATGATTCTTTACTAGGTGCTTTTTCTATTTGTATTGGTTTTTCTTTGGTATCAGTATTACAGTTATAAAAAACTAAAGAGATGGTTACAAATAAAATAGTTTTAAAAAGAGTAGGTAGGTTTGATCTCATAAGATGTGCGTAGTCAGTTTTTAATTATATCATAAATCTGCAATTATTTTAAGAATTTCTAAATTACAGATGTTTGTTTTTGTAGAACAAATGTTTTTTAACCATCTATGCTATTTTTTCTTTTTAATGCTTGGTATGTTGTTCCTGTATTTTTTATACAAAAATCAGAGGTGTATCATAACAGATATTGGTTTGAAGATTAATTGACGATATAGCATTTTAGATGACTATTATTAGATGCAACAAGAACTCCATTTTTATTATTTGATAATTTAATTTTTTTAATGTTTTTAACATTATAAGGAATAAAAAGACCACTTTGATGATAGCTTTGAGCTTTAAATTTTCCTGTTTTAGTACCTAAAAGGACAAGTCCAATAGATGCATCTGATCTGGTAGTTTCTATTTCAACTTCAAAACGATTTCCCCCAAGCAACATATCTTTTATACCATCTTGATTAAAATCATCAATAATAATCCCGTTAATAACAGAGAATTGTGCTTGTGTCGGTAGCTCTTTAATTATGAATTTGCCATTGTCATTTATTAGGAAAATACTTGCAAATATTTCCGCTTGATATTTTAAAGCAGATTCTTGGTCTTTGCCTATGATGTCAAATAATCCTGCATTTGCAAATTCTTTATAGGATTGAAACTTTTTTTCTAAACCAGGAAGTTGTTCTGTAGAACATTGTTTTCCTCTAATAGGTACTAGTTTATCATCCAGTTTTTTGGCAAGAAAAACATCTTGAGTTCCATTTTGGTCATAGTCGCTAGCAAATATATAGAAAGGCTTTTCTGTTGAGGCCTTAAATTTATAGTTTAACCCCAGATTACCGACTACAAAATCCATGTCTCCATCATTATCAATATCATTAGCTTCGATACGATTCCACCATCCGTGTGTTTTTGCAAGTCCCAAATCATCTGTGATATCATTGTACTTTCCGTTTTTCCATTTGAAGACATGTATTTTCATCCATTCTCCAACAATTAATAATTCTTTATCTTGATCAGTATCTATATTACTACTAATTGCAGAAGTAACCATACCTAAATCTTTTAATTCTGGAGCAATAGTGTTTGTTACGTCGATAAATTTTCCATTTCTGTTTTCCAAGATAAAACTTGATGAAGGTTTAGGATACTTTCTTGGTGTGTGTCGACTTCCTATGAATAAATCCAGATCTCCATCATTATCAAAATCTATAGGAACCAAACAAGAACCACTAGTGTTTATTTGAGGTAAACTAGATGACTTTGTAAAATTGCCAGAACCATTGTTTAAGTATAAACGATCGTTGTAAAATTTATTTTCAGACTCGAATTCATTACCACCACTAACTACATATAAATCCAAATCGTTATCGTTATCGACATCAAAAAAGGAAGCAAAAACATCTTCTTGTTCCTGATCGTTCACTAACTCAGGTTGCTCTTTTATTATAAATTTGCTATCCTTTGTTTGAAGATAGATTTGAGAAGAATAACCTTTACTTCCGCCTAGAAAAAAATCTTCTAGCCCATCATTGTTGATATCACCTATGGCAAGGGCAGGTCCTAAAGTAGAAAGTTTATGGGGCAACAAAATTTGATTTTTATAATCATCATATTCATTTTCTATATGATGTAAAGGAGATTTAAAAATTTCATTAGTTATATCTGTTAATAACTGAGATTTGTTTTTTTCTTCCTTAATCGCAGTATGAATAGCATTTTTATACTTAATTACTATTTGTTGATTTACATTGATATCTCTTAAAATATTTTGTTTTCCATCCGTCCAAACTACAGATAAAGAATCAATAGTTTTTATTTGACCCAATCCGAAATGTACTATAGGAGCTACAGAAGATAAATATCCTCTTACGGTTTTAAAATCTTTAAATTGAATACTATCTTGATGAAAAATAGTAATTTTTGCACCCAAACCATTTGAATTTAACTTTGGTCCATTTAATTTTACTTTCAGGAAATTATTTTTGGTAAGGTTTTCGGTTGTGTTTTGATAGATAAATGCTTCATCATCTATGTTATTAACAACTAAATCTAAATCTCCATCATTATCTAAGTCTCCATATGCGGCGCCATTAGAGAAACTTAAATCTTTTAAACCCCAGTCGGTTGCTCTATTTGTAAATGATAAATCACCTTGGTTTTCGAATATGTAATTTCGAAGTTTAACCGATGGGTATAAATTAACTACTTCTTTAATAATTTGGTTGGGAGTTTTATTTCTATCAACAGGTTTTGAAGTGTATTCATTTCTTTTGTTATTAGCATCTCTATCCCATAAATCTCTTTTATATCCGTTAGATACAAAAATATCATTATCGCCATCGTTATCAAAATCTGCTCCCAAACATGCCCAACTCCAATCTGTACTATTAACACCAGCAAGTTGACTTACATCACTAAAAAAACCATTGCCATTATTTAAGTTTAATACATTGTGCATGTATTGATTATAGAATCCATGTTTGAGTATTTTATTGTATGATTGGACATCCATTGGAGCCATTGTGGTTTTAGCACGAACATAATCATTGGGATACATATCTAATGAAAAAAGATCCTCAAAGCCATCATTATTTACATCGACAGCATCCACTCCCATAGTAAAGTAAGAAATATGATTAGAAAATTGATCAATCTGTTCATTAAAAACACCAACACCTTTGTTTTTGAAATAATAGTCATTTTCAAAAAAATCATTTCCAACATAGATATCAGTATGCCCATCTTTATCAAGATCGCTAGTAACTATTCCGAGACCATACCCTAAAGTATTTGTTATACCATTTGTACTACTAACATCTATAAATTTTCCATTATCATTTTTATAAAGTTTGTCACTATAATTATTTGGTATTTGTTTTTTACCTTTTACGACTGCTTCTATTCCTAAAAAGAATTGATTAGGTCTATTAGTAACATATAAATCTAGGTCGTTATCATTATCCATATCAAAAAAGGAAGCCATTAAAGAGAATCCATGATCTGCAATTCCATAAAATTGCGCTTCTTCTTTAAATGTAGCATTACCTTGATTTATATACAGTAGGTTTTTTCGATTTTGTTTGGTTTCATTCCATCCGCCAACAGTGATATAGATATCCAAAAGATTATCTCCATTAACATCTGCCATAACGACTCCGTTATGCCATGCTTTTTTTTGTTTAATACCAGACTTGATTGTAATATCTTCGAAAGTAAAATCACCTTTATTTAGATATAGTTTATCCTCAACTTGATTTCCTACAAAATAAATATCAGATAATCCATCATTATTAATATCCCCAATGGCAACTCCTGCACCGTTATATGCATAGTTGAACACACCAAAAAAATTGTTATAATCTTCAGAAATACTGTTGTTAAAGGTAATATTGGTCTTACTTTGATCAAGTAACGTGAATAAAGTAGAGGAGGAGGTAGGGGTATTTTCTGTTTTTGACTTAGAACAACCAATGATTAGGAAGAATAGGAAAATATATTTATACATAATGAAATAAAAAAGGTTGTAAATTAAGAGTCTTTAATTTACATAAATTTAAATGATCTAGATTTGATATAAATAAAAAAATGTTGAGCTTCTCAATTTTTGTAATTTATGGTAAAAAATATGGCCGCTAAGAAATAACGACCATATTTAAAATTAGATTAAAGTTATATGTTGAATAGAAACTATTCTTCTACTTTATTTATTACAAAGTTATCTAAACGAATTTCTACGGGATCAATACCAGCCGCAGTAATAATTTGGAATTGTAAGCGTCCTAAGAAATCATCTGGACCTACAAACCCAGTACCACCTGCACCTAATAAAGGTATTGTAAAAGTATGCCATTGTCCATCTCTTGTTAAATTATTTGGGCCAATGAACGCTCTAAAGTCATTAAATCCAACACCTGAGCCGGTTAATCTTATGTTCATCTCAGCACCTGTCCACGCTGCCGGAACATTATAATCAAATTGAAGACTCAATCTAGTTCCAGGACCAGGGACAGAAATCGAATTGGCTGGTGAGAAAAGTTCAAAACGGGTATCGCCTGTAGCAACAGCAGTCGGGGTAGTTACGCCTATGGCAAAATTACTACCATTGCCTGCAGGACTAACAGCTTGTACTACAAGACCAGCTGGTGTTGGGAAAGGTCCCCAAAACGAATTATCCTCAAAGGTAGGATCGGTGTTTACAAAAAGATTAGCACTAAAAGTTTCAATTACTGTTGCCGGTAAAGATGGTGCCGGAGCAAGATCTGAAGATGTTAAATTATTTGCAGTATATGCTAACGTCGCAACTTGAGTGTTTTTAATATTTAAGGTTGGAGTAACAATAATGTTTGCTGCATTATTTGGATCTATTACCGCTGAACTAATTGTAGCAGGAGTACCATCTACTATAAGTGTATAACTGGATATAGGATCTAATGATGACGGATCTAAATCTCTAGAAAAACGTAATGTAATTTCACCGGCTTCATTTTCTTGTAGATCGGTTTCTAATAAAAGAGGCTGTGAAGAAGGGACTACTTCAAAATCGAGTGATGCAAAGTCCTGCGAAAAAGGCTCTTCATCAAAAGCTTTAAGTCTTGCAGTATAAGAACCCAAAGAAGTAAATCTTTCATTTTCGACATTAATAGTTTTAATAGTATCTCCTTTGATAGTATTAGTAGTGTTATTAAAAATAACCCACTCAGCACTCTCTAATTCACTACTGGTGTTTGTAAAATTGGCTAAACTCCCAGCTTCTAATTGGAAGGTGCCATCAACTTCTGGAATATCAGTAGTAAAACTAGCAGTGATCTGGTCAAGAACATTAAATGTGTATGTTTCTATTGCTGCCGGTCCTGGAACTGATTTTTCAAATTTTGGTGTTAAGACTACTTCTACAGTAGTTCCTCCTTCTAGAAAAGCAAGGCTAAATTTTTCTAGAGTTGTAGAAGTATTATTATCTTGCCCTATAATATCTACTGCACCTCCAGAAATGTTCCAGGTTCTACCACTAGAAAGTGGTGATAGATCTGTGAAATCCACAATACTTGTATTTACACGAACATCTATGGTTTCTCCTGTACGACCTCTATCAAAGCTATTAATACCAATAGCTCTACCTGCTGTAGTACCTCCGGGCTCTTCATATTCATTCGTAGTACATGACAAAATCGCAATGAAACAAAAACAAATATATATTACGTTTTTAGATATGTTTTTCATAATTCACAATTTTTATAAATAATATTATTATTAGTTTCCAGAATTTAATCCTGGATTCTGTATAAGTTCCTGAGCAGGAATTGGGAAAAAGTAATCTTGCTCGTTAAAATTGACTTTTCTCTGTCTAAAATCTTGAAGTGAGTTATCAATGAATTCTGGAAGTTGCTCAAAATTTTGCACGTCAAATGTTGTGGTAGTATATATAACTTCGCCTAATTGTCTAATTCTCTCAACACCAGTTCCTATATTTGCAGGTCTTCTTCTTAAATCATGCCAACAGATACCTCTTCCTTCCCAGGCAAATTCTGCAGGGCGTTCCTTATTAAATAAATGGCGGAGTATGTTTGTGGCGTTTAGAGCTTGTGGTTCTATTTTAAGAGTTGGATCTAAACCATCATTTATGGTATTGATTTCAGCTATTTTTTCATTAGCTTCTACCATAGTATCAGCAGGATCTGGTCTTAAATCTGGAAATGTGTTTAAAATGATAGGAGCTGTTGGTACGCCATTAAACAAATTTTCTAAAGTTACTAATCCAGATCGTTGTCTTACCATATTAATGTATGTAAGAGCATCAGGTACTCCAGCATCACCTTGACTTCTCAGGAGTGCTTCTGCGTACATAAGAAGTACATCTGCATAACGTATTACTCGCTCGTTAATCCCAGAATTATTTAGCTCTGCGCTTTCCAAAATATTCATAAACTTTTTTGTTTGACCTCTAGAAACAACCCTAACAAAACCATTTGCTCCTCTTGTTGTAATACCATAGAATAAAGTACCATCACCTTCATAAGCCATTGAAGCTTCACTTCTAACAGAAAACCTTCTGTCTTCTTGAATAATGAATGCGGCGTTATCTGCTTCGTTATTATCAGGATCATATCCATCTTCATAAACATTTACCAGTGGAGTATTTATAGGTGCACTTGGATCAAGAACCTCATTTCGATAAAGAGAAGAGATAAAATGAGTAGCAAATACATTACTAAAACCACCAAAACCTCTAGCCCAAGATTTTGATCTTAGTGTAGATTCGTCATTGTTTCTACCTTCACCATCACCAAAAGCACCATCATCTTCTACATTAACAAAAAATTGTACTTCAAAAATAGATTCTCTATTATGTTCTCCTGCTTCGTTAAAGTTATCTCCTATATTTTCAGTAAGTTGATATTGACCAGAATCGATTACTTTTTTAAACTCTTCTGCCGCTCTTGTGAAATTTTCTTCATATAAGTATACTTTTCCAAGAATAGAAGTTGCAGCGCCCCAAGTTGCTCTACCTTGAAGGCCTTCGTTTGCCCAATCTGATCTACCTGTAAGGTTTTCCTGTGCTTTTAATAGATCATCGATGATCTGTTCGAACACTTGCGCTTTTGGTACTGCGGTACCTCTAGTCTCTTCAAGGTTAGAAGCAGCCACCAATGGGTAAGGAACATTACCTTGATTAAATGTTGTTCCTAGCCAAAACATAGCTATTCCTCTAAGGAAATAGGCTTCACCAAGTATTTCTCTTTTGGCAGTTTCATCCATTTCTATGTTTGGAACATTTTCTAATACTTGATTAGCTCTAAATATTACACGGTATAAATCTCTCCACATCGTAAATATTCTATTATTGGCAGAGTTAACTAAAGCATCATCAATTTCGATAGTTTCAGGACTATCACCTACATTTCCAATTCTACCAGATTCAGATAATAGTGCAAAACTAATGACAGAAGATCCTCCCATAACACCACTAAATTGAAGAGCACTATATACTGAGTAAATACCTGCTTCAGCATCATTTTGATTCCGCCAGAAATTCCCTGCGTTTAAAGAGTTTCTGTTTTCAACATCTAATAAATCATCTTGTTTACAGCTTGATACTGAAGTTAAGATACTTATTATGGTTAAAATTATAAATATTTTTTTCATTTGTCTATTTTTTTTAAAATCCTATTTCTAATCCAATTCTACCTGAAGCTGTGATAGGTGTTAATCCTCTATCTAAACCTCTAGAGAATAAACCATCACCACCAACCTCTGGATCAAAACCAGTATAGTCAGTTATAGTAAGTAGATTTGATGCTCCAAGGTATATTCTCAGTTTTGAAATACCATTTTTTTCTAAAATATCTTTTGGTAAACTATACCCTAACTGAATATTTCTAAGGCGTATATAATCTCCATCTTCTAAAAATATGTCTGTTACAGGTGAATAACTTATAGCAGACCCTCCTCTTCGACTAATAGGAATATCGGTAGTTGTATTGGTAGGAGTGTAAGCAAATAATAAATCTCTATGATTTTGAGCATCATATGCTAATGCCTTAGGACCATTTATGATTTTACTACCATAAGAACCAAACCATGACATATTAAAATCAAAGTTTTTATAATCTAGATTTACATTTAAACCTATTTCAAAATCTGGAGTATTGTTACCTTTATAAACTCTGTCATTTGTAAAATCAATAGTACCATCTCCATTTGAATCAACGAGTCTTGCATCTCCAATCTGTGCTCCATCTGCAAGGCCACCAAGTAATTGATATTCGTCAAGTTCTTCTTGGGTACGTATAATACCATCTGTATCTAATAAAAAGAAAGCACCTGCCTGAAACCCTTCTCTTGCAAAATTAAGAGGTTCATCAGCAAGTCTATTATTTCCAGGTGTAATTCTTTCTCCAGTGATTTGAGATGTTTGACCGTTCAATCTTGTTACTTCGTTTCTGTTTGTAGTGAACGTACCATTGATTCCCCATTTAAGTTGATGAGCATTGTTTTTGTAGCCCACACTAAATTCAAATCCTTTATTTGTCATGGCACCAACATTACTAGCTATAACCGATGGTTGATTATTTCCAGCTGGGTCAGCACCAGCAGAAGCAGGAATAACAAGATTAAAAAGTAAATCATCTTTTTCTACTTCATAATATTCTCCTACTATAGTTAAAGCATTATTAAACAAATTAAGATCTAAACCAAGGTTTTTGGATATACTGGTTTCCCATTGTAAATCTGCATTGCTTATTGCAGTTTGATTTAATCCAGAAAGAACATTATCCCCTGTACCTAAAGGAACATTTAAATTGTTAGCTACTAATGGGATTGTTTGAAAATCTGTAATATTTTGATTACCAACTTCACCATAACTAGCTCGTATTTTCATATCATTGATAAAAGAAAGAAAAGAGGCATTTTTAAAAAATTCTTCTCTACTAATGTTCCAAGCCAATGAAGCACCATAGAACACACCAATTCTATTGCCATCTGCAAATTTACTAGATCCATCCGCTCTTACATTTGCTCTAAGCAAATACTTACCGTCATAATTATACCCTAACGTTCCTAGAGTTGAAACTAAAGCAGATTCTGTGTCTTGACCTTGTGCTGTAACATTATCAGGATCGTTAGACTGGTTAATTGTTGGAAGGTCGTTGGTTACAAAGTTTTCTACATTTGTTCGCGTTGATGCAAATAATCTATTTTCTACAGTGTACCCTCCTAATAAAGATAACTTATGCTTTCCAAATTGTTTATTGTAGTCTAAAATTCCTTCAACCGAAGTTTGTTCGAAAGTAGTAGTAGATTCCTGAAGCGTAGCGATAGCCTGTCGTTCTCTACCTACTAATATATCTCCATTTTCATCAGTGAAACGAAAAGACGGGTTGAAAAATATCCCTCTGGTTTGAGTTCTGTTTCCACTAAGGTTTAATCTGGCAGATAAACCATCAACTAATTCATATCTAAATTGAAGAGTTCCCCCTGCAGAGTTACTCTCATTGGTACTAATTTGCTCAATTTTTCTTAATATGTTTCCTAAAACATTAAATTGATCAAGACTACCAGGCACTTGATTTCCGTCTCCTACTCTTTCGGGGCCTTGTTCTGTAGCTGGAGCTACAATAGCGTCATATAATAAAGCCCAAGGTTCTCTATTAGCATCTGATCTACTTAAATTCATACTAGAAAATAAAGAAAACTTTCCTTTCTTGAAATTACTATTGATCCTTAAATTCGTACGTTTAAAGTCTGAATTTATATAAACACCATCTTGATTAAGATGATCTAAAACTAAACTAAAGTTAGCAACATCACTACCTCCAGAGAGCCTGAAGTTATAATTAGTAGATATTGCATCGTCATTAAGTATGATATCTTGCCAGTCGGTATTATTTTCAAAAGCATCTGGGTTTGTTGTTAAAATACCAGAACTTTGAAATGATAACCCAGAATTTTCTATAAACTGAATGTTTTGAGCTATAAATTCTGGACCAGTTAATGTAGGTACGCTAGATGTTATCCTATTAATTGATGTAAAAGTAGAAAAATCAAACTTTAGACTTCCTGGTTTAGCTCGTTTTGTCGTAATTATAATAACTCCTCCTGATGCTCTAGAACCATAAATAGCAGCAGTTGCTGCATCTTTAAGAACCTCGATAGACTCAATCTCATTAGGACTAATATTCGGATTATCAGAAAAAGGAACACCATCTATAACATATAATGGTCCTAAAGTGTTATTAGCAGGATTTATTTCGCCATCAAGAGGGTTTAAACCTGCCGTTCCTGTACTGGAAAGAGAATTCGCTCCACGAATTTGAATATTTACCCTTGCTCCTGGAGCACCGCTTGATGCCTGCACGTTTACTCCGGCCAATTGCCCTTGTAATGCCTCAGCAAAATTTCCTACTGCTTGCCTTTCTAGTACTTCACTTTTTACAGAACTAATAGAACCAGAAATTTCTCTTTTGGATTGCGCCTGATATCCTACTACAATTACTTCATCTAATTCTGAAATATTTGCTGTCAAGGATACATTGATTGTGGACTCAGTTCCAATTATTACCTCTTTACTGTTAAAACCAACGGATGAAAAAACCAAGATCTCGCCAATATTAGCTGTTACTTCGTATAATCCATCAAAATCTGAAACAGTACCGTTTTGAGTACCTTTGACTATGACGTTAACTCCCAACAAAGGATTCCCTCCTTCTGTTACTGTACCACTTACAGTAATCGATTGCGCTTGCATTACACCAAAGCTCATTGCTAATAAAAACAAAACAGTATAGCTTTTATGCTTGCAGTTAGCAAGTAAATTGAATTTCATACTTTATAATTTTTGTGTTTAAATTTTTAGACTTTCCAATTATCCTAACAAAAATTCATATAAATTGATATAATGCGAGTAACATATGTCTTAATTCGTAAGACATATGTTTAATTTCTTAAAATAAGTTAAATTATTGAAGTTTATATATATATCTGGTTAAAAAAATCATGAATTACTAACTGTTTTTGTGCATTGTTAATGCTTTGGTAACCCTGTTTTTTGAATGATAAATATCTGGTTTTCAACATTTAATAAAAGTGCGTGAAGAGTGTTTTATTATATTGTTAAAAAATACTATTACTTACAAGAAAACGATTTTGTTTTAACATAGAGAGTGTGTAAATAATTACTATATATGAAATTATTTATTAAACATATGGTGTATTTTTATGCGTATTTATGTTTTTTAGTCGAAAATTACAATTAAAAATTACGCAGTAACGATATTGTGAAAATTATATGCTTATAAATAGTATTGAATACATATTCATATCATAATGAAAGAAGACATTTATTATTATAATGAAGTATGTCGTCTTCAACAATGCTTTATAATGACGAGAAAAATATATAAGTGTTTCATTAAATAAATAGAAAAGTAAATATTATAATGATGAAACCACTATATAATTACTATGTGTTTAATGATTTGTAAAAGATAGGGTTAATAGCCTGATTGGCGTTAAGAAAAAGAAAAACCTATCCGTTTTTGTGTTAATTTGATATGAATTTACCTAATGGAGTGAACTATTGTTTTTAATTCGTAGTTTTTTAGTATTTGATTCGTTGAGAATAAAAAATACTAATAGTGGTTATATTTAATGTCTATTCGAACTTAATCCAATCTATATTATATAAATATCCTTTAGAACCTTTAAAAGTGACAAATATATTTTTCACACCTTTGGTTTGATTTACAAAAGGTACAGTAATTTCCTTCCAAGAATCCCATCCGCCAGTATTTTCAACTTGTACTTTTGCTAGTAAAAGACCTCTTGGGTTATCAACTCGTATTTCCATAATTCCTCCTTTAGAACCACTAGCGACCCGAGCCGTCAGTTTATTTTGCTTTCCTTTTTCAAAAAGAACATTGTCAAATTGGACCCAACCATATTCTTTAATATAATCTATTTGCCAACCTTTTGTGGGTTGATCTTTTAATAAGCTGATTTTAGCATTAACCAGATCGTTGTAGCGATCTAATTGAATAAGGTCACCCGCTTTTGGTGTTCCAATTCCGCGTAAAGTGGCAACTTTTGGAACAATACTTCCGTTTTTGTTAAATACAATTTCATCTGCTCTCATTGATCTTAATCTATTGTGATTGCTTAATGACCAATAATGATAAAATAGATACCATTTTCCCTTGTATTCAACTATAGAGTGATGATTTGTTCCATTATCTATATTTGGCATAATTACCCCTTGAAACTTGAAAGGACCCATAGGATTATTGCTAGTAGCATATTCTATTTCATAATTATTTTGATTTACACGACCCCAAGAGAAATAGTAGATTCCTTCTCTTTTAAACATAAATGAGGCTTCTCTATATCCCTCTTCAGGAATTCCTATAATATTTTCTGGTTGACCTTGTATTTCGGTCATATTATCTTTTAGTCGAGCTACTTTTAAAGCTCCAGTACCTTTTCCTCCTCCATAATAGATATATGCTTTTCCATCATCGTCTACAAATGGATTTGGATCAATACCTTGAATTCCTTTTATATAATTTTTTTCCCAACTAAAAGGTCCCGTAGGATTATCAGAAACACCAACGCCGATACGTCTAAATGCACTTTTGTCTGCGGGTATTCCTGGGTAATAATAGTAATATTTACTCCCTTTTTTAATACAATCTGGAGCCCACATTCCAAACTTATCTTTAGCTCCCCAGGGAACATCATTTTGATCTAAAGCGACACCATGATCTTTATAGTTTATCATATCTGTTGTAGAAAAAATATGATAATCTGGCATACAGAAACCATTGGATCCTTGATCTTCTGTACAACCTTCGACATCATGAGATGGATAAATATAAAGTATATCATCAAAAACACGAGCTGTCGGGTCTGCAGTATATATATGTGTTACCAATGGGTTTTGAGCCATTAAACTAGTAGTGGTAAACAAGATTAAAAATGCAGTATAAATTGTTTTAACAAAAGTCATTCACTATTTCTTAGTAATTAATTTTGCTAAAATCTTAATAGATTCGAAATGTAGGTATAACAAATGAGTAAAACCTTATGTTGTATGATTTTGGTTTACATTAAAAAGTTTTTTAAATTTTAAAATGAACATAGAGTAGTCGTTGACTTTAATTTCTTAATGAGTATTGATTAATATTCTCTTTATTTGATTAAAAGAACAACAGAAAAACACATTACTCATAACCTTATCTGCTTTTTTGAATTAATTTGTTGATTAAAATATATATAGATCATGAAAAGTAGATTTTTTATTAGCATATTAATTGTCTTATCTTCTTTGGAAGCTTTTTCTCAGGTTAAACCAAAGAAACCAAATGTAATTGTGATTTTGGCTGATGATATTGGTTTAGGAGATATATCTGGTTATAGAAGAATGCATTCAAAAAAAATTATAGTAGAAACTCCACAAATAGATCAATTAATGCAAGAAGGAATGGCATTTACAGATGCCCATTCTCCTACTGCGCTGTGTGCACCTTCTCGTTATAGTATAATGACAGGAAATAATACATACCATAGCTATGCACCTTGGGGTGTTTGGGGGTCTTATGAAAAATCACCTATTAAAGAGACTGATTTAACTATGGGGAAATTAATGAGACAAGCAGATTATAATACTGCTTTTTTTGGAAAATGGCATATGGGAGGTGATTGGTACCGTAAAGGAAGTACAACAGAAATTTATAGAGGACCTCGTTGGAAAACTCAAACAGATGTTGATGTAACCCAAATAATAAGTTCGGGTCCAAAACAAAATGGATTTGATTATAGCTTTATGTATCCTGCAGGAATACAAGATGTTCCTTATACAGTTTATGAAAATGAAAAATGGTTTCCTTTAAATAAAAATTCTAAGATTGGTTTAATTACTCAGAAAAAGATGGATAAATTAAAAGTCAAACTTGATAAGGATGAAGGTTTGGGAGACACCGAGTGGAATCCCTTTGATATGGGGCCTCTTTTAATTAATAAAGCAGTTGATTATATTAATAGAGCAAGTACAGAAAAACCTTTCTTTATGTATTACTGTACGCAAGCAGTCCATAAGCCACATACACCTTCTGAGTCACTTAATGGTAAAAAAATTAAGGGTACTACTCCTGTATATCATCTTGATATGATTGCAGAACTGGATGCTCAAATGGCAATGCTTGTTGATGCATTGAAGAAAAAAGGTGTTTATGAAAATACAGTAATCATTTTTACATCGGATAATGGGGGTTTGCCTTTTAAAGAAACGTTGGCAACAGGACACAGACCTAGTGATATTTACCGTGGCGGAAAAAATCAAATTTATGAAGGAGGACATCGGGTTCCTTTTATTGTTGTTTGGCCGGATAAGATAAAACCAAATTCAAAATCAAGTGCATTAGTATCGGGCACAGATATTATGGCAACAATAGCTGCCATATCAAATAAAAAATTGTCTAAAAATCAGGCTATGGATTCTGCAAATTTGTTACCTGTGTTTTTAGAAAATTCAGAAAAAAGCTCAAGAAAGGTATTATTAATTCAAGGGGGAACTGCCAAAAACGTAGCGTATAGAGAAGGGGAGTGGAAATTAATAGTTAAATATAAAAAGGAAGAAATAAAACCCATAGCACTCTTTAATCTAAATACATCCTCTGGCGAAAAAGAAGCAGACAACTTGATTAATTTGCCTAAATATAAAGAGAGAATTAACAGAATGTTTTTGAGTTATACCAAAATTAGAGATACAAAGACACCGAGTAGAAACTTATAACTACAATTAAAGGTTGATAGTGCCATTTTAATGTGAGGGATTTTAGTATCCTCCAAAAATAAAATTCATTCTTAGAAGCTAATATCAGGTTAAAGGGATATTTATTAAACATTCCTCCTTTAACCTGATCTTGAATTAATACTTCCAGTACTGTTAAAAGCAGAATGAAGTTTGAGATAATTGGATTTTCCAATTACAAAAGAATTATTGTACAGAAAACAAAAATGAATAATCATATTCGTTTTTGTCTAATCTATACTCGGGTTGTGCTATCGCTTTTTGACTCCAACTATCATCTCCACCAACACCCAATTGTCTATAATCGATATTTAATGTAAAAAAATCCTCATTTTTTAGATCATAGGTATGTGTGGCTTCTTCTAAGTTTTGTTGTGAATATGGCCAAATAGAAAAATCAATGGTTGGAAACCCTTTTATTCGTAAAGATTGCTGCTGCTCGCTAATAAAATCTACATACCGTACGTCACTTCTATTTCCATTTTCTTGTGGATAAATATAATCAAAGGCTAATTTGTCAGTTTCACAAGTATGTAACTCCAATTTCCCACTTTCTTTTCTATCCCAATAATTTTCATATGGACCTTTGCCATAATAACTGGTATTTTTGAATTGTTTTGGAATTGTAGTCTGCATTCCTAAACGAATGAATAGCGGTGCGGTATCTGGTTTGTTTATTTTGAAACTGACTTTGACTCCGTTTTCTAGGAAACGGTAAGTAAATTCAAATTTTGAATCAAAAGTAGAAGTACCTTCAACTATAATTGATTTTTGGCTTTTTTGAGTGCTAATCTTTTTAATAGAAAGGTCTTCTGAGAATGATTTCCATTGTTGTGCGTCTTTCACAATCTTATTTCCACGAGCTCTATCATTATCTGTAGATGCACGAACTAAATTGGGCTGTAAAGGGGACAAAATCATAGACTTCTTATTAGACTCATATGAAGTGATAAAACCTGTTTTTTTATCGACTTTGATTTCATATTTGGCTGTAGTAGCTACAATATATTCTTCGTTTTCTACAAATGTTACGTTGCTAGGTGTTTCTTTTATTTCTGAAGTTAATTTTGATAATACAAAATCTTCCCATGCGATTTCATACCCAGCATCTGCAAACATAGTTCTGTCTTTTAAAACAGCATTAATACGAATACTATATTCAATATTGGCTTCTTTAGTAAAGTTATCTACCGGAATCTTAATTATTTTTTCGGATGTAGGTTCAATATTTAGTTCTGATAATTTACCTGCTTGTATTGTTTTTCCGTTGGCTTTTAATGACCAGTTAAACTGATACTCTTTTAGGTTTGTAAAGTGATGCCAGTTCTTAACTTTTATGCTAAATTCGTTATTAGGTACTGCAGAAAACTCAATAGGTTGAAACACTTTTTTACATTCGTATAATGCTGGTTTTGGACTTTTATCAGGATTAATAATTCCGTTAATCAAAAAATTAAAACGACGAGGATCAAACCCAAAGTTTTCATTGGGATCATTTCCATATCCCCAATACGATTCTCCTTTCTTATTTTTTAATAGAATACCTTGATCTATATAATCCCAAATTGCACCTCCAATAATTCTGGGATTACTACGAGCGTCATCCAAATATTCTTTAAGACTTCCTAACGAATTTCCCATGGAGTGCATAAATTCACAGTTTATAATTGGGCGATTATCATTAGGGTCTTTGGCAAATTTTCTTAGAGTTTTTGCAGGAGCATACATTCTACTAATAACATCTACATATGATCTGTCTCTTGGGTTTAGAATATTGGTCAAATTATCCATATCTCCTTGCTTAATATATTTTGGATCGGTTGGATCTCCCTGAGCACCTTCAGAATGAACCAAACGGGTAGGATCGTAATTTTTAACCCATCCAGACATTGCAGCGTGATTTGGACCAGTGCCAGATTCATTTCCTAAGGACCAAAATATAATCGATGGATGGTTTTTATCTCGCTCTACCATTTTTATTGCTCTATCTAAAAATGAGTATGACCATTCTGGTCGGTTAGATAGTTCCCCACGCAATCCATGTGATTCTAGATTGGCCTCATCCATAACATAGATACCCAATTCGTCGCAAAGGTCATAAAGGTATGGATCATTAGGATAGTGACAAGTACGTATCAGGTTCATGTTATTTTGTTTCAGGATAGTAATATCTTCAAGCATTTCTTCGCGGCTTACAGTTTTACCACCTGTTGGGCTATGATCATGTCTGTTGACTCCATACATGATTATGCGTTTTCCATTTACAAGTAATACTCCATCTTTAACATCTATTTGTCTAAAGCCAATTTTTGTACTAGTTGCTTGAACTACTTTTCCTTCCTTTTCTAAAGTCAATATTAATGTATACCTATTAGGGTTTTCTGCACTCCATTTTTTTGGATTAGTAACCTCTGTTTCCAATAAAGCAAAATATACATTGTCTGTTTGCGGATACCATTCGTCAACTATCTTTTTTGCTGAAATTTCTAAAGGCTTTTCTAACACTGCTTTTTCACCATCTAATAAAGTTGCTTTTACGGTATAGCCATCTATTTTTACATCGGGAGCAATATTTAATTTGGGTCTGAGTTTGAGTTTAGCATTTTTATAATTTTCATCTAATGGCGTTTGTACAAACACATCGGAAATCGCAATTTTGGGCCAGGCCTGTAGGAATACCTCTCTAAAAATACCACTCATTCGCCAATTGTCCTGATCTTCTAAATATGCACCGTCACTCCAGCGATATACTTTTACAGCAATAGTGTTCTTTCCTTTTTTGATGTATTTGGTGATGTCAAATTCTGAAGTCGTATAACTCCCTTGATTATATCCTACTTCTTGCCCATTGACATACAAATAATAAGCATTTAATACTCCTCCGAAATTTATAAGTATCGTTTTATCTTCCCAATCATTGGGTATAGTAATTGTGCGTTTATATGAACCTACTGGATTATGATTATGGTCTATATAAGGTTGGTTGTTAGGAAATGGATATCCCGAATTTACATAAGTCATCTTTCCATACCCTTTCATCTCCCAACAGGACGGTACATTGATATCATCCCATTTAGACACATCATAGTCTTCTTTATAAAAATCATTAGGAGCATCTGCAGGTTTATGTACCCAGTTAAATTTCCATATTCCATTTAGTGACTTGTACCAGGGAGAATTCTCTCTGTCCAAAGTTTTGGCTTGCTCAATAGTAGGGTAGGAGTACAGGGTAGCCCTTGATGGGGCTCTGTTTTTCTGAACAACCAATGGGTTTTCCCAGTCATTGGCGTATTGTGCTTGGATATTTAGAGTAATAAAAAATAAGAGAACTATTATTGATAATGATTTCATTGTTGAATACTTGATGTGTGATGTAATTATCTTGGTCTTTTATGATGTATTAAAAGACCGAGATTAGATTACTATAATATTTGTTATTTTATTTCTTTAAATGCGATGGCTTGTCCTCCTCCGGGAGCCAGTTTTAAAGTCATTTTATTTTTAGAGGTAACTTGTTTTTTGATAATTTCAAAGATTTCTGGATTTTCTAACCAGTGTGCATCTTTTGCATCAGCATAAATGGTAGCTTCATAGGTTTTGTCTTTAGATAGAAAAGATAAATCAATATCTAGATTACGACCATTTTCATCACTAATACTTCCTAAATACCAATTATCAGTTCCTTTTTCTTGTCTTACTACGGTATAATAATCTCCAATCTTCCCATTTAAAACTTTAGAATTTGACCAATCTGTAGGAACGTCCTTGATAAATTGAAAAGCAGCATTATCTTCATAGTTTTCTGGCAAATCCGCTGCCATGGGCATTGGGCTATACATAGTTAGGTAATATGCTAACTGTTTACAAATTGTTGTTTTTACTCTAAATGATACTTCACTCCAATCTCTCTTGCCTAAGAACATCTTAAAAACTCCCGGAGTATAATCAATTGGGCCTCCTAGTATTCGGGTAAAAGGTAATACAACACCATGTTCTGGTTGATTTCCTTTGCTCCAGGCATTATATTCTTGTCCTCGAACACCTTCTCGAGCCATAAGATTTGGATACGTTCTTTGTTCTCCTGTAAACTTAATAGGTTCATGATTTACAATCATGAGTTTGTATTCTGCCGCTTTCTGAACCATTTTTTTGTAGTGGCGAACCATATATTGTCCATGGTGATGCTGTTTATATGTCTTTTTCTCTGTATCATAGTTAACATCACCGGTATATCCTACTTTGATTGTTTTAATGCCAAGATCACTACACATTTTGTACAATTCATCCATAGCGGGTTCATAATGATCAATATCAGATATTGTTTCATGGTACATCATCATACGTACTCCTTTTTCTTTGGCATAGCGGCACACTTCTTCAATATCAAAGTCATCTGTAGATGTTTTCCAATCAAATATGCCATATCCTGTCCATGATCCTTCCATATCATCCCAACCTTTATCCCATCCTTCAATTAGAACATCTGGAATTCCGTGTTTAGCTGCAAAGTCAATATGATATTTTGCATTTTTGGTATTGGCACCATGTGGCTTTGTAATGGGTCTGCCAAATTGAGTTTTTTCTGCCCACGCAGTTTTTCCAATATGTAGTTCCCACCAAATACCAATATATTTATACGTTTCTATCCAACTGGTGTCTTCATATGCATTGGGAGGATTTAGATTCATAATCATATCAGACTCCACCAGTCCTCCGGCATTTTCTGAAATCTGAATGGTTCTCCATGGAGATTGAAAAGGCGTTTTTGCTCTTACTAAATCTCCGTTTAACCAAGGAGTAAGATGGGCTTTTAGTTTAGAGTTATCTAATGTGTTTAGTAAGTTCATTCCCGCATAGTCGGTTAGGTCGGCTTCATGAATACTAATAACCAGATTGTCGTTAACCTCAATGGTGGTTGGAGTATTAGCCATATTAGCTCGTTCTTCTTTACCTGGTCTTCTCCAAAACTGAATACTATCTCCAATTTTACTAATAGGAGAGTTGTAGTACTCTTTTTCATAATTATCATAATCCGCAAAATTCCACCATGCTTTATAATCATCTACAAAATCAAATTCTGTAAGTTCATCCATTATGATAAAATCTTTTAAATTTTCTTGTTTTGGAAATACGTATCTAAAAGCAATACCATCATTATATGCTCTTACAACTACATCTAATAATAGGTTTGTTTCTTTTTGTTTTAGATGTAAAGTAAGTTCATTATAATAATCTCTTACTGTTTCTCTTTGTCCCCAGACTGTTTTCCATTGCGTATCATGAGTGGATTCTTCAGAAGAAAGAATTTTAAAATTATTTTTTAAAGAATGTTTCTGTAATTCAAAACCTAAAGCTGATTTTTTTATAAACTTTACATCATTATGCTGGACATTATAGAATAGAACCCCACTGCTATCTACAACAAAAGAAAATTTGTTTTGTTGATCAGGAGATTGCAGATTGGTAATAACCCTTTTTTCTGTTTTTGATGAACAGCTAATAAAAATAATTAGTATGGAGATTATAGAGATATATTTAGTCATCAATAATTTGTTTTTAAATAGCTTTAGTAATTGTACTTATACTTTCAATTAGAATGTATTAACCTAAAAAACGCACTACTTGGATTTATTAGATTGAGACAGAAATGACTTTACCCTTCATAAAAGTATTATCTAAAAATATATTCATAACCTGTAATAATGCATTATTAGATAAAATTACCTTTGTGTGGTTATAAATAGTATTACAGATGGAGTAAATCATACAACATATGTTGTGTTAATGTTTTTTAAAGATGAAAAATGGAATTTTTGGTATAAAGAAATAGTATCATTGTAGCTTTAGTAACGCTTTGATAAATGTTTGGCTACAGATTTTTTGTTTAAATACCACAATATTCCTATTAAAATAAGTAGCGATTAAGAAAAAATTATAGGTAAAAAGACATATGTTCTACAGATGTAAATAATGCATTGATATATTCGTTGCTATTACAAAATAAAAAATTAACAGAATTAAAATATTATGGGAGTTATTTCATTTATAGGATTTACATTATTAGTAGCAGTGATATCATACTTGGCCACAAGGAAAACAAATGAGAATACCTCAGAGGGATATTTTTTGGGAGGAAGAAGCCTTACCGCGACAGTGATTGCTGGTTCTTTGTTGTTGACAAATCTTTCTACAGAACAAATTGTAGGACTAAATGGAGATGCATACACAGATGGTATTTTGGTAATGGCCTGGGAAACATTAGCAGCTATTGCGATGGTTATTACAGCGATATTTTTATTACCCAGATATCTAAAGGGTGGAATCTCAACTCTTCCTACTTTCTTAGAAAGACGTTTTAATAGTACTACCAAAGCATTAACATCTGGATTATTCCTTACAGGGTATGCCGTTGTATTATTACCAATGGTACTTTTTACAGGGTCAAAGGCAATTAGTGGAATGTTTGGAATCCCAGAAATGCTTGGAGTAAGTGATTGGGCTGCTGTTTGGATTTGTGTATGGGGAATAGGTATTATTGGTTCTGTCTATGCAATTTTTGGTGGTTTAAAAGCAGTTGCTGTGTCTGATACGATAAATGCAGTTGGTTTGCTGATAGGAGGTCTTTTAATCCCTGTTTTTGGATTGTTAGCTATCAGTGAGGATGGTAGCGTTTTTGGAGGATTGACTAAATTAGCAACTGATCACCCTGAGAAATTTAATGCAGTTGGAGGTCCAGATTCATCTATTCCATTTGCAACTATTTTCACTGGTATGATGCTAGTACAGTTATTCTATTGGGGTAGTAATCAGCAAATTATTCAACGTGCACTTGGAGCAAAAAACTTAGCAGAAGGTCAGAAAGGTTTAACACTAGCAGCTTTTATCAAAATATTAGGTCCTATTATTGTAGTTTTACCAGGGATTATCGCTTTTCATAAATATGGTCCAAATTTAAATACCAGTGATGTATATCCAAAATTGGTTGCCGATGTATTACCTGATGTATGGGTTGGATTTTTTGCAGCAGTATTATTTGGCGCAATTTTAAGTTCATTCAACTCTGCATTAAATAGTTGTGTAACTTTATATGGTGTTGATATTTATAAGCAATTTATAAATAAAGAAGCAGGAGATAAGAAGATCGTAAAAGTTGGTAAGCGTTTTGGGGTTATTTTGGCTTTCTTCTCTATGTTGATTGCTCCGTTCTTAGTGTATGCCGATAGTATTTTTGGATATTTACAAACGGTAAATGGAGCATATAGTATCCCAATTTTAACAGTTATTGTAATTGGTTTCTTGACAAAACGAGTACCTGCATTGGCTGCTAATGTGGGAATAATATTTGCTTTTACTGTTTATGTTGGTTATATAATTTTAGCTAACGGATTTGAAGCAACAGATCTACATATGTTACATATGCAAGCGATTACGTTTGTGCTAACGGTAATTATTATGTTGGTAATCGGAAAACTAAAACCAAGAGAAGATGAATATGTACAAACATATACTAAAGAAGTAGATGTAACACCTTGGAAATATGTTAAGATAGTAGGTGTGCTTATATGCTTGGTTGTATTATCCACTTATGTGATTTTTAGATAATATTAAATAATACGTTAGATACTAATATTTTCTATCTAATATGAAACAAAACCCTTTACTTTTCTAAGTAAAGGGTTTTGTTTTGATTGACATTTCTCAATATAAAATGAATCAGTGTATATAAATTAATGACAATATAGTTTAAGTATAGGTTAAAATAGAATAATATTGATGAGGCTAATCTAACGTTCTTTGTATGATATAGAGTGAGGTATATTGTAATTCGAGGTAATTATATTACATATATTACTTAAATTTTGATAGGAATTGATGTTGAAATAGAAAAAGAAGATTTAATAAGATGGAAAAAAGTAAACTTTCAGACCCTTTTGAAGAAGCCCGTATAAACAAAGGTTATGGTAAAATGAATGACCAGGATGATCCTGTCACTATGATTTTACGCCTAAAAGATGTTCGTAAATGTGCGCATAATTGGAAAGTTTTTCAATCAGAGGCTGAGCCAGGACGTATTGTTGTTCCTTCTGAAGTAAATATACGAGATACACGCCAAATTCCATTTGAAGTAGATCCACCATTACATAAGAGTTATCGATCATTAATAGAACCTTGGTTTAAAAGACCATTACAGCCCGAGTATCAGGAAAAACTAACGGCACAAATCGAAGAGATTATTGATGAAGTTATAGTTAAAGATTCGGTTGAGGTAATAGAAGATTTTTCATTAAAATTACAGTCTCGTGCCTTGACACTATTACTTAATATTCCTTTTGAAGAATCTGAAATATGGATTTCATGGGGAACACATGTTTTTCGTAGTGAAGGTGAAGCATTAGATGGGGATAAAGCCAATATACTTTATGATTATATTGATAAACAAATTTATAAAGCAATTGAGAATCCTGGAGATGATTTGTATTCGATGTTATTAACGTCAGAAGTAAATGGAAAAAAGTTAACTCATGAAGAAATAAAGGGTATTATAATTTTAACTTTTGCAGGAGGAAGGGATACGGTTATTAATGCAGTCACTAATTCGATTGCTTATTTAGCAGAACATCCAGAATCGTTAGAAAGTTTACGTAGTAATCCAGATATGATTAGTAAAGCTGTTGAAGAATTTATTCGGTACTTTTCTCCATTAACACAAATGGGACGAGTGGTAACCGAGGATACTCAAGTATGTGAACATGTTGTAAAAGCAGATTCTAGAATTTCATTGTGCTGGGCCTCTGCAAATCGTGATGCTTCAGTATTTGAAAACCCAAATGAAATTGTATTAGATCGTAAAATTAATCCACATGTTGGTTTTGGTTTTAGTCATCATAATTGTCTCGGAGCTACACATGCTCGTCAGATTATGAATATTCTATTAACTAGTTTGGCGAAGAAAATCAAATCAATTGATATTATTGATTACAAAGAAAATATAGAAGATTTAGATCAATTCAAGCGCAAAGTAGGTTATGATAGCATTTCTGTAAATTTTAATGCACTTTAACTCTATTTTCTTCAACGTTTAAAAATATAAGATAAATTAAATAAAGAAATTTTATGGCTAAGATCACTTTTGTAACAACCGATAATGAGTCAATTATATTAGAAGGAGCTTCGGGCTCTATAATGCAACTTGCAGTGGATAATGGCGTATCAGGAATCGATGGAGATTGTGGTGGTGTGTGTTCATGCGCAACTTGTCATGTACATGTAGCTCCAGAACATGTTGAAAAAACAGGTGAAGCGAGCGAAATTGAAACGGATATGCTTGAGCTTAATGATCACGCAAATGAATATAGCCGATTGTGTTGTCAAATAGAAATTACTGATGCATTGGATGGATTGGTATTACAAGTAGCTGAAAGCGAATAAAATTAGTTTTGATGTCTGAAAATCTTTCAAATGATAGGACTTGTGTTGTTATAGGAGCAAGTCATGGAGGGGTAAATTTTGCTTTTTCTTTAAGGAAAGCAGGATGGGAGGGAAATATTATACTTTTTGATAAAGATCCTGTTCTTCCGTATCATCGTCCACCACTTTCAAAAGGATATTTAGCAAACAAAGATGCTATTGAAAAAAACTTTTTAAAATCAGTAGAAAGTTATGAAAAAGAGAATATTGTATTAAAACTAGGAGTTACAGTTACTTCAATTAATCGTTCAGAAAATAGCGTTATATTAAAAGATGGTTCTGTACAAGTGTATGACAAATTGATTTTAGCTACAGGTGCACGCCCAATTATTCCTTCAATTAAGGGTATTGAAACCATAAGTAATTTATATTCATTACGTACAGCAGAAGACGTAGAAAATATACGCAATGCATTAACCATAAGTCAACACAAAAGTGTTGTAGTAATTGGAGGGGGATATATTGGTTTAGAGGTAGCAGCTTCTCTTCAAAAAATGGGTGCTTCCGTAACTGTTTTAGAACGCGAAAAACGTATTTTAGCTCGGGTTACAGCCCCAGAAATGTCAACGTTTTTTAAGGAGCTACATGCTAAGAATGGTGTTGATGTACAGACTGATAAAAATGTGATTTCCTTTAATGCTAAAGCAGGAGTGAATACTGTAATATGCTCAGATAGCTCAAGTTTTGAAGCCGATATTGTAATAGTAGGGGTTGGTATTCACGTTAACCTGGAACTGGCAAAAAATGCCGGACTCGAAATCGAAAATGGTATACGAGTTGATGCAACAGCTCAGACTAATGATAAAGATATTTATGCCATAGGTGATTGTACTTTTCATCATAATCCTCATTATGATCGTTTTATTAGGTTAGAATCTGTACAAAACGCGGTTGATCAAGCTAAAGTGGCAGCTGCAGTTATTTGCGGTAAGCCTTTGGTTTATGACACTTTACCTTGGTTTTGGTCAGATCAATATGATATCAAATTACAAATGGTAGGTTTATCCACAGGATATAATAAGGTACTGATACGAAACGAGGAAAGCGAAAACCCAAAATTTTCAATTTGGTATTTTAAAGATGATACATTACTGGCAGTTGATGCGGTTAACAATGCCAAAGCATACGTTTTAGGTACAAAATTTATCAAAGGAAATAAGAAAATAGATCAATCAAAACTAATTGACTCAACAATAGATTTTAAACCTGCTAATTTATTAATAGAGTAGATTAAATAATGATATATTTTTTGCCTCTTATTTTAAAATGAACAAATCTATTTTAGTTTTGTTCATTTTTATTCAATGATTTTCTATAGGTAAATGGAGAGATATGTACTATTTTTTTAAATTGTTTATTGAAATAGGGTACCGAGTTGTAACCACATTCAAAACCAATCTCTTTGATTGGTAAATCGGTATTAGCTAGTAGTTTTTTTGAAAAATCAATACGTACCTTGTTGAGATAGTTGGTGAAGGTATAGCCAGTTTCCTTTTTAAAGTACCTGCAGAAAGAAGAAACCGTCATGTTAACCATTTCAGAACAAACTTCAACCGAAATTTCTTTTTGATAGTTTTCCATAATGTATTCATGTACTTTAAGAATACGATTAGATTTAAAAAAGAAACTCTTTTTTAGATAGCCTTCAGATGCTAAAGATTGAAAACCAGATAAGTTGATTAAATCTAATATCTTGAGAAGTTTTAATAATTGATCAAAAGGAGAGTGTTCAGGAATCTCTTTCAGTAACTGTATAATAGTTTCTTTGTGTTTCCCTGTAATCTTTAATCCACGTTCTGAAGCAAGCAATATCTTTCTAACTCCTTTTAATTCAGGGATGTCAACAAAGTAAGAACCAAAAATATCTTTTTTAAACTGAACATAAATCGATTCACAATATGCTATAGAATTCGGTAGTAAATATTTATCATCAGGAATCCAGGCATGCGGTAAAAATCCTCCCAATAACACTAAGTCTCCTTCTTTAAAGTTTTCTCCGTGGTCTCCAACTAATCTTTTCCCGCTTCCGTTAGTTATCAACAATAATTCATATTCTGGATGATAATGCCACGCTCCACTAAAATATGGCTGACTGTAGACTCCCGTATGAAAAGATGAATGTAAAGGTGTTTCTATCTTTTCAAGAGATACGGCAATTTTATTATTTGTAATAACTCGTTTCAGATGAGAATAATGTTAAAGATATTGCAAATATAGTATAAATTATAACTATTAGAATGTTATAGTTTTGTTTTAAGTCACATAGACTTATGGTCTATGAGGGATTTAAAGGATATAAAAACAAATTGAGTTATGAGGTTATTTTATTTATTACTAAGCATATTATCTGTTTTTTCATCATGTACCAATAATAATGAAGGAATTTCTCGTGTCATTGAGGATTTTAATTATGACTGGAGATTTTATTTAGGCGATGAACCAGAAGCTTCTAAATTATCATTTAATGATACGAATTGGACAGTATTAAATGTGCCTCATGATTGGAGTATCGAAGAAGGGTATCAAAAAGAAGGTGAAACAGCTGCTAGTAGTGGTTTTGTTCCTGGAGGTATTGGTTGGTATAGAAAATCCTTTCTTTTAACAGAAGCGGATAAAAACAAGCAAATCAGTATTCAATTTGATGGGGTTTATAACAACTCAACAGTTTGGATTAATGGAAAATTATTAGGTACACGTCCAAATGGATATATTTCTTTTATATATGACCTTACTCCTCATCTAAAATATGATGGAACACCAAATATGATTGCAGTAAAGGTTGATCATTCTGCCTATGTAGATTCTCGATGGTATACAGGTTCTGGAATTTATCGCAATGTAAAATTAATTAAAACAGGACTCTTACACATAGATCATTGGGGAGTACAAATAACAACGCCAAAAGTATCTAAAGAACTTGCAGAAATTAATATAAAAACTATTTTAAAAAATGCAGGAGAAATTAATGATAAAGAAATAACATTAGATTATTTTATTGTAGATGAAAATAATGTGGCTGTTGCTCGGCAAAGAGAAACAATTGATAACAAATCGTTCTCTGATGAAGTAACAATCCAAATGAATACTCCCAAATTATGGTCCATAGAGACTCCAAATCTATATACTTTAAAAGTAGAGGTTTATCAGGATGATGTGTTAGTAGATGATGTTTCTGAAACTTTTGGAATAAGAACCTTCAATTTTGATGCAAATACTGGTTTTTCGTTAAACGGAAAGCGTATTAAAATCAAAGGAGTGAACTTACATCATGATGCAGGAGCAGTAGGTGCTGCCGTGCCTAAGTCTATTTGGGAATATCGTATGAAGAAACTAAAATCTATAGGTACTAATGCCATACGTTTTGCTCACAATCCACATTCGCCAGAATTGTTAGAGGTGTGTGATGAATTAGGACTTCTGGTGATGAACGAAGCTTTTGACGAGTGGAGCGAGCCTAAAGCTAAAAGTAAAGTGTATCTGGGTGATAATGCGGCCTCCAAAGAAGCTTCAAAAGCTTATCCTGAAGTTTTTAACGAATGGGCAGAACGTGATTTAAAAGATTTGATTCGTCGCGATTTTAATCACCCATCGGTATTTATGTGGAGTATTGGTAACGAAATCGAATGGACATATCCACATTATTCAGAAACATTTAATGAGGTAAATCCTAATTCTAGTGCAGCTGGTTATCAATACGTACCAGTTTATGATGCTAAAAAGATAGCTCCTGTCTTTGAAAAGAATATAGACTCAATTGATCCACTTGTAACTATCGCTAAGAAATTGGTGAAATGGGTAAAAGAAGAAGATGATACACGACCTACAGTTTGTGGAAGTGTCTTACCTTCTATTGGAATGGTAAGTGGTTATGGAACAGCGATGGATGTATATGGTTTCAACTACCGTCAAGCAGATTATGATATAGCACATCAAACTTATCCTGATTTGAAAATCTTAGGTTCAGAAAATTGGGGAACATATTCTGAGTGGAAAGAAGTTATTGATCGAGATTTTGTAGCTGGTATATTTGCATGGACAGGGTTTGCATATATGGGTGAAGCAGGACCTTGGCCGCGTAAAGGATTAAATATTTCTTTCTTTGATTTTGCAGGGTTTAAAACTCCAAGAGGACATTTCTTTGAAACGTTATGGAAAAAAGAACCAAAAGTGTATATGGTAACCACTCCAAATAGTGAATCAGAGTTTTCGTATTGCGAAAAAGACGGTTGGAAATTTGAGATGCAACTAACACCTCCACCGGTATGGAATATGTTACGCCTTTGGGAATGGTATAAGGTATACCCGAAATGGAATTATAAAAATGATGAAGCTATCATAGTACAAGCGTATACGAATTGTGAAGAGGCTGAATTATTCTTAAATGGAACCTCTTTAGGAAAACAGAAATTAGCAGATGTTGTGGAAGATGATCATATCTTAAAATGGTTAGTACCCTATACCGATGGTGAATTAAAGATTATAGGTTATAATAATGGGATAAAAGCAGATGAATATAGTTTAACATCGCAAAAGGAAATTTCTAAAATAGAAATAACCACTAATAAAACGACTATTGATGCTGATGGATATGATGTCGCTGTGATCGAAGTAAAACTTTTAGATCAAAAAGGAACTTTAATAACTGATAATGATACCAAAATAACATTTTCTATAGAAGGTGAAGGGAAAAACATCGGAGTTGATAATGGCTGGGAGATGAATACACAACCACATAAAACAAATGAAATAATTACTCATAACGGTAAAGCAGTTTTATATGTTCAATCAACAAAAAATAATGGGAATATCAATATAAAAGCATTAGTTTACGATAAAAATATTGAGAACGAAGTAACTGTCGTTTCTAATTAAAACATGAAGAAAATTTATATTAAGTTCATAGTTTTTTTTGTTTATACCTTTTGATAGCTGGTTGTAAGCAGACTGAACTCTCGCAGGTATCTGTAGAAAAAAAGAGAGAAAGGCCAAATATTTTAATTATATTATCAGATGATCAAGGGTGGGGGGATGTTGGTTTTAATGGAGGAACAGATATCCCCACTCCAAATCTGGATCAATTGGCTAAAGAGGGTATAAGTTTTGAAGCAGGTTATGCTTCACATCCTTATTGCAGCCCAAGCAGAGCTGGTCTACTTTCTGGACGTTATCAACAACGTTTTGGTCATGAGAATAACACTCCGTATGATCACGCTGATCCTGACGCAGGGCTACCACTAAACGAATTAATACTTTCAGAAATACTACAACAAAATGGATATCAAACTTGCGCTATAGGAAAATGGCATTTAGGTGATGATAAAAAGTTTTGGCCAAATCAACGTGGATTTGATGATTGGTTCGGTTTTTACGGTGGTGGATTAAACTATTGGGGAAATACGGGTGAAGATATTGAACAAAAGATGAAAGGTATTTTAAAAGATGGAGTCCCCGTGCCACAAAATGAGTTAACTTATCTTACAGACGATTTTACAAATGAAGCAATAAGTTATATAGATAAATATTCTAAAAACACAGCACCTTTTTTTATGTATTTGGCTTACAATGCTCCACATGCGCCCATACAAGCTACGGATAATTACCTCAAAGCTATGGAGCATATGGAATATGGAGATAGAGCTGCTTATGGGGCTATGGTGGTAGGAATGGATACGGGTATTGGAAAAGTAATAGAAAAGTTGAAAGAAACAGGAGAGTATGAAAATACGTTGATTTTCTTTTACAGTGATAATGGAGGACACATTCACAGTGCCAGTAGTGCTCCTTTTAGAGGCCATAAAGGCATGCTGTTTGAAGGTGGAATTCGTGTACCTTTTTTGGTTTCGTGGCCCAAGCATTTTTATGGAGGAAAACGATATCAAAAACCTATTTCCGCTTTAGATATTTATCCAACAGTGTTATCTGCTTCGCGAGTTAAACATCCAAAACCTGAAAGTCTGGATGGCGTAGATTTAACGCCATACTTAAAAAATCAAAAAAATGAAAACCCCCATGATATCTTATATTGGAGGTATTCTAATGGAGCTGGATTTGCAATGCGAAAAGGAAACTTTAAAATGGTATATTCTGGTTATAAACAAAAGTTTCACCTCTTTGATTTGGTTAATGATCCCTACGAGCATCATAATTTAGTTTCTGCTATGCCTGAAAAATTAGAAGAGTTAAAAAAAGAATATATATCATGGACAAAAGGAACTATTGCTCCAAAATGGTCAGATCCTCATGCAGAAAATGTATTGAAAGAAGAAAAAAAGAGACAATGGTATATTGATAAGGCTAAAGATGGAGAGAAAGAGAAAATTTATAAGGATTAAATAGTAGTATTTTAAGAGTTTTGAGAGAAATATAAATATTTCTAAATTTTAATCAATTTATAGGTGTGTATAACAGGTTTGTTACTAGTATAGATTTTATCTCTAATAGTATCCAAAGCTTTCCATAGTGAATCTTGTTTAGGGAGTACTTCAAAATATTCTTTTGCTTTTTTCTTTTCATAAAAATACCAGCTTTTCCCTTTGGATTTTTCGTTTTTAGCTTCTAAAAATGCTTTTTTGGCTTCATAGGTATTAGGCCCTTTAAATTCTTTTAGAGTTCTAAACTCAGTTGCTGCTATAGTTCTTAATTTATCATTGGTGTTTTTATATTGAAAACATAAATCAGATACTTTTTCAGCTTGTTTATATTGTGGTGTTAAACTGTTTCTGGATAAATCAATTCCGGATTTTAACTCTTTATGAGAATATATTCCTACCTCGATATCATCAATTAATAATTTGTATTTGCCTTTGTTTAAATGCAGAACAGAAAAATTTTCTCTAGTAATATTTTCCGTTCCCAAGATTAGCTTTTCAGTTGATCTCAAGCTTTCTTTAACCGGAAATGGCAATGCATTTTGCATAACAGAAAATTTATGAATCCCATCTTTTATATCTACTTTACAATTGGTGGTTGTAATAATCATATTAGTTTTAGCATCAATTTCAATATTAGAAGTAAATACAACAGGGATTACCGTTTTGATGATTTCATATGCCATAACCAAATGTCCCTCATCACCAGGATGTATTCTATCATGCCCTACAATGGTAGCTGTTTTGTCCTTGGCCTGGATTTTTTTATTTACGGCCAACATAGAGGTGTTAAAATCTACTACTGGCGCATCGTATTTTTCTGCGATGCTTCTTACGGCCTTTCCAAAATCAATTAATCCATCATTAATCCCAAAGTTATTCTTTCTTTCAATGTCCGCAGTTTGATCATATATAGAAGGTGTTGTAAAAATAAGTTGTACTCCATGTTCAACCAAAAGGGCACTTAATTTTCGCATATTTTTAGTGTATACCTTTAAAATATCTTCGCGTTTTTTTAATGTTTCTGCATCTACTTTTTTACTACCGGGGTATAACCAACGTCCAACATCATTCATTCCAAGCATAATTATGGCATGATTTGGCTTATGGATTAAAATATCTTTTTCTAATCGATCTATAGTTCCTGGCGTATTATCTCCTGCAACACCACCATTGAAATAACTAACTTTTTGATTCGGAAATTGAGTGGCATTAAAAATCTGAAGAAAAGTATGGAAAGATCCTCCATGTGTTATACTATCACCAATTAGCGCCACAACATCACCATCCTTAAATAATGGTAATTCTTGCGCACTAATTGGACATAGTAGCACTATTGTTAAAAATAGTACACTAGATATCCTTTTAATTTTACTTTTTAGTATCATGAAATATCTATAATAGCTTAAAAATAAAAGATTTCACTACCTGGAAAAAGGCATTTGTTAAAAAGTTACGTAAACAAATTCTTTTTTTCGTTACCTGTTTTTAGGATTAATTATATCATCAAAAAAATGAATAGTGTCTTTGATATGCTCTTCCCAATATGGCCATTCATGACCGCCGGGATATTCTCTATAAATATGCGAAATACCTTGCTCCTCAAGTTGGTGATGTAGTTTTCTATTTCCTTCTAATAAAGAATCTGATGTTCCACAATCAAAACGAAACTTTGGCAAATGTTTCTTATGTTTCATAATGGTTTCAAAAACAGATTCATTTTCAATAATATCTTGTTTTAGAAGAGACAAATCTTCTTCTATGAATTTTTTCATTTCATTTAACCGAGTTATTGAAGACAGTCCTGAAACTCCAGAAAACTTATATCCATACTTGGTTCCTATTCTTAAGGCGCCAAAACCACCCATAGAGAGACCGGTAATAAACAATAAAGAAGTTTTACTCGCTTGTGGGATTAATTCTATAGTAGCATCTATAACATCTTCTGCAATCCATTGTTCAAAATCAGAATGATTATGAGGCAAGTATCCGCTTCCATCTCCCCATAGACCATCTGAAGGCATCACAAGAATCATAGGAGAAACCTGTTTGTTTTCTATCCAGGATTTCATTTTAAGATGAATTCCTGTTTTTTGAGACCAAATCCAATGGCTACCATATACTCCATGTAAAAGTAGTACAATGGGTAGGTTTTTATGATCTTCCCCAGGAGGAACAAATACGCTAATATCCCCTCGATGCTTAAGATTCTTACTTTTAATAGTAATATGTCTTAAGTTATTGGCTTCGAAACGAGGATCCGAAATTTCTACAGTTCTAAATTTTGACATAAAAAAAATTAATCAAAAACAATAACACCTTTGGCATTTTTACCTGCCAGCATATCATCAAATGCTTGAGATAAATTTTCAAATTTGTATGTTGTGGTTACCATTTCATCTAATAATAAATCTCCTTTTTTATAAAGGTTAAGTAAAATGGGGAAATCGATTTGTGGTCTGCATTTTCCGTATAAAGGATTGATATAAATCTTGTCCCATTCAAACAAACTCATGTCAATAGTTACTTCTTCTTCAATACCACTAACTTGTACCGCTGTACCTGCATTGCGAACCATCCCTAGTGGCGCAGCACCTAAAGCAGGAATAGCGGTACATTCAAAAGCATAATCTGCACCACCATTACCAGTAATTTCTTTTACAAGTTGAGTAGCGTTTTGTAAATTTTTATCACCCTTATCTACTTGAATAGTATGAGTCGCCCCAAATTGTTTTGCCATTTCTAATCGAGTAGGATTGAGGTCTATCGCAATAATTTTAGTTGCTCCAGAAATTCGAGCACCCTGAATTACATTTAGCCCAACACCACCATTACCAATGACAGCTACAGATGATCCAGGTTTGATCTTTGCAGTATTTACAGCAGAACCATAACCTGTCATAACACCACAACTGATTATAGATGCAGAACTATAAGGAATGTGAGTATCATATTTTACAACAGCTTGTTCCTTAACTACAGTATGTGTAGATAGTGTTCCTATATTAAAAGAACGTTCAATAGGTTGTCCATTGTATAATGTTCTTTCTAATTCAGCATGTCCTGTTGAAACTTCACCATCTGGTAATTTATCCCCAGCAACTACAGGAGAATTATTTTCACAGATATGTTGATTCATCTCTTGACATTGAAAACATCTACCGCATGGAATGGCCCAATTAAGTATTACTTTATCGCCTGGTTTTACTGTAGTTACTTGATCTCCTATGGCTTCGACTATACCAGCGCCTTCATGACCTAGTATGATGGGTCTACCCCAATGTAAAGAATCATGATCTGTATGGCACAATCCTGCTGCCTGAATTTTTACGAGTACTTCGTCTCCTTGTGGAGGGTGAACTTCAATTTCTTCTAAAGTAAATAATCCTTTTCCGTCTGCTATTGCTGCTTTTGCTAACATTTTAATATATTTAATGCTTCACAATATAAAATTTAGAAAATCCTGTTTCTTAACCTATATTGATATATTGTTAGCCTGTATTAACCGATTAATGATAAAATGAATTTGAAATCATTAAGAGAGTAAATTGGTGTCATTTTCATTAAAAATTACACTTTTAACTTCATTGATATAACTTCTACCAATTGGATATCGTATGTCAGCTATTTCAATACTATTTCCTTCAACGGTTTCTACTTTATCGATAGATATAGTGTATGATCTATGAATTCGTATAAATTTATCAGAAGGTAAATCTTCTGTGAAACTACTCAGGGTTTGATGAATAATATATTTATTGGATATTGTATTTATTCTAATATAATCCCGAAGACTTTCTATTGATAATATTTCATCGAGATATACTTTTTTTATCTTTTTTTTGTCAATTTTAATAAAAATATATGATCTTTCATTAGAAGTAGTGATATCATCTTTTTGTTGATATCCTTTAATTTTGAAGGCCTTGTTTACTGCCATAATAAATCTTTGAAATGAAATTGGTTTAACAAGGTAATCCAATACTTCAAGTTCATAGCTTTCTACAGCGAATTCTTCATGTGCAGTAGTAATTATAGTTAATGGCTTATAATTTAGACTTTTTAAAAGATTTAGCCCATCTAGTAGGGGCATATTGATATCTAGAAATAACACATCGATTTCATTACTTTTTCCTACAATATAATCGATACTTTCTACAGCATTATTAAATGAGTTTAAAAGTTCTAACCCTTTCGTTTGGGAAATATAGTTCTTGATGACATTAACCGCTAATGGTTCATCATCTATTATTACGCATTTTAAATTCATTATACTTTAATTTTTAGATCAACCACGTATTGATCATTATCCGTAGTGATATCAAGATGGTACTCATCTTTCTGATATCCCAATTCCAATCTTTTTTTTACATTCCCGATTCCTATACCGCCAGGATAGGTCATAATTTCATTATTATTTGTTTTGGTAGGAATGGGGTTTGAGACTCTAAAGTAAAGAAAATCATCTAATACATTAAAATCTATGTTTATTTCTATGTCTCCTATATTTTTATTTGCGCCATGTTTAAAAGAATTTTCTATAAAGGAAAGAAGTAACATAGGAGCAATTTCTTTCTCTTCAATTTCTCCAGAAATATTGATATTAATTTTTAATAAGTCTCCATACCTTATTCGTTCTAAATCCAAGTAGTTTTGAAGACACATAATCTCTTTGGTAAGGCTTTGTCTTTTTTGATTTGTTTCATGTAAAAGATACCTCATGAATTCAGAAAGTTTTAATATTGTCTTTGGAGTTTTATCTGACTTTTCTACCGAAAGTGAATAAATATTGTTCAAAGTATTAAAAAAGAAATGTGGAGAAATTTGAGTCCTTAAGAATCTCAACTCAGTTTCTAATTGTAGTTTTTCTACATCAATTAATTTTTTATGCTCTCTTAACCAATCTAGTGTTACTTTAATTGCAGCTACGAACGCCATCACATAAAGCTCACCAAGCATCATTTCTATAGCATAATTAAGAGTTAACTCATTAGTAACCTCTGGGCCTTCTGGCCAAACATTATGACTCACCATAAAGTAAGTCAAATAAAATTTTGCTAAAAGCATCACAAAAAGAGAAGCTATTACTGATATGATATAGATAAAGTATTTCCGTTTATGAATAAATTTTGGCATTAAGTAGTATATGTTGAAATAACTTAATGTCATATGAATCACAAAACCTAATGCAGTAGTTTTAAAAGAGTATATGTAATCGTTAAAATAGCTACCCCATCTAAAAGTGGTAAAAACAAAATAAATAAACCAAAATATAATATGATGTTTTAAAGTCACCGAATAGTTATTGTCGGGAGTTATATTTATAATATTTCTAATTTTCTGAAGCATATTTTTCCTTTTTTTTAAGACGTTTAACCGAGTTGCTTTGTTATTGGTCTAAAATTATTCGTTTACAAGTAAGATTTGTAAATATTTATGATGTCGTTGTTTTCCCGAAATAACAATCATAGATGAGATAAATATAAACAGATGAAAGGAACATTGAAAAAAAATATAGTTTTTTCATCAAATGTGAGAACTAAAAGTGTAGGAAGAGAATGTAGTATGATGTAATAGTTATATTTATAGACACCTGTTTTTAAAGGTATCACTTTCAGTTAATCACAAAATTTTAGATGTATGAAAATATTTTACAATATTAAATTGCTGGTAATAGTATCGATAGTAATTTTTTCATGTAATACAAAAGAGCAGAATAATAAAGATAAGGACGTTGAAAAAGAAATAGATGTAACCAAATTCGTTGACCCTTTTATAGGCACAGGAGGTCACGGTCATACGTATCCGGGAGCTACAATGCCATTTGGGATGATCCAAGTAAGCCCGGATAATGGTATTTCTGGATGGGATTGGTGTTCGGGATATCATTATTCTGATTCAACTACCATTGGTTTTAGTCATTTACATCTTAGTGGAACAGGTATTGGTGATCTAAATGATATAAGAATAATGCCAATCAATAAAAAGGTTGATTTATCTACTGCTGTTAAAACAAGAGATGAATTACCATATACATCTAAGTATTCTCATGATCGCGAGACAGCAACCCCTGGATATTATAGTGTCTTTTTAGAAGATTATAATATCACTGCCGAATTGACCGCGGATACAAGAACCGCTTTTCATCGCTATTCCTACAATGATGGAGATGAACAATCATTAATTTTAGATTTAGGGTTTGCCATGAATTGGGATGAAACTGTTGAATCAAATATAAATATAGAAGATAAGTTTACTGTATCGGGATATCGCTATAGTACAGGGTGGGCCAAAAATCAAAAAGTGTATTTTGTTATACAATTTTCAAAATCCATTAATGAGTATGATCTCTATAGTGATAATAATAGTATTGATAAAACTAATCTTGTTAATGGAAAAAATACCTCGGCACAATTATTTTTCAATAAAGGGTCTAAAAATCAGCTTGAAGTAAAAGTTGGAGTTTCTTCTGTTAGCATAGCAAATGCTAAAGAAAATATTTCAGAGTATAAAAATAATTTTGAATTTGATGCTGTTAAAACAAAAGCAGATATTTCCTGGAAACAAAGACTGTCAAAAATTAAGGTTGAAACAAAAAGAGATTCTTTAAAAACTATTTTTTATACTGCAATGTACCACTCACAGGTGGCTCCTGTTACCTATAGTGATATAGATGGTGCATTTAGAAAAGAAAATGATAGTATCGTTTTTGCAAAAGAATACACTGCCTATTCAACGCTATCGCTTTGGGATACCTTTAGATCAGAGCATCCTTTACTTATTTTTTTAACTCCAGATAAGGTCACAGATATTATTAATTCAATGTTGGAGTATTATGAGGATAAAAAAGTCTTGCCTGTTTGGACTTTGTATGCTAACGAAACAAATACAATGACTGGTTATCACTCGGTTTCTGTAATTGCAGAAGCATATATAAAAGGGATAAGAGGTTTTGATGTCCAAAAAGCATATGAAGCAATGAAAGAGACTATGATGCAAAACGATAGAGGACTAGAGTTTTATAAAAAATATAAATATATCCCTTATGAGTTGTTAGATGAGTCAGTTACTATAACCTTAGAATATGCATATAATGATTGGTGTATGGCTCAATTGGCTAAAGATTTGGGAAAAAAAGAGGATTATGAATATTTTTTAAAACGTTCTCAGGCATACTCTTATCTGTTTGATGCAGATACAGGTTTTATGAGAGGGAAATCTAAAAATGGCAATGATTGGCATGAACCTTTTGATCCTAAGTTTTCTGCCCATAGAGTACATGCAGATTATACAGAAGGAAATGCTTGGCAACATAGTTGGTTTGTACCACATGATGTAGAAGGATTGATTAAACTTTTTGGAGGAGATACTGTTTTTGTAAAAAAGTTAGAACAGCTGTTTACAGAAGATTCTGAAATTACTGGAGATAACGTTTCAGCAGACATTTCAGGTTTAATAGGGCAGTATGCACATGGTAATGAACCAAGTCATCACATTGCCTATATGTTTAATAAAGCTAATGCCCCATGGAAAACTCAATATTGGGTAAGTGAAATATTAAAAACTCAGTATAACACAACACCCAATGGATTAAGTGGTAATGAAGATTGTGGACAAATGTCGGCTTGGTATGTGTTCAGTTCACTTGGAATTTATCCAATGAATCCTGCGTCTGGAGAATATCAAATAGGGAGTCCGATATTCGAAAAATCTACATTACAATTGTCAGAAAACACCAATTTTATAATTGAAGCTGAACATGTTTCTGATACCAATATATATATTCAATCAGCTACACTTAACGGAAAAGAATTTAACCGATCATACATTACACATCAAGAAATAATCCAAGGAGGAACATTGCATTTTGTGATGGGAGCATCTCCTAATAAAAATTGGGGTGTAAAGAACTAATATACTTTGAATGAACCTAGCAACCATCGATATTATAATAATTTTATGTTATATATGCATTACACTTCTTTTTGGATTTTATGTTTCTAAGAAAGCATCAAAAGACATGAAATCTTACTTCTTGGGAGGAAACGAAATCCCCTGGTATTATTTGGGATTGTCTAATGCTTCTGGAATGTTTGATATTTCTGGAACGATGTGGGCCGTTACAGCGATGTTTGTGTATGGACTTAAAAGTGCTTGGTTACCTTGGATATGGCCGGTATGGAATCAAGTTTTTATTATGGTTTTTCTGGCAGCCTGGTTAAGAAGATCTAATGTAATGACAGGGGCTCAATGGATAACATATAGATTCGGAACAGATTTAGGAGCACGTCTGTCACATATTATTGTGACTGTATTTGCCATCATAAGTACTTTAGGATTTATAGCGTATTTTTTTGAGGGAATAGGAAAATTTGCAACCATATTTTTTCCATGGGATCTATCATTTAGTATTGGATCAATCCTGATTTCTTCAGAGCAGGCATACGCTCTTATTATTATTGTGATTACTACACTTTATACTTTAAAAGGAGGTATGTATAGTGTGGTAGGCACAGAAGTAATTCAGTTTGTTATCATGACTATTTCTTGTTTGGTTATAGGATATATTGCTTTTACTTCGGTAACTGCAGAGCAAATAGCAACTGCTGTTCCAGAAAACTGGAAAGACTTATTTTTTGGAATGGACTTGGATTTGGATTGGACAGGGTATATCGACAGCGTTAATTCTAAGATTGAAGAAGATGGTTTTTCTCTTTTTGGATTTTTATTTATGATGATGATTTTCAAAGGAATTTTTGCAAGCCTTGCTGGTCCAGTACCAAGTTATGATATGCAGCGAATTTTGTCTACAAAAAACGAAGCGGAAGCTTCAAAAATGAGTGGATTAACAATAGTGGTACTTTCCATTCCGCGATATCTAATGATTACAGGTTTTGCAATTTTAGGATTAGTGTACCTAGGTCCAGAATTACAAGAAGGAACTGGGATTGATTTTGAAACAATATTACCATTGGCCATTCAACGTTTTGTGCCTGTCGGTTTAAAAGGATTGTTACTTGCAGGGTTATTAGCTGCGTTTATGGGAACATTTGCAGCTTTTATAAATGCTGCACCAGCATATTTGGTCAATGATATTTACAAAAAATATATAAAACCAGATGCTACTAGCAAAACCTATATAAGATTCAGTTATCTATCTTCTATTTTAATAGTAATTATAGGTTTGATATTTGGTTTTTTTGCATCATCAATTAATACACTTACAATATGGTTAACTTCTGCTTTATATGGAGGTTATGCGGCAGCAAATATGCTGAAATGGATTTGGTGGCGCTTTAATTCTTATGGGTATTTTGGAGGAATGTTGGCAGGTCTTATTGCTGCTTCTATTGTTCCTGGTTTTTTTCCTGAAACATCAGATATTTATCTATTCCCAATAGTATTGTTTATTTCTTTTGTAGGATGTTTTTTGGGAGTATTTATAGGTAAGCCTGATGACATGGAAGTATTAAAAAACTTTTATAAAACAACAAAACCATGGGGGTTCTGGAAACCGGTTTATAAGGAATTAAAAAAAGAAGATTCAACATTTAAAGCAAATAATGATTTTTGGAAAGATACTTTTAACTGTGTGATAGGAATTGTTTGGCAAATGACCTTTGTGCTGATTCCAATATATCTTCTAATCAAAGAATATTATCAGTTAAGTATAGTAGTTGTCTTAATGATTATAACGACTGTAATTTTAAAACAAACATGGTATAATAAGATAAAAAAATAAGGGAGTAAGGTTAAAATCTGGATGTAAAATTTAGTAAAAGATTTTTTAAATCAATTAACCAAATAATATATTATGAAAACACACAAACGTATTTTTCAATATCTATTATCACTGTTATTATTAGTGATTGTAAGTACTACCCAGCTTATTGGACAAGAGTCTGCGATATATGCGGGAGGGCCAATTTATAACAATAGAAATTCTTCAATTAGTGAATTACGAAATTCTGGATTTACAACGGTAATTGTATGGACAATTCATATAGAATCCAATGGAGACCTTGGATTTAATGGAGAGTTTCCATTAGTTCAAAATGGAGTATATGTAGGAAATCAGTCCTATCCTAATTTTCCGGCAGATATAGCATTATTAAAAACAGCACCAACATCTATCAATCGAGTAGAATTTGGACTTGCAGCAGCGGGTTCAGGAACTTTTGAAGCAGTTCAGAATTTTCATAATTCAGAGGGTTTTGGACCGGGAACAACTCTCTATAAAAATTTTGAAGCTTTAAAAGCTGCGATTCCTGGGATAGATGCTTTTAACAATGATGATGAAGTTACATATCATGCACCATCCGCTGTAGCATTTACAAAAATGTTAGCAGGGTTGGGATATAAAAATGCAATAGTTCCTTATCGTAATAGTACCTTTTGGAGTACTTTAGTAAGTGAAGTAAATGCGGCATATCCAGGTAATATTGATAGAAATTATTTACAATGTTATGCTGGAGGTAGCGGAAATAATCCTTGCTCATCGACTTGGGATTTTGGAATACCTGTTTTTCCTGGTTTATGGGGAGGATCCGGACAATCTAGTGTGTCTACTGTAGAAAGTAGAATGAATTCCTGGCAAAATAACTGCGGTATTACAGGAGGCTTTATGTGGATCTATGATGATTTTGATAGTAGTCCATCTGTTGCCGCTTATGCAGGAGCGATTAATAATGCACTTTCTCCGGGGAGTGTTCCAGGAGTAGCCAATTCACCTAATCCTTCTAATGGAACATCAAATATTAGTACAAATACCTCTCTTGGATGGTCTGCTGGTGCTGGTGCTAATTCTCATGATGTTTATTTTGGAACAAGCTCTTCGTTAGGATCAGGAGATTTTAAAGGAAATCAATCAAATACATCGTATACCCCAGGAACATTAAATACTGCTACTACTTATTATTGGAGAATAGATGAAGTAAACTCATTAGGAACAACTACCGGTGCAATTTGGAGTTTTACCACAGGAACATCAACTACCGTAGATCATACAGATCCAGTAGGAACAGGTATAATAACCGCCAGGGCGCAAATTAACACTGCAGAAAGTGCAGACAAAGCATTTGATAATTTGTTTATAAATGGTACACAGAATATCAATTGGAGTAAATGGTTGGATAATGGAGGCGTTCCTAGTACTTCGAACCCAAGTTGGATTCAAATTCAATTACCAGCAGCAGTTGTGGTAAATAAAATTACCCTAACCAGTGCAAATGATGTACCCGATAGAGATCCTAATAATTTTGATATACAAGGGTCAAATAACGGAACGAATTGGACAACATTAAATAGTTGGTCGGGACAAACCTGGACAAATCGTTTTGAACGTAAAGAATTTAGCTTTACAAATACTACAGCATATACCTATTACCGAATAAATATAACTAAGAATAAAGCTAATATTAGTATGACTCAGGTATGTGAGATAGAACTTCTTGGTCCAGCAGGAACGTCTAATCCTCCTACAGGATGTGCTGATTGTATAGATTTCAATACAATTACATTAGTTTCATATTCGAATCAGGATGCAGATGGAACCAGTTTTGTTGAAGATAATGGAGATACTGCTCGTTTGGTAAATAATACGTGGAAACGTTCTACAAATACGTACTCGATAACGTCCAATACGGTTATTGAGTTTCAATTTAAAAGCACCATAGAAGGTGAAATTCATGGAATTGGGTTTGATGAAGATAATTCATTAAGTAGCAATAGAATTTTTAAGGTACATGGAACTCAAAATTGGGGTATCCAAGATTATGATAACTATACAGGTTCTGAGTTTAAAACTTATACAATTCCGATAGGAAATTTTTATACAGGGAATGCAATGAGTTTGATACTAGTCAATGATAATGACGGCGGAAGTGGTAATAATAGTTCTTTTAAGAATATTAGAGTATATGAAAATTCCAGTGCAAGAGTAGCTGTAAGTTCCTCTGCTAAGACAATTATAAATGAATTAGATGATGAACCAGCTAAAAACCTGAATAATAATTTGAATGTTTATCCAAATCCGTTTACCGATCAACTGAAGTTAAAATTACCTAAAAACCATGATTTTACGAGTGTGAAAATCTATAGTATTTCTGGACAATTACTTGCAGAAAAAAGTATAGATTCAAAAAAGAATATTTCCGAATTTACTGCACTCGAAAAATTAGAAAAAGGCTTATTTATAATGAAACTTGAAAGTGATAAAGAAACAATTTTATATAAATTAATTAAAAATTAAACCTATTGTACTACTGTTGTTTGAAATGTATCTTAAACAACGGTAGTACTAACTATAAAAAACAAAAGTGTGAAAAATCAAATGCCCTGGCAGGATAGACCTATAGGAAGTAATGATGTTATTTGGAGATATACCAAAAACCCAATAATACAAAGAGATGCAATACCTGTATCCAATAGTGTTTTTAATAGTGCTGTTGTTCCTTTTAATGATGGATTTGCTGGAGTTTTTAGATGTGATAATAAGGCGGTGCAGATGAATATTTTTGCAGGATTTAGTAAAAACGGAATCGATTGGGAAATAAACCATGATCCTATTATTATGGAAGAAGGAAATACCAAAATGATTGATTCTGATTATAAGTATGATCCTCGTGTGACTTTTATAGAAGATAGATATTGGATTACATGGTGTAATGGATATCATGGACCAACTATAGGGATCGCATATACCTTTGATTTTAAGGAATTTTTTCAATGTGAAAATGCATTTTTACCATTTAATCGAAATGGAGTATTATTTCCTAAGAAAATTAATAACAAATATGCAATGTTAAGCCGTCCAAGTGATAACGGACACACGCCTTTTGGAGATATTTTTATTAGCTATAGCCCAGATATGAAATATTGGGGAGAACATAGAAATGTGATGCAGGCAACTCCTTTTGAAGATAGTGCGTGGCAATGTACAAAGATAGGAGCAGGATCTGTACCTTTTTTAACAGAAGAAGGATGGTTAATGTTTTATCATGGTGTTATTAATACGTGTAATGGGTTTAGATATGCTATGGGAGCAGCTATTTTGGATGAAGACAATCCTGATATCGTAAAATATAGAACAAAACCATACCTTTTAACTCCCTCTGTTTCTTATGAACAGGTAGGAGATGTTCATAATGTAATATTCCCTTGTGCCACAATACAAGATATAGAACAAGATAAAGTAGCAATTTATTACGGTGCGGCAGATACAGTTGTAGCATTAGCATTTGGAAGAATAAGTGAAATTATTAAGTTTACTAAAGAAAATACATTATAAAGTGATTAAGAACGGTGATCAGTATTTTATATTAGAGGTAATGCATAAAGGATTAAGCATTTTATTGATCTTTTTTATTGCAATTGTCGGCAGTGCTCAAACATTACCAAAGACATATACTGCATACCATATAACAGAATCAATTATTATTGATGGAGTAGCGTCAGAAGAATCATGGAAAAAAGTAAAGCCAACAGACTTATTTATTGATATAGAAGGAAATAAGGTGCCTAAATACAATACATCTGTAAAAATGTTATGGGATGATACTCATGTATACTTTTTTGCAGAAATGGAAGAGCCTCATGTATGGGGAAACTTAAAGCAAAAAGACACTATTATTTTCCATAATAATGATTTTGAAATTTTTATAGATCCAGATAATGACACACATAATTATTATGAGTTTGAGATAAATGCATTAAATACACTTTGGGATTTGTTTATAACAAAACCATATAGAGAGGGTAGTCCTGTACTTAATGATTGGGATGCCAATGGATTTAAATCCTCAGTAAAAGTTCATGGTACGATCAATAATGCTAATGATACTGATAAAGGTTGGTCTATTGAAATAGCAATTCCTTTTGATGCATTTAAAACATCATATTTTCATAAAAATGTTCCTAAGGATCAATTCTGGAGAGTGAATTTTTCAAGAGTAAATTGGAATTTTCAACTTCAGAATAATAAATATTCTCGAAAAGAGAATGATAAAGGAAAAATCGAACATGAATATAACTGGGTATGGTCGCCTATGGGAGTGATTAATATGCATCGTCCAGAAGATTGGGGATATGTATATTTTTCTTCAAAAAAAGCAGGAGAAGAAGATAAGTTTAAAATACCTGAAGATGAAAAAGTAAAACAAATCTTATATCGCTTGTATAGAAAACAAAAAGAGTATCATAAAAAAAATAATCGCTGGGCAACTAAATTTTCTGAATTATCTAATGATGATTCTAAAATAGAAGGGAATAGAGTTATCCGAACAATAGAAAACCATCAAACTGGTTTTAATATTACTGTGATTAGTCCTTTTACAAAGCGCTTGTTTATTATAAGAGAAGATGGGAGAATTATTCAAAAATTAGATTGATATGCGAATGATCAAAAATATTTCAATGTGTATTGCACTTATTCTTTTAAGCTGTGTATCAGAAGAGAAAAAAGAAGAAACTGTTAATGAATTAGAAACTAAGGTTGATATAACACCTTTTAAATATTGGACTTGGATTACTGCTAATGTTGAAAAATCTGATGAAGAGTATAAGGCCGAATTTAAAAAGTATAAAGAAAATGGAATAGACGCAGTTCTGATTAATACCGAGACTGATGCAGAAGTGTTGAGAAAAATTACTCCATTGGCCACAAAAGAAGGATTAGAAGTTCATGCCTGGATGTTTACAATGAATAGACCTGGAGATAAAATAGCACTTCAACACCCCGAATGGTATGCAGTAAGTAGAGAAGGAAAATCGTGTTATGATACACGGCCTTATGTCGATTATTATCAGTGGTTATGTCCTACCAGAAAAGAATCCAGAGATCATGTTTTAAGTCTTGTAGAAGGTTTGGCTAAAGTAGAGGGAGTTACAAGTGTACATATAGATTATATTAGGTATCCAGATATATTTTTACCTATAGGATTACTGCCAAAATATGATTTAGTTCAAGATGAAGAATTACCAGAATTTGACTTTTGCTATTGTGATGTGTGTATTGATACATTCCAGAAAGAGCATCATAAAAACCCTAAAGATGCTAGTAATATAGCTATAGATATTGAATGGAAACAGTTTAGACTTAATCAAGTAAAAAGAGTAGTTGATGAGGCATATGAAATTGCTCATAAATACAATAAAAAATTAACCTCAGCCGTATTTCCATATCCCGAAATGGCAGATCATATGGTGAGACAACGTTGGGATAAATGGCATGTAGATGAAGTGTTACCCATGATATATCATAATTTTTATAATGAAGAAGTAGATTGGATTGGTTTTGCAACAAGACAAGGTGTTAAGGATCTTGAAGGAAAAGAAACTAAACTACATACTGGGATATATTTACCTCCGATGAGTACAGAAGATGTTGCCAAAGCAATTCAATTAGCTAAAGATAATGGAGCTTCAGGAATATCATTTTTTGATGGAAATGCAATTACCGAAGAACAATTCGAAGTGATAAAAGCTTCTAAGCAATAATTTTACATAGACTAAGTATGGTCTAATTCATTGTCAGAATGAGAAAAATGGATTTTACATATATCGTTTTAATACTGCTCCTTTGGTCCTGTAAAGAAGAGGCTAAAGAAAAGATTGATTTCCCTGAAGAATCATCAGTAGTCGATTATGTAAATCCATTTATCGGTACAGACGGACCAGGGAATACGTATCCTGGTGCAACACTTCCATTTGGGATGGTACAATTGAGTCCAGATATTGGAATCCCTGGCTGGGATAGAATAGCAGGATATTATTATAAAGATGCTATTATTAGTGGTTTTTCTCACACACATCTCACTGGTACAGGAGCAGGAGATTTATATGATATCCTGGTAATGCCTACGAATAGTAGATTTTCAGAACGAATAAAAGAGAATAACTACAAACCATTTTCCAAATACAATCATAATAAAGAAGATGCATCCCCAGGGTATTACACCGTAGATTTATTAGATTATGATATCAAAGCAGAATTGACTGCAACAAATAGGGTAGGGATACATCGATATACATTTCCAGAAGATGCAGCTACTGCAATACATGTAGATCTTGGGTATGCGATAAATTGGGACGATCCTACAGATACCTATATTGAAAAAGTAAATGATTCGACCTTACAAGGATATCGTATGTCGACAGGTTGGGCAAAAGATCAGAGAATATACTTTGTAATACAGTTTTCAAAACCATTTAGGAGATATTCTGTATTTAAGGATGATAATCCCACAACCCTTCCTGTACGAGGCAAAAAAACTAGAATAGTATTGCAATATACTACTACAGAAGGAGAGCAAATAGTTCTAAAAACAGGAATCTCCACGGCAAGTTTTGAAGGAGCACAACAATCAATATCAAAAGAGACCTCCAATTTTGATTTTGATACTTATAAGAAAAAAGCAAAAGCAATTTGGGAAAACGAGTTAAATAAAATAAAGATTACGACATCTGATAAAGACAAGAAAAGTATTTTTTATACGATGATGTATCAATCTATGCTGGCACCAACATTGTTGAGCGACCCTAATGGAGATTATAAAGGTGCAAACGATACCATTGTGAATGCAAAAGGGTTTGATCGTTATGACACCTTTTCTTTATGGGACACATTTAGAGCGGCACACCCATTATATACAATTATTCAGCCAAAACGTGTGCCAGATATGATACGATCTTTATTAGCACATTATAAAGAAACAGGAATCTTGCCTGTATGGTCTATGCAAGGTAATGAAACCAATATGATGATTGGATATCATGCAGTTCCTGTGATTGTAGATGCATATTTTAAAGGATTTACATTTGATATTGAACAAGCATATAATGCATGTAAAGAAAGTGCGATGGTCAATGATAGGCAAATTGATATATACAAGGATTTAGGATATATTCCGGTTGATGAACACCATGAAAACTGGTCAGTTTCAAAGACCATGGAATATGCTTATGATGATTGGTGTATCGCAATGTTTGCAAAAGATCTTGGAAAAGAAGAGGATTATAAATATTTCATGAATCGCTCAGAAAATTGGAAAAACCTATACAATGATAAAAGATCCTGGTTACAACCAAAAAATATTGAAGGAAATTTTATAGAACCTTTTGTCCCTAAAGAATATACACCTTATTTCTGCGAGAGTAATGCTTGGCAATATTATTGGTTTGTTCCTCAGGATATAGATGGATTAATTAAAAAAACAGGTGGTGCTGTAAGATTTACCCAAAAATTGGATTCTATGTTTTCTTATTATCCAGAATCAACCGATAAACTACCAATATTTAGTACAGGAATGATAGGTCAATATGCACATGGAAATGAACCAAGTCATCATGTAGCGTATTTATATAATTATGTGAATCGTCCTTCAAAAACACAAGAGCTTACTCGTAAAATTTTGGAAGAGCAATATAAGAATGAACCCAATGGACATTGTGGAAATGAAGATTGTGGACAAATGTCATCCTGGTATATTTTTAGCGCTCTGGGATTATATCCTGTAAATCCAGCTCAAGGAGTATATCTTTTTTCTTCACCACTTTTTGAAAGTACAGAAATACAATTACCAGAACAAAAAGTTTTTAAAATTAAGGCCAAAAATCTTTCAGATAAAAATAAATATATAAATAGAATTATACTTAATGGAAAACCCTATGAAAAACTATTCATTAGGCATAAGACTATTATGAATGGTGGACTTTTAGAATTTGAAATGAGTGATATCCCAAATGACTCAGTATTTATGAATTTTAAATTACCTGAATTAAATAAAATATATTAATTATGATGAGAACCTTCATATATCAATACTTGATTCTGTTTTTAGTAATAACCCTATGGAGTTGTAATACCAAAGACAATATTAAGGAACAGCAAAGCAATGAGAAAAGTGAGATTGTTATAGAGGTGATAAAACCTGTTGTAATTTCTACCTGGAATCATGGAGTTCCTGCTAATGAAGAAGCTTGGAAGATATTAAGTGTAGGTGGTAAAGCCCTTGATGCTGTGGAGCAAGGCGTACGCACAGCAGAAGCAAACCCAGAAATACAAACTGTAGGCTTAGGAGGTTTTCCTGATAGAGAAGGTAATGTTACTCTAGACGCTTGTATTATGGACTATAATAGTAATTGTGGTGCTGTTTCTTTCTTACAGCATATTAAACATCCAATTTCTGTAGCTCGTAAAGTAATGGAGGAAACTCCGCATATCATGTTAACAGGAGATGGGGCATTACAATTTGCCTTAGAACAAGGATTTGAAAAAGAAGAATTACTTACGCCAGAATCAAAAAAAGCATATGAAGAATGGTTACAAAAAACCAATTATAAACCAGTAATTAATATTGAGAATCACGATACAATTAGTATGCTGGCGTTGGATGAAGACGGTAATTTATCAGGAGCATGTACCACGAGCGGAGCGGCTTGGAAAATGCATGGTAGAGTGGGAGATTCTCCCATTATTGGTGCAGGGTTGTTTCTTGATAATGAAGTAGGAGCAGCTGCGGCAACGGGCTTAGGAGAAGCTGTAATAAGAACAGCCGGAAGTGCCATGGTGGTTGAGTTAATGCGTCAAGGAAAATCTCCTTATGACGCTTGTAAAGAAGTTGTAGAACGAATTTATAAAGTGCATAAAAACCATGCAGATCTAGAATATTTACAAGTAGGGTTTATAGCATTAAACAAAAATGGAGAATATGGCTCTTATTGCCTACGTCCAGGGTTTAATTTTGCAATTAAAAATGCTACAGTAAATAATGAATTAAGGGATGCTGAATTTAAAATGGAATAGAATTTAGTATCCATAATATGAGATAAGTCTTAATTTAAAAGTTGAACAGATGAAAAAGAAACATGTTGTATTATATTTTTTGATTTCTTTTATAATAGCGGTTTTTATAAAATGGATGATTTCAAGTCAAAAAGAAGAATACGTATTATTATCAGAGGATAAAAGTAATACTACTAATTCAAAGCAGAAAGATTCTGACAAGGAGACAAAACAAAAATTACCAGAGACAATTAGCTATAGTTTTCATGTAAAACCTATATTATCAGATAAGTGTTATGCTTGTCACGGTCCTGATGAAGGTTCTCGAGAAGCAGGACTTCGTTTTGATACAAAAGATGGTGCGTATGTACCACTTGGAGAAAACAAAGATAGATTTGCAGCTAAACCAGGAGATCTTGAGAATAGTGAAATGATTAAAAGAATATATGCTGAGGATACTCATAAATTAATGCCCCCAGCTGATTCTAATTTATTGTTAAGCGAATATGAAAAAGAAATTCTAAAAAAATGGATAGAGGATGGGGCACAATGGGATTCTCACTGGTCATTTAAAATTCCTCAAAAACCATCATTACCAAAAGTCGTTAATACAAAATGGGGCAATAATGAAATAGATAGATTTGTTCTTAAACGATTAGAGATAGAAGATCTTACACCTTCTAAGATAGCTACTAAAGAAAGATTAATAAGACGAGTCTCTTTTGACCTTACAGGTTTACCTCCTACCACGGCAGAAATTGATCATTTTATAAATGATACTTCTTCCAATGCATTCGAGAAAGTAATAGACAGATTACTAAATTCTAAAGCTTATGGAGAGCGCATGGCTTTAGATTGGATGGAAGTTTCTAGATATGCAGATACACATGGATATCAGGATGATTTAGAACGTGTAATGTGGCCCTGGAGAGATTGGGTAATCCATGCCTTTAATGAAAATTTACCTTATGATCAATTTGTAAAATGGCAATTAGCAGGAGATCAGATAGATAATGCAACCTTAGAACAAATTGTAGCATCAGGATTTAACAGAAATCATAAGATTACTCAAGAAGGAGGAGTGATTGATGAAGAATATCGTGTAGAGTATGTAATGGATAGGACCAATACTACCGCTAAAGCCTTTATGGGACTTACTATGGAATGTGCCCGTTGTCATGATCATAAATATGATCCTCTGTCTCAAAAAGAATTTTATGGAATGTATAGTTTTTTTAATCAGTTAAAGGAGAAGGGACAAATAGATTATGGAGAAATTCCGGAACCTTATGTTACTTTAGATCAAAAGACTATTAAAACAAAGTTACCTTTTGTTAATATTCCTGATTCTATAAGTGAAGTAAAATTAATGGTAATGAAAGATGAGAAAGGAATACGTAAAAATAGAGTACTAAATCGGGGCCTTTATGATGCACCTGGAGAAGAGGTGCCTTATACACTCCCAGAACAAGTACTGCCTTTCTCTGATCAATATTCTCAAGATAGACTTGGACTGGCAGAATGGTTTTTTGATGATGATAATCCATTAACTGCTAGAGTGATGGTTAATCGCTTATGGCAACAAATGTTTGGTACTGGTATTGTTGCGACTGCCGATGATTTTGGAAACCAGGGAGCCCTCCCAACACACCCTGAACTATTGGATTGGTTATCTGTCACTTTTAAAGAGGAAGGTTGGGATATAAAAAGTATGCTTAAAAAAATGGCATTATCAGCGACCTATCAGCAAAATTCTAAGATTACACCAGAGTTATTAGAAAAAGATCCTGAAAATAAACTATTAGCTAGAGGATCAAGGTATAAGTTGCCAGCAGAAGCAATTAGAGATAATGCTTTGGCAGTAAGTGGATTGTTGGTAAAAAAGATTGGCGGACCTAGTGTAAAACCATATCAGCCTCCAGGGTTATGGGCAGAAACTACATCTGGAGTTGGTCTTACAGAATATATTGCAGATAAAGGAGAAGGATTATACAGAAGAAGCTTGTATACGTTCTGGAAACGTACTGTTCCTCCTCCGTCTATGCTTACTTTTGATGCGGCTTCCAGAGACTTCTGCACCGTACAAAGGCAAAAAACAAGCACACCTCTCCAAGCATTAGTATTAATGAACGATCCTCAGTTTATCGAAGCAGCAACAGTTATGGCTATTGGGGTACTAGAGAATGATGCATCTGATGAAAAACAAAAAATTGGAGCTCTTTTCAAAAAAATTACATCTAGAAGCCCTGATGAGGTAGAACTAGATAAATTATCAGAATATCTTAATGAACAAAGACAAGGATATGTTAAACAGGAGACAGAAAATATTGATCCTACGGTAACAAGTACATTAGATGTTCCTGAAAATATTCAACCTAGAGAACTTAAAGCATATACTGCTTTGGCTAGTTTGTTATTCAATTTGGATGAAACTATCACTAAAAGTTAAAGATCATGAACGAGTTATTCAAACATTTTAATAATAATAACAGGAGACATTTTTTAAAGAAAGTAGGATTAGGAATTGGCGGAGTCGCTCTGGGTTCTCTAATTGATCCGATAGGTATGTTTAGTCAACCAAATACAGCAAAAGGGCTTAATTTGGGAACTAGTTCATTACAACTACCTCACTTTGCCCCTAAGGCTAAAAAGGTTATTTATCTTTTTCAAAGTGGAGGACCTTCACAATTAGATTTATTTGATTATAAGCCTAAATTAACAGATATGAGAGGGCAAGACTTGCCTGAATCGGTTAGAAAAGGACAACGATTAACAGGGATGACTTCTGGGCAATCTAATTTTCCATTAGCAGATAGTAATTTTACATTTAAGCAATATGGTGAATCCAGAGCTTGGGTAAGTAGTTTAATGCCTTATGTATCCAAAGTGGTGGATGAATTGTGTTTTGTAAAATCGATGCAGACAGATGCAATAAATCATGATCCTGCGATTACATTTTTTCAGACAGGATCTCAACAATCCGGAAGACCTAGTATTGGTTCCTGGATGAGTTATGGTTTAGGAAGCCTTAATAATAATTTACCAGCTTTCTCTGTCTTATTAAGTAGAGGAACTGGTAGACCTAATGCTCAACCATTATATTCAAAACTTTGGGGAAATGGATTTTTAAGTTCTTTACATCAAGGAGTACAATTTCGTTCGGGTAAAGATCCTGTTTTGTTTTTAAAGGATCCTGAAGGAATGTCAAGAGCAGATAGAAGAAAAATGTTGGATTATTTAAACGAATTAAATCATAAACAGGAAACAGAATTCGGAGATCCCGAAATAAATAGTAGAATTTCTCAGTATGAAATGGCATACAGAATGCAGACTTCAGTTCCCGAAACTATGAATATTGATGATGAACCAGAACATGTTTTTAGAATGTATGGTCCCGATTCTCAGGTCCCTGGGACATATGCAGCGAATTGTATTTTGGCGAGAAGGTTGATAGAAAAGGATGTTCGATTTGTACAATTGTATCATATGGGTTGGGATCAACATGACAACCTTCCTACTCAAATAGAGAAGCAAGCCAAAGATGTGGATCAAGCATCGGCAGCTCTTATTATGGATCTAAAACAAAGAGGTTTACTAGAGGATACATTAGTTATATGGGGAGGAGAGTTTGGTAGGACAAATTATAGTCAAGGTACACTAACCGATACAAATTATGGGCGGGACCATCACCCGAGAAGTTTTACAATTTTTATGGCTGGCGGAGGCGTAAAACCAGGGTTTACTTATGGAGAAACTGATGAGTTAGGATATAATGTAGTAAAAGACCCGGTACATATACACGATTTTCAGGCTACACTAATGCACTTGATGGGAATTGATCATACCAAATTTACTTTTAAACATCAGGGTAGAAGATTTCGATTAACTGATGTTCATGGTAATGTAGTAAAAGATCTTATTGCATGATAAAACCGAAAAGTAATGAATAGAAGAAAATTTCTACATAAATCAGTATGTGCTTCTGCTGGGATACTTACTTTACCAGTATATTCTGGAGCTTATACTTTTGATGATCATAAAGATTTGATCATTGGGCATAATTCTCATCGCTACAAGGTGGATTTGAACTGGGGAAATTTGAATGCAGAAAAAGTTCCGGTAAAGGACTGTCATGAAATTATTCAGGATTCTAAAGGAAGAATTGTTATGCTTACCAACCATATCAAAAATAACATTATTGTATATGATAAATCAGGAAAGTTATTAGAAACTTGGGGAACTACATATCCAGGAGGTCATGGTTTAACGCTTTCTGTTGAAAATGGAGAAGACTTTTTGTTCATTACTGACTATGAACGTCACCAGATTATTAAGACTACAATTGATGGTAAAGAGGTAATGACAATTGATTATCCGGCAGATACAGGAAAGTATAAAAGTAAAGAAGAATTTAAACCCACCGAGACTACAGTTTTAAAAAACGGAGAGTTTTATGTTGCTGATGGCTACGGAAATCAATTCATATTACATTATAATCACAAAGGAGAACTCCTAAATATATTTGGAGGAAAAGGAATAGAAAACGATCAGTTTTTAAATGCTCATGGTATTTGTCTTGATCAAAGAGATGAGGCAAATCCAATACTTTTAATTACAGCAAGAGAACAAAACAAATTAAAGAGGTTTAGTTTAGATGGTAATTACTTATCATCTATAGAAGTTCCCGGGGCTCTCATTTGCCGACCGGTAATTTATGGTAATGAAATCTATTTTGCTGTTTTAAAATCAAGAGGTGCATCACATAATGGTTCAGGATTTCTTTTGATTATGGATGATAAGAACGAAGTAATCTCTTGTCCAGGAGCAACACAACCGATATATCAAAATAATTCATTAAAAGAATTGTATCAAACCATAAAATTATTTCAACATCCTCATGATGTATGCATAGATGAAGAAGGTAATATGTATGTAGCACAATGGAATTCTGGACAAACATACCCTATAAAACTAACCAGAGTATGAAATATATAGTAGTCATAGTATTGGTTGTATGTGTTTATTCTTGTAAAAAGAATAATAAAGAAAATGAATTTACAAAAACCTATGTGCAAAAAGAAGAAATACAGTTAGTCAACCCTAAGATTATTGTAAATAATGTGATTATCGACACTTCTTCATCAATTATTGCTTCATTGCCATTAGATCAAACAGTAATTCGTTATACTACAGATGGTAATGAACCAACAGAAACATCAGAAAAGTATACAGATATAATTTCAATTTCAGAATCCGGGACCTATACATTTAAAGCATTTCATTCTGAATTTAAATCCAGTGGGTCAGAACAGGTATCCTTCTTTAAAAAAGGAATTGATGTTGACATTTTTTCCTTGATTACTCCTTTAAATAAACAATACCCAGGACAAGGAGAGAGTACATTAGTGAATCATAAAAAAGGAACCTTGAACTTTAGAGATGGAGAATGGATTGGAGTTACTGAACCATTTATAGCAATAATCGATTTTAAAACTAAGATATTTTTAGATTCTGTGGATATAGGATATTTGGTGAATACAGATGCATGGATTTTTCCTATTCAAAATGTGTCTATTGCTTTTTCAGAAAATGGGGCGGATTTTACAGATATTGAACCTCAGGAAACATTAGAAAAACTAAAGACTGGTAGTACCAAATTAGATAATGTTCATATTCCAGTTGCTAAGAAATTAAAAAAACTAAAGATTAAAATTTCCAATGTAACATCAATCCCCAAATGGCATCAAGGTAAAGGTAATCCTGCCTGGTTGTTTATGGATGAATGGATTTTTAACGCCAAAATCTCTAATTAATGAATCTTATAATATCTCATATATGTTGTATGTTTCTGAGTGTAATACCACTTGTTGAAACAACTGGTACATCAGAATTTGTGTTGTTTTTAGGTCGTTTTCATCCTCTGATATTACATTTACCTATTGGTGGGTTACTATTAGTGTTTTATTTTGATATCGTTGGGCGTATTCGCAAGAATTACCCCGAAACTCTTATTGAAAATGGATTAGGATTCAGTGCGTTTTTTGCAATTTTGGCTTGTGTATTGGGGTATTTTTTATCCTTAGAAGGTGGTTATGAAGAAAATACAACTAATATTCATATGTGGACAGGAATTGCTACTGCAATTTTGATTACTTTCTTATTCTTACTAAAGAGATCTACTCTTGAAAGCCTAAAAAAACTATTCTTCCCTTTATTCGTAAGTACTATAATTTTGATTAGTATAACTGGACATTATGGGAGTACGCTAACGCATGGAGATGATTTTATTACACAATATTCTCCTTTAAAAACAAAAAAAAACAAACCTCAGGTTATTGATAGTCTTCATTATTTTTCTGATGTGATATATCCTATTTTAGAAGCTAAATGTATACAATGTCATAATGCAACAAAGCAAAAAGGAGAATTATCCCTTATTTCTGAAGTCATGATTATCAAAGGAGGAAAAAATGGTAAGCTGATAGAGAAAGGAAATGCTTTGAATAGCCATATAATTAAACGAATTTTATTGCCTTTAGAAGACGAAAAACATATGCCTCCAACTGGAAAAAATCAAATATCTACAGATGAATTATGGCTGTTAGAACATTGGATAGATAACGGTGCCGATTTTAATGTGAAGGCGTTGGCATATCAAAAAAATGATACATTAATTAATCTTTTAGAAAATTATGTAGAAAAGGATGTTGAAATTATAGCAGAAGCTTCTATAGCGGCATTAAACGATGTGGTGAATTCAGGGTTTTTGGTTTATAGAATTGCGATAGATAAGCCACAATTGAGTGCTAAATTTGTTAGAGACTCTATAACAACAGATGCAATAAAATCATTAAAAGGTATAGCAGAACAATTAGTAGAATTAGAGTTAAATAATACTACTTTAACAGATGATATGACTAAAGGATTAAAGGAACTTAAACGATTGGAGAAATTACGTTTGGATAACACCAAAATTTCAAATACAACTCTTAATCATTTGGTTAACCTAAAAAAACTAAAAGTTTTAAATGTACACCATACAGAAATAGATAATGAGGGAATAACAACCATTGTAGAGGAAATTGCTCCAGATGATATTTATGTATGGAATACACAAGTAGACGAAAAATATGCTAAACAGTTAATGAAAAGTAGTCCGACCATCATTCATCATGGTGTTTTTGAGGGATTTGCAGAAATTAAAGCTTTAAAATCTCCTACCCTTATTACAGAGCAAACTATTTTTTCTGATAGTTTAATGATTACATTTAATAATCCATTGCGTAAAGCAAAATTATATTATACGATAGACGGTACAGATCCGGATAGTACTTCTATCAGGTATACTGTACCTATAAAAATTACTAATTCTATAAAGTTAAAGGCTTTGTTATATCAAGACGAATGGTTACCAAGCCCAATTATGGAAGAAGACTTTTTTAAAATAAAATATAAGATTAAAGATTTTAATATGGTACATCAACCATCTGCGAAATATCCGGGAGCTCAAAAAGTTTTTGATTTTATAAAAGGAAGTTCTGTTTTTTCTGATGGAAACTGGACAGGATATGAGGGTGATAATTTGATCACTACAATTAATTTTGATGAGCCTAAGGTGATTCAAAATGTATCGGTAAGTTGTTTAAGAGATGCTGGATCATGGATTTTATTTCCCAAAAAAATAGAAGTCTATGCTAAAAATGAAAATGCGACTTTTCAAAAAATCGGAGAAATGAATTATGACGCAACTAATGAGGAAGAAGCTAAAGAAATCAGTAAAAAGAATTTTAGTTTAAAAATACCACAAACTAATGCCAAATATATTAAGATAGTAGTACACAATGCAGGTAAACTTCCTGATTGGCACCAGGGAGCAGGTAAAGCCCCATGGCTTTTTGTCGATGAGATATTAATACAATAAACCAGAACTAATGAAAGTAAAAAGTACTATATATGCTATAGTTATAATGTTATTAGGATGTAATTCAGACCAGAAAAATGAAGAAGTTGTAAGCCAAAATAATATAGATAAAGAAAGTAAAACAAACTTGATTGATTATGTAAATCCTTTAATGGGAACAGATTCTGCGTTTGATTTATCAAATGGAAATACATACCCGGCAATTGCAACACCATGGGGAATGAATTTCTGGACACCTATGACTTCAAAAATGGGTGATGGTTGGACATATAAATATGATGAAAATACAATAAGAGGAATTAAACAAACACATCAGCCCAGTCCATGGATTAACGATTATGCAGCATTTTCATTTATGGCAATTACAGGAGATCTTAAATATAAAGAAGAAGAAAGAGCTTCTTGGTTTTCTCATAAAGCAGAAATAGTGAAACCAAATCATTATAAAGTATATTTAGCAGATTATGATATAGTAGCTGAGGTTTCTCCAACAGAACGAGCTGCACATTTTAGATTTACTTTTCCAGAAGCAAAGCAATCTTATATTATGTTGGATGCTTTTTTTAAAGGATCAATGGTGAAAATTATCCCCGAAGAACGAAAAATTATTGGGTATTGTAGAAATAATAGCGGTGGAGTTCCAGATAATTTTCATAACTATTTTGTAGCACAATTTGATAAAGATTTTGAAGTAAACCATACTTGGGGAGATGAATGGAAATTACTAGAGAATTCATTAGAAAATAAAGGAAAACACGTAGGGGCTATTATTGGGTTTAAAACCAAAAAAGGAGAAAAAGTACATATAAAAGTGGCATCTTCTTTTATTAGTCCAGAACAAGCACAATTAAATCTAAATAGAGAGATCGGCACTGATACATTTGAGGAAACTAAAATCAAGGCTAAACAAGCGTGGGAAAAGGAATTGAATAGAATTAAGATCGAGGATGATAATGTAGATAACATCAAAACTTTTTATTCCTGCTTATACAGGGTACTGCTTTTTCCGAGGAAGTTTTATGAGTTTAATGAAAAAAATGAAATACTACATTATAGTCCATACAATGGAAAAGTGTTACCGGGATATATGTTTACAGATAATGGTTTCTGGGACACGTTTAGGGCGGTTTTTCCTTTCTTTAATATGATGTACCCCGAATTAAACGGTAAAATCATGAAAGGCCTTGCAAACACATATAAAGAATCTGGCTGGCTTCCAGAATGGGCAAGTCCAGGGCATAGAGATTGTATGATAGGATCTAATTCGGCACCAATTATTGCCGATGCATTCCTAAAAGGAATACCAGATATAGATACAGAAACTTTATTCGAGGCCATACTCAAAAATGCAACAACTTCAGAAGGGAGGCCTTTGTCTAATGGAAACGAAATACGGTCTGTAGGGAGAGAAGGAATTGACTACTATAACAAATTAGGGTATGTGCCATACGATGTAAAAATCAATGAAAATGCTGCACGTACATTAGAATATGCTTATGCTGATTTTACAATTGCTAAGATGGCAGAAAAATTAGGAAAAAAGGAGGTTGCAAATACATTCTATAAACGATCTCAGAATTATAAGAATTTATTTGATCCATCTACCAAATTGATGCGCGGTAAAAATGTAGATGGTAGTTTTCAAACTCCCTTTAATCCTTTAAAATGGGGAGATGCTTTTACAGAGGGAAATAGCTTACATTATACATGGTCTGTTTTTCATGATATAGAAGGTCTGATTCAGTTAATGGGAGGAAAAACAGAATTCGAAAAGCAATTAGATAACGTATTTGAAATGCCCCCAGAGTTTGATGCATCATACTATGGATTTACAATTCATGAAATAAGAGAAATGCAAATTGTGAATATGGGGAATTATGCTCACGGTAATCAACCCATTCAGCATATGATTTATTTATACAATTATGCTAATGTTCCTTATAAAACACAGGAGAAAATTCGGGAAGTATTAACCAAATTATACTCTGCAACACCAGATGGATATTGTGGAGACGAAGATAATGGACAAACTTCTGCCTGGTATGTTTTTAGTGCATTAGGGTTTTATCCAGTTACTCCTGGTGTAGATCAATATGTAATAGGAAGCCCTTTGTTTAAAAAAGCGACAATTACCCTAGAAAATGGTAATGAATTTATAATTAGCGCCTCTAATAATTCTAAACAAAATGTATATGTTCAATCAGCTTCACTTAATAATGTAGTCTATAATAATAGTTATTTAAATTTTGATACAATTCAACAAGGAGGGGAATTAAATTTTATGATGGGGAAAGTTCCTAATAAAGATTGGGCAAATACAGATGAAGCTGTACCATATTCGTTAAGCAAAGTGAAGTAAATTTCCAAAATAATCCAAGGTCATGTAAGGTTAATGAATTCAAAAGTTTTTAATTTAATATAAAGAATGATTATTAATATTTTAAAAAAGAATTGTGCACTCAAATTATTAACAATAATTATAATTGTTTTTTCCTCTTGTCAAAAAGAAAATAAACCAAAAACTAAGATAGAACGAACTCAGGAATACTTAAAAAAAGATTTTACTCAATATGTCAATCCATTTATAGGAACATCCAATTTTGGTACCACCAATCCAGGGCCTATAGCCGTTCGAGGAATGGCCAGTGTTTCTCCTTTTAATGTTTCAGGAAATCAAAACTTACCATTAGAAAAAGATAATCGTTGGTTGTCAACACCATATATCCATGAGAACACATTTTTGACGGGGTTTAGTCATGTTAATTTAAGCGGTGTAGGATGCCCAGAGTTAGGAGTGATTACTGCCATGCCTACTACAGGAGATATACAGACTGATTATCTTACATATGGATCTACATATTCTAACGAAATTTCAGAAGTAGGATACTATTCAAATATATTAGATAAATATAATATTATCGTAGAAACTACTGCTACGACAAGAGTAGGAGTGAGTATGTATTCTTTCCCTAAAGGCACTGCGAATATTTTACTCAATTTAGGATTAGGACTAACAAATGAACAAGGTGGAAGAATAAAAGTAGTTTCTCCCACTGAAATAGAAGGAACACGCTCTGTAGGATCATTTTGTTACTATAAACCAGAAGAAGCATATCCTGTTTATTTTGTAGCAAAATTTTCTGTACCAGCTGATGAGTTTGGAGTATGGGAAAAGCCAAATACATATCAAGGAGTGGAAGCCGAATGGATGAAAGAGTATAATGGAAAAACAAGAATAAAAAAAGGATTCACAAAAGAAGTAACCGGTGATAGTATAGGTGGATATATGAGATATCATTTTGATACTCCTACAAAAGTAGAAATGAAAATAGGAATATCCTATGTAAGTATAAAAAATGCTCGTGAAAATTTAGAAAAAGAAACTTTAAAAAAAGGATTTAAACAAATTAGAAAAGAAACGAGAACAGAATGGAATCAATATTTATCAAAAATCGAAGTAGAAGGAGGTAAAAAAGAAGATAAAATAAAATTCTATACGGCATTATATCATACAGGAATTCATCCAAATACGCTTAATGATATAAATGGTGAATATCCTAAAATGAGAACCCGAGAGACTTTAAATACAGAGGGGACTCGATATACTGTTTTTTCCCTTTGGGATACGTATAGAAATCTACATCAATTGATGAGTTTGGTTTATCCAAAACAACAATCTGATATGGTAAAAAGTATGTTACAGATTTATGATGAAACAGGATGGCTCCCAAAATGGGAGTTAAATGCTACCGAGACAACAACTATGGTTGGTGATCCAGCAGGGATAATCATTGCTGATACATATCTTAAAGGAATCAAAGATTTTGATATAGAAAAAGCATATGAGGCAATGTTAAAAAGTGCAGATCAATTAATTGATAATCCATTACGCCCGGGAATTAAAGATTATATCGAAAAAGGATACTTAACAACAAAAACAATACATAGTGGATCTGTTTCAACCACACAAGAATATAACATTACAGATTTTGCAATATCAAAATTAGCACAAGAGCTTGGTAAAGAGAAAGATTATCAACGTTTTTTAGATCGCTCAGTATCCTATAGAAAACTTTTTGATGAAGAATTCAATCTATTGCGTCCAAAAAATAATGATGGAAGCTGGTTGTCTCCATATAACCCAGAAACAGGAGCTAATTTTGTGAAAAATCTTGGCTTTATAGAGGGAAATGCATGGCAATATACCTTTATGGTATCTCATGATGTGGAAGGGCTAAAAGACCTTATGGGAGGAGAAAAGTTATTCGAACAACAGTTACAAAAAGTTTTTGATAACAAGCAATATGATATGGCTAACGAACCTGATATTGCTTATCCTTTTTTGTTTAACTATGTAAAAGGAAAGGAATGGAAGACCCAAAAAACCGTAAATGATCTATTAGAAACATATTATAAAAATACTCCAGATGGATTACCAGGGAATGATGATACAGGAACTATGTCTGCTTGGGCAATATTTTCAATGATGGGTATATATCCTATAACACCAGCAAAACCAATATATACATTTTGCGCACCAAAATTTGAAAAAATAACTATTCATCTAAATAAAGAATATTATAAAAATGAAACCTTAGTGATTACTTCTAATACTACTAATAAAGAAAAATTTATAGAGTCTATTAAGATAAATAATGAGAATTTAGATAGTTTTTTTATTTCACATGAACAACTTATAAACTCAAAAAAGCTAAGTTTTTATCTAAAATAACGTTTGTTTCTTAATCTAGATTTAACATTAGTTATAATAAAATAGGGCTTTATCTGTTAAAAAAACAAAAAAAAACCAGTATCAAACGTTTTCGTAATAGTGTTCTTTAACTTTTCAGCATCGTCATTGGTCGAAAAACTTTCCAAAAAGTTAATGATATTATAACATTTATACTGGCTTTTATTAAAGTCTGGGAGAATGTAAATCAATTTAATGTAAACTAAAAAATCAAGTATGTATAATAAGTTACTAGTATTTCTAGTGTTTGTGTCCTTTGTTGGTTTTCAAACGATTCTAGCACAAGATTCGACGGTATCGGGTACTATTTCCGATGAAAAAGGAGGCACTCCTATACCCGGGGTGAATGTTATAGTTAAAGGCACGTCAGTAGGAGTTTTATCAGATTTTGATGGGAATTATTCTATTAAACTACCAAAATCAGATGCTATTTTGGTGTTTTCTTCTTTAGGGTTCGAAACAAAAGAAATTGCAGTGAATGGGCAAACTACAATTAATGTATCCCTATCTGTAGGAACAGAGCAGTTGGATGAGGTTGTTGTCACAGCATTAGGAATCGAACGGAATAGAAAAACACTTGGATATTCAGTCACTCAATTACAGGGAGAAGCAATTTCAGAAGTTAAAACTCCTAATGCTCTTAATGCATTACAAGGTAAAGTAGCGGGAGTTAATATAACACCTCCTTCTACAGGAGCAGCTGGATCTAGTAGAGTTGTTATTCGAGGAGCATCTAGTTTGTCCGGAGCAAATCAGCCCTTGTATGTAGTCGATGGTGTAACCATAGATAATACACAGTTAGGAGCAGCAAGTGAGTGGGGAGGAGCTGATTTTGGAGATGGTATTTCTAGTATTAATCCTGATGACATTGAATCGGTTAGTGTTTTAAAAGGAGGAGCAGCTGGAGCTCTTTATGGATCTAGAGCTTCTGGAGGAGTCATTATTATTACTACTAAGAATGGTCGAAAACAAAAAGGACTTGGTGTAGAATATAGCAGTCAAATAACATTCGAAAAGATTAATCCTAACATAAGAGATTTTCAGGAAACGTATGGTCAAGGTTCTCAAGGAGTAGCTCCTACTACAGCAGATGAAGCTTTAGCTGCAGCTTTTTCATCATGGGGTCCGAGATTAGGAAGTGTTCCAAATTCTGTTCAATTTGATGGTGTATCACGACCATATACGAATGCTGGAGATAACTTAAAAAAGTTTTATGATACAGGATCGACATTTATAAATACCATAGCGCTATCAAATAGTAATGATAAAATTAATTATCGATTTGCAGCTACTAATTTTGATAATAAAGATGTCTTACCAAATTCTGAATTAGATAGAAAGTCTTTTTCTCTTAATTTAGGATCTAATGCTTCAGAAAAACTATCAATTGATTTAAGCGCAAGATATATTGTAGAAAAGGTGACAAACAGACCAAGGGTGTCTGATGCACCAGGAAATTCAAATTTCTCTGTAGGCTTGTTACCAGCCAATGTAAATGTAGAAAGTTTGGCACCAGGTTTTAACGATGCTGGTGTAGAACAACGGATATCCTCAAATCCTTTTGTACAAAACCCATATTGGGCATCAGAACGATTTAGGACATTTGATCGTAGAAATAGAATATTAAGTTCAGCAACCGTAAAATACAAAATATTTGATTGGTTGGATATTACCGCGAGAGCTGGTATTGATCATGCAACAACTCGTACAACACAAATAGAAGGTTTTGGTACTGCATTTACTCCACTGGGGAGTATTGAGGAAAGAGAAAATAATATCACTCAGGTGGATGCAGATTTAATTCTTGGAATTAATAAAAATATAACAGAAGATATTTCAGTAAAAGCCTTTTTTGGAGCGAATAAAAATACACAGAGAAGTGATTTCCTTAGATTAAGAGGAGAACGTTTTGTAATTCCTTTTTTAGAAATTATCGGGAATGTTGAAAATTCTAGCCAGGAAAGAACATTAACAGAAACTGCTCTTTCGGGTGTTTATGGTTCAGTAGAAGTCGGGTATAAGGATTATGCATATCTTACAGTTACAGGACGTAACGATTGGTTTTCTACACTTTCTGCGGTAGGTAAAACGACACCAAATAACGATTTTTATCCATCATTAAGTGGTAGTTTTGTATTCTCTAACGCATTTGAATTGCCTGATTGGGTTACTCTTGGTAGAATTAGAGCTGGATATTCTGAAGTTGCAGGTGGTGCCGAAACACCATATTTATTAAGCCTGTATTATCGTATTTTTGGACAAGGTCATTTAGGACAACCATTGGGGGAAATAGCACCAGCATTGGCACCACTTCCTGGAGGAACAGTGCCTAATTCATTAGTAACTCCTTTTAGTAAAAAAGAAATAGAATTTGGTTTAGATCTTAGTTTTCTAAATAGTAGATTAGGTCTTGATTTTGCTTATTATAATAATAGAACTGAAAAAGATATTCTTCCCGTTGATATATCTAATACCTCTGGTTTTTCTAATGTGCTGTCAAATATTGGAGAGCTTGAAAATAAAGGAATAGAACTTTTACTTAGAGGTAGACCTATACAATCTACTAATTTTAGTTGGGATGTAAGCTATAACCTCGGGTTTAATGAAAGTGAAATAATAGCTACTGATGATCAGGAAAATATTCTAACGGTAGGTAATGTACGAACGTTTAGAGCAAATATTAGCCAGATTGTAGGAGAACCATTTGGAGTGATATATGGTACTGCATATCTTAGAAATGATGCAGGTCAAATTGTTTATGATGCAGATGGGTTACCTGCAGAGAATCCTGATCGCCAGATTTTGGGAGAAGGCGTACCTCCATGGACAATGGGACTCACAAATACCTTTAGTTATAAGAATATTAATTTAAGCTTTTTGATAGATGCTAAGTTTGGAGGACAAGTATATGCAGGAACAAATGCAATTGCACTTTCAAGTGGATTAGATAAACGTACTTTGGAAGGTAGAGAAGGAGGTCTTACTGTTACAGGTGTAGATGAGGCCGGTAATCCATTTACGTTTACTCATGATAATACCACCCTACAAGCGTATTATGGTAGAATTTCAGGAATAGCAGAGGAAGTTGTAGAGGATGCTGATTTTATTAAATTACGTCAGTTAAGTTTAGGATATACCTTTCCTTCAAAATTGTTAGATAAGACATTTCTTACAGGAGCAAACATCTCTTTAGTAGGAAGAAACTTGTTTTTTATCAAGAGAGATTCTGAGAACATAGACCCAGAGGCTGGATTTAATGGAGGTAACGCGCAAGGACTAGAATATTTTGGATTGCCTTCTATCGCTAGTTACGGACTAACCGTTAATTTAAAGTTTTAAAAAAATCTAAAAGATATTTCAATAATGAAAAAAGTTATCACAGTAATTTTAATAGTCTTTTTCGGAGTGAGTTCTTGTGACAGTGGTTTTGAAGAACTTAACGAAAATCCAAATGCAGCAACAGAACTCGAACCCGGACCAAAGTTTACGAATGCTATCTTAAGAACAGCAGGAGATCGCTTTGAGAACTGGAGGGGAAATCTAATTTATTCTTCTATGATGATTCAGCATATGGCTGCAACAGGAGGAGTTTGGGCAGGAGATAAATACTTTTATAATGCACAATGGTCTGGAGCTTGGTTCGAAAGAGGATATAATGATCAAGTAAAGATCATAGAAGATATTGTTTTTCAGTTAGAAACAGATCCAGAGAATGAGTATTCTGAAGAAATGCTTGCTATAGCTAGAATACAACGTGTATTTATTTATCATAAATTAACTGATTTATATGGAGATGTACCTTATAGTGAAGCCGGTAAAGGTTTTATAGATGGTAATTTTAGACCAGTATATGATCCGCAAAGTGAAATCTATGCTGATATGCTTAACGAATTGGCAGAAGCTACAGCCGTTTTGGGTACGGAAACATCTCAATTTGGAGCAGCAGATATATTATTTGGAGGTGATCAGGAAAAATGGAAGCGTTTTGGAAACTCCCTAATGCTACGTTTAGGATTAAGATTAATAAAGGTTGATCCTACAGCATCCCAACAATGGGTACAAAGAGCAATAGATGGCGGAGTCATGCAATCTAATGATGATATTGCTTTTGTCGAACATACAGATGGTCCAGAAGGAATAAATAGAAATGGAAACGGACAAGTTTTTAGCGCTGATGATGATATGAGATTAAGCGATACATTCATCAATGCATTAACAGGAGATCCAAGACTTCGTATTTATGCAGCATTACCTGATGGGGATGACGATAGAAATACTAGTGGGAGTAACGATCCAGCTATGCAAATGGGACTTCCGAATGGACTTGATGCTACCACTGTTTTAGGGATTCCTGGAGGAGATAATATTAATAATTTTTCAGAACCCAACAGAAACCTTATTACAAAAGAAGATGCGCCTTACTTTTTTCAAACCTATGCAGAAGTAGAGTTTATGCTAGCAGAAGCCGATATACGTTGGGGAATTGCTGGAGGTAATCCTGCAGCTCATTATGAAGCTGGAGTAAGAGCGGCCATGAGACAAATGGATATGTATGATATAGGAACAGAAAGTGTTACCGATATGGAGATTACAGATTTTCTAACAGCAAATCCTTTTGATGCTGCTAATGGCCTAGAACAAGTAAATACGCAATATTGGATTGTTACTTTTTTAAATGACATAGAATCTTTTGCAAATTGGAGAAGAACAGGGTTCCCGGTATTAACTCCGGTTAACTATCCTGGTAACGAAAGTAATGGTCAGATACCAAGAAGACTTCGTTATTTTGAAAGAGAACAAACAACAAATCCACAAAATTACCAAGCTGCAGTAGCAAGGCAAGGAGCCGACCAATTTACTACCAGAGTATGGTGGGATGTTGAGTGATTTCATATTAGCCAATAAATTTGACTTGATTTTATCAAAAAAAGGGAGGGAAATTAATCCCTTCTTTTTATCTTGAAAATCATGAAATGAACCCTTGAAGTAAAGTTGATATCAATTTTACTTCAAGGGTGAATTCCATCTGACAAATAGAAAACAATTAAAAGAGCAGATGAAAGTAATACATATATATTGGATTAGCTTTTTATTTTTTGTGAGTGTAAATGCTCAGGAGAATACACTTTTTACATTACTCCCTCCAAGTACGACTGGAGTATCTTTTTCTAACAATGTAACCGATCTTAAGGAAAAAAATATCCTATTATATTCTAATTATTATGGAGGAGGAGGAGTAGGTATAGGAGATTTTAATAATGATGGATTACAAGATCTTTTTTTTGGAGGCAACCTTGTGGGAGATCAATTGTACCTTAATAAAGGAAATTTAACCTTTGAAAATATAACGCAAAGTGCTGGGATTTTTGATAATGGAGGATGGTCTTCAGGAGTTGCATTGGCAGATGTAAATGGAGATGGTCATTTGGATATATATGTTTGTCGTGAGCTGTATGACGATGATGATGAATTAAGAAAAAATAAATTATATATCAATAATGGAGACCTTACTTTTTCTGAAGAATCGGCCAAATTTGGGGTTGATAATAGTGAACGAACCCGGCATGCTACTTTTTTTGATTATAACAATGACGGTTATGTAGACCTTTTTCTACTTAATCAACCTCCCAATCCGGGAAGCTACTCTAAGTTTTTTGGTATTGATCTTAAAAAAGATCTCAAATATGCTTCAAAACTCTATAAAAATGTAGGCAATACCCATTATGTAGATGTCAGTGAAGAAGCAGGTGTCTTAAGAACAAGTAATGCAAATAGTGTATCTACGGGAGATTTTAATAATGATGGGTATGTAGATTTGTATATAGCTAATGATTTTTACTTACCAGATTTCTTTTATATTAACAATCAAGATGGGACATTTACGAATGTAGCGAATAAGGCTCTAAACCATATGTCATATTTTAGTATGGGAGTAGACGCTGCTGATATTAATAACGATGGTCTTTTAGATATTATGGTGGCCGATATGGCCGCAGAAGATAACGTGAGATTAAAATCTAATATGAGTGGTATGAACCCAAAAGCATTTTGGAAGGTTGTTCATAATGGGGGACATTACCAATATATGTTTAATACACTTCAACTTAATAATGGCAATGGAACATATAGCGAAATTGCAGAACTGGCCAATATTTCTTCAACCGATTGGAGTTGGTCTAATTTAATTGCAGACTTTGATAATGATGGACTAAAAGATATTTATGTAACCAATGGATTGCTGAGAGATATACGTAATACTGATGCTAATGAAAAAATGGCCAATTATGTAATGAATGTTGCCAATACATTTGTAAAAGATAACCCCAATGCAGGAGATGTTAGTATTTGGGATATTCTTGATTTGAAGGAAACCGTTGAAATTTTACCTTCGGAAAAACTAAAAAATTATGCCTTTAAAAATAATGGGGATTATACCTTTTCTAAGGTTATGGATGATTGGGGGTTAGATCAAAAAACGTTTTCTAATGGATCTGCTTATGCTGATTTGGATAATGACGGAGATTTAGAAATTGTGGTAAATAACATCAATGAAAAAGCATTTATTTATAAGAATAATGCCCGAGAAAACTTTACCTGTAATTTTTTGAGATTCGAACTATTAGATAAAAAACATAGAAATACTCTAGGGGCCAAAGTTACTATCAATTATGGAAAAGAAAAACAATTTATTGAAACAACAGCGGTCAGAGGGATTTACTCTACTAGTGAACATATCGTACATTTTGGAGTAAATGATATTGAAAATATTGATGAGGTGATAATAGATTGGCCAAATCATCATCAAACCAGGATGACAGATATAAAAACCAATCAGACGATTACTCTTTTTATGGATGAGGCGATTTCAAAAAACACTAAAGAAAAAGAGCGTCAAACTTTTATTTTTGAAGATGTGACAAGGCTTCAGAAATTAAAGCATACGCATAAAGAAAATGCTTTTAATGACTATAAAGATCAGATTTTGTTACCCCATAAATTGTCTCAGTTCGGTCCGGCATTAGCAATAGCTGATGTTAATAATGATGGATTGTTAGATGTTTATATTGGGGCTGCAAAAGATCATATTGCTTCATTATATATTCAGAATACTCTAGGATCATTTACAGAAGCAGATCAGAAATCTTTTAAAGAAGATTATAAGTTTGAAGATGTGGATGCTATTTTTTTTGATGTAGATAATGATGGGGATAGTGATTTATACGTAGTGAGTGGAGGTAATGAGTACAAGTCATCATCAGAATATTATAAGGATCGATTATATATAAATAATGGAGAAGGAAATTTTGTAAAAAACATTAAAGTTAACTTGCCAGCAGTTAGTGGATCTTCCGTGGTTCCTTCTGATTTTGATAACGACGGGGATCTTGATGTATTTGTGGGAGGTAGATTAACTCCAAAATCATACCCAGAACCTACTTCAAGTTATATTTTAGAAAATAAGAAAGGAAAATTAGTGAATGTTACCCAACAAATAGCACCAGAATTGATAGAAATTGGAATGGTTACTGATGGTGTTTGGGATGACTTTGATACAGATGGAGATCTGGATTTGATTGTTGTGGGAGAATGGATGCCAATAACAATTTTTGAAAATGAAAAAGGCAAATTTAAAAAGTCAAATATTTCTGGGCTTGACCGTTCTTCTGGATGGTGGTTTAGTATAGGGAAAGGAGATTTTGACAATGATGGGGATACAGATTTTATAGCAGGTAATTTAGGACTAAATTATAAGTATAAAACAACCACAGATAAACCTTTTGATGTATACTATGAAGATTTTGATGATAATGGAAGTAAAGATATAGTTTTAGGGTATTATAATTATGGAAAACACTATCCATTAAGAGGTTTCTCATGTTCTGCGCAACAAGTTCCCGGTCTTAAGAAAAAAATAGAAAAATATGACCTTTTTGCTTCTTTAGAGATAAATGATGTCTATGGTAATGACCACCTACAGGAGGCTTTACATTATGAAGCGCATACTTTTGCTAGTTCTTATATAGAAAACCTCGGTGATGGTACTTTTAAAATATCGGTTTTACCAAATAGTACACAGTTTTCTAATATAAATGATATGATTATAAAAGATTTTAATACAGATGGAAATCTGGATGTTTTATTAGCTGGAAATCTATTTGTATCAGAAATAGAAACTATGCGTAATGATGCAGGTACTGGTGTATTGCTCTATGGGAATGGAAAAGGTAGCTTTACAACACAAACAATTTTAGAAAGTGGATTTTTTACCAATAAAGATGTTAGAAAAATGAAAATGCTAGAGGATAAAAAACAGAAACTAATTCTAGTGGCTAATAATAATGATAAGATACAGGTTTTTAAATACAATAATTAACATAATACATACTTAAAAGATTAAGATAAAAGTTTGAATACTATGGATAACCAAAAAATGAATTACAGAAAACCTTTTATTACCATTACCTTTTTATTTTTTATGTGGGGATTCATTACTGTAATGAATGATGTTTTAATTCCACATTTGAAGGCAGTATTTGAACTTTCTTATTTTCAGGCAGCATTAATTCAGTTTGCCTTTTTTGGAGCTTTTTTTGTGATTTCACTTATATATTTTATTATTTCTGTTAGTCATGGAGATCCTATTTCCAAAATAGGATATAAGAATGGAATTATAATTGGCCTTATTCTTTGTGGTATCGGATGTTGTCTTTTTTATCCCGCAGCTAATTATCAACGATATGGAATTTTTCTTGGGGCTTTATTTGTCTTGGCTTCAGGGGTGACTATTTTACAGATAACAGCTAATCCATATGCTGCAATACTAGGAAACCCTGATACGGCATCAAGTAGGCTTAATTTGGCTCAGGGATTTAACTCTTTTGGAACAACTTTAGCACCTATTATTGGGGCTATATTATTATATAAAGTGTTTTCTAATGGTGAAATTACAGTAGATTCCTTAAAAATGCCTTACCTTATATATGGAGGACTTTTTCTAATACTAGCTGTTATTATAAAATTCGTTAAACTACCTTCTTTTGTCAATAATGAGAAAATAGAGAAAGGATTAGGAGTATTAAAATTTAGACATGTCGTTTTAGGAATGTTTGCCATCTTTTTTTATGTAGGAGGTGAAGTGTCTGTTGGGAGTTTTTTAATAAACTTTTTTGGTCTCGAATCAATTATGGGGATGGAGGAAGCAGAAGCGGGAGTATTTTTATCATATTACTGGGGAGGTGCCATGATAGGCAGGTTTTTAGGATCTGTTTCTATGGGGAGCATTACCGATAAGACAAAAAAGTATCTGTTAATGGCTGGGTTATCAATACTTTTCTTTTTTGTCTTGTATTTTATTACTGGAATAAAGGTAGAAGCAGATGAGTTCTCACTACAATTATTACCGTTTTCTAAAATATGGCTATTTATTGTGTTTTTACTTATTAACTATTTGGCCTTCATGATAGGAGGGGTTAAACCTTCAAAGGTATTGACCTTATTTGCAGGAGTTATAATACTATTACTCTTAATCATGATACTTAGTAATGGAGAAATTGCCTTTTGGAGTGCTATAGCGATTGGAGCATTTAATTCAATCTTATGGTCAAATATATTTACATTGGCAATAAAAGATTTAGGAAAATATACTAGTCAGGCATCGTCATTATTAGTTATGATGATTGTTGGTGGAGCATTAATTCCTTTGTTGCAAGGAGCGGTTGCAGATATTATAGGAATTCAATTATCCTTTTTTATACCTCTGGTATGTTATATATACTTAGTGTTTTACGGAATAGTGGGATATAAAGTCAAGAATATAATATAAACATATAAAATTTTATTTTTTAAATGGTGTTAGGTGTTGATATTGGAGGTAGTCATATTTCTGTTGCAATTATAGATGAGAAAAAACCAAATCAAATACAGCAAATCTATACGATGAAAGTTGGACATAAGGACGACTTAAATCTTATATTAGAGAGTTGGATGTGTACTATAGATTTGGCAATTGATAATTTGGGAGAGGAAAAACTTAAAGGGATTGGTATAGCTATACCAGGTCCTTTTGATTATAAGAATGGTATTTTTCCCAAAAAAGGAGAAAGTAAATTTGATACCTTATGTAATGTAAATCTTAAAAGTTGTATCATAGAAAAATTGAATCTGGATCCTTCTGTTTTTGTTAGATTTTATAATGATGCAGCATGTTTTGGTATAGGAGAAGCTTGGGTAGGAGAATTAATTCCTTATCAAAAGAGTATTGCAATTACTTTGGGAACAGGTTTAGGAGCAACTTTTCTGAATAAAGGTGTTCCTTTAACTAAAGGTAAGGGGGTTCCTCTATATGGAGAGTTATATCATTTACCTTTTGGAGATGGTATTGCAGACACTCATTTTTCTACACAATGGTTTCAAAGGCGTTATAAAGAAATTACTGGTCAGGATATAGCAGGTGTAAAAGAATTGATAGCATGTAAAGAACATCTAAAAATAACAACGCAAATTTTTAAAGAATTTGCCCAGAATTTGGCGTTTTTTTTATCTTCCTGGATACAGGATTTTGATGCAGAAGGCATTGTCATAGGGGGTAACATTAGTAACGCATGGTCCTTTTTTGAAAAAGAATTGTACACTGCATTTAATGTATTGCGGATAGAGATACCAATTCATAAAAGTAAACTTCAAGAAAATGCGGCTTTAATGGGGGGCGCAAGACTAACAGATAATCATTTTTATAATATACTTTAAATCGCATATTAAGATCTAATCTTTAGTATTTTAAACTTAATTAAAATTTCTCAACCTTTAAAAATATCCAAATAAGAATCAATATCATTAAAGTTGTCTGCTCAAACATATTAATAAATATTGATTAAGTTTATTTTGATTGGTTATAATGAGTTATTCGTCGAATTTCTTTCAAAAGAAAAGCATAGTTCAATTATCTTTATCACTAGTTAAACAGCTAATAACAAAGAATTATGGTTGCAGAAGTTCGATATAGAAATTTAGAAGATATAAGTTATAAAGAGGCAGGGATTTATGAGAATACTAGATTCGAAAAAATTCATAATGTCGTTTATGACAATTCTAATAATGCTTCTTATAAAGTTGCACATGAGATCGCTGCTTTAATACGACAAAAGGAGAAAGACGAGATGTATTGTGTTTTGGGATTAGCTACAGGTTCTTCTCCGATAAAAGTATATGAAGAATTAATCAGACTTCATAAAGAAAAAGGCTTAAGTTTTAAAAACGTAGTTACTTTTAATTTAGATGAGTATTATCCTATGGAAAAGGATAATGTACAAAGTTATTATGATTTCATGCATGAGTATTTATTTAATCATATCGATATTCCTAAGGATCATATAAATATACCTAGTGGGGATACTCATCCTGATAAAATTCTAGAAACATGTATTGCTTATGAAAATAAAATAAAGAAGTATGGAGGTTTAGATTTTCAATTACTTGGTATAGGTAGGACTGGGCATATAGGTTTTAATGAACCTGGGTCGCACTATAATTCAAGAACAAGGCTTATCACTTTAGATCATCTTACAAGAACAGATGCTGCATCTTCATTTTTAGGACTTGAAAATGTCCCTAAAAGAGCGATTACGATGGGAATTGGTACTGTAAAAGAGGCAAAAAGAATTGTTTTATTAGCTTGGGGAGAGAATAAAGCAGAGATCATAAAAAAAACTATAGAAGGAGAAATTACTTCTCAAGTTCCTGCAACATACCTTCAATTACATAAGAATACAACTTTTGTTTTGGATGAAGGAGCAGCTTCTTTACTTACACAATACAAAACTCCATGGCTTGTTGGCCCATGCATGTGGACCGAGGAAACAATAAGTAATGCAATTATATGGTTATGTGAGTTAACTTCAAAATCAATTCTTAGACTCACTGATAAAGATTATAATGATAATGGTATGGAGAGTTTGTTGGCTAAAGAAGGAAATGCATATGATTTAAATATTAAGATGTTTAATAAACTTCAACATACGATTACGGGATGGCCTGGAGGAAAACCAAATGCAGATGATACTTCAAGACCAGAAAGAGCAATCCCCGAAAAGAAACGAGTACTTATATTTAGTCCTCATCCTGATGACGATGTGATTTCTATGGGAGGCACTCTGGATAGATTGGTAGAACAGGGTCATGATGTGCATGTAGCGTATCAAACTTCTGGAAATATTGCAGTTTCTAATCATGAAGCACTAAAATTTGTAGAAGTGGTAACCACAATGGATTGTAATAATAACGTCTTTAATACTATAGTAGAAGCCATTCAAACACAAGAAAATTTTGAATTTAATACGCCAGAATTATTATTCTTAAAAGGAGTTATTCGACAAAAAGAATCTCTGGGAGCTACTCGATATCTTAATATTTCTGATGAGAAAGTACATTTTCTAAATATGCCATTTTATGAAACGGGAGCTATAAAAAAGAAACCATTGGGAGAAGAAGATGTAGAAATTATATCAAATTTAATCAAAGAAATAAAGCCTCATCAAATATATGCAGCTGGTGATTTAGCTGATCCTCATGGAACACATAGGGTTTGTTTGGACGCACTATTTTCTGCAATAGAAAAAATAAAGTTAAATGATTTTATGAAAGAATGTTGGGTGTGGTTATATCGAGGTGCATGGCAGGAATGGGGATTACATGAAATTGATATGGCTGTACCCATGAGTCCAGATCAAGTAATTAAAAAAAGAAAAGCTATTTTTTTTCATCAATCTCAGAAGGATAGAGTAATGTTTCAGGGAGATGATTCAAGAGAGTTTTGGGTTAGAGCAGAAGAAAGAAATCAAGATACAGCAATGAAGTATCATCAATTAGGATTAGCAGATTATGCAGCAATGGAAGCCTTTAAAAGATATCATTTTTAATAACATAAATACAATAAAATATTGTACAAAAATGATAAGAAAAAAATGTTTATAAAAGAAGCTTGTGTAGAAAGAATTTCCCAGGCACAACTGGCAGAACAGAAAGGTGCAAATAGAATAGAGTTATGTGGAGACTTAAGTGTTGGTGGGATAACCCCTTCATTAGAGATCATAATAGAAGCAAAAGAAAAAATACATATTCCTATTCATGTAATGATAAGGCCCAGAGGAGGAGATTTTGTCTATTCTGACGATGAATTTGAAGAAATGAAAAACCAAATCCTGGATTGTCATAAGAGTAAAGTAGATGGCGTTGTATTCGGAATTTTAAAAAGAGACAATACTCTTGATATTGACAGAATTACTGTATTAGCTCAAATAGCTATGCCAATGGCAATAGTATTTCATAAAGCGATTGATGAAACACCAAATATCATCAAAGCATTGTATGACCTCATAAAAATAGAAGGTATTACTGGTATATTGACTTCAGGAGGTAAAACCACAGCAAAGGAGGGGAAAGTTATTTTAAAAAAGATAGTAGCATTAGCAAAAAACAAAGTAGAGATCATTTCTGCAGGATCCATTACAAATGACAATATTCAAAAACTACATCAATTTATTAAAGGGCCATCGTATCACGGAAAACGAATAGTTGGAAATTTAAATGAGGTTAATGATTAAAGAAAACCATAGCTGGAGAAGAAGATTGATATATAATGCCCGAAGAGCTTTTCAATAATAGTGTTTATTAAACTTCTATATATTTCTTTCTTTTTACTGATAAAGAGTGATTATATTTAACATTAAATATGAATTCTTTAAGATGTAAATTGAACTTTATGATGAGATTCACGCTTTTATTAAGCATTATTCTTTTACTATGTATTTCCTGTGATCAAAAAAGACAGACAGAAGAGTCAATCAAAACCAGGGAATCAAAAGAAATAAAGGTAGAAACACCTAAAGATGGCCCTCCTGGGATGGTTTGGATTACTGGTGATCAATTTACTATGGGGGCATTAGAAAATGATTCATATGCTCGTACAGATGAGAAACCTGCACATGAGGTAAAAGTTTCCGGTTTTTGGATAGATATTAATGAAGTAACGAATTCAGAATTCAGAAAATTTATTGAGGCTACAGGTTATGTTACTACTGCCGAAAAAAAACCAGATTGGGAAGAACTAAAAAAACAAGTTCCTCCGGGGACTCCTAAACCGCATGATTCTATGTTGGTCGCTGCATCTATGGTATTTACACCTGTAGATACAGATAATTTGTTTGATTGGTCACAATGGTGGTCTTGGGTAAAAGGAGCCAATTGGCAGCACCCTCAAGGACCAGAAAGTTCGATTGAAGGAAAAGAAGATCATCCTGTAGTTCAGGTTTCCTGGGATGATGCTCAGGCATATTTGAATTGGGTAGGAAAACGATTTCCTACAGATGCAGAATGGGAATTTGCCGCTAGAGGTGGATTACAAAATAAACTTTATCCATGGGGTAATGATACTAATATTAGTGCTTTCGGAAATACTTGGCAGGGAACATTCCCGCTATATAATAGTTTAAAAGATGGATACTTTACAACTGCTCCAGTGAGGACCTATCAACCCAATGGATATGGATTATATGATATGGCTGGTAATGTATGGGAGTGGACTTCAGACTGGTATAATGTAACCTATTATAAAGAGAGCGCTGATCAAGGTGTTATCGAAGATCCAAAAGGAGCAGATAAACCTTTTGACCCAAGACAACCTTATACACCCCAGAGAATACAAAGAGGAGGATCTTTTTTGTGTAATAATAGCTATTGTAGTAGTTACAGAGCGAGTGCCAGAATGCACTCTAGCCAGGATACAAGTCAAGACCATGTAGGTTTTAGAGGTGTAATGACTCAAGAACAATGGGAAGTCCTAAAAAATAAACAATAATCAGACAAGTAGTTTGAAATGTATACCATTCTACAAATAAAAAAAATGAATTATGTCCGAAAAATACAAGAAAAGGGGATAATTTTATGAATACATACTTATTATTACGTATTAACTTTGTAAATTAAAAATGACTAAATAATAAAGATTAAGCCCTATTTCAATAAAAAATAAGGTTGACCTTCATTATAAAAGTGTTTTAATTTTAATGATTTTATTATTTGTTTATTTAGTTTGAAATATATACTAAGGTGTAAAAAATACAATAATAACTAGTACAATATTCACCTTTATCAAATTTCAAATTAATCTAATCGTAACCTATTAAAAAAAAGATTATGAAATTTTTAAAAGGAACTAAGGTATATAGTATTTTAACAGGCAGCTGTCCCGTTTGTCAAAGCGAAAGTATGTATGTAGAACCAAATCCATATAAATTAACAAATGTATTAGCAATGAAAGAACGTTGTGGTCATTGTAGTACAAAATATAAAATAGAGCCCTCTTTCTTTTATGGGGCAATGTATGTAAGCTACCCGGTTGGGATAGCTTTTGCAGTCACTGCATTTGTGTTATCATATCTTGTTTTTAATTTGGATTTAATTATTACATATTGCGTAATCGTAGTGGTTATGGTAGTTTCATTACCCATAATATTAAGAACTTCAAGAAATATATGGATTAACTTTTTTATGAGTTATAAAAAATCTAAAGCAAATTTAAAATTATAGGATTAAATATTTGAACAATTTAAATATTTGAGAAAATAAGCTACGTCGTTATGTTTAAACAACTAATTTATAATTTGTTGACCCTAATGATATTATAGTTTATTTATACTATAAAATAACAAGTTATTTCCTTTACAATTCTATTGCACAAATAAATCTTTATCTTTGTTAGATGAAAATACTAACAATCATATTCTCGATGTATTTCTTGGGGATTACATTTGTTCCTTGTCAGGATGGTGTGATTGATAGTGATTCGGATACTACAGAGTTTATTTCAGATTCAAATCAGCATGATCATCATCAACATATGGAATTATGCTCTCCTTTTTGTTCCTGTCAGTGCTGTCATACCAAAATAGATACATATCATTTACATGATTATAGAATAACATCAATAATAATATCATCAGATATATTTACTTATCATAATGATGTGAAGCAAAATGTTGTAATCCCTTTATTGCACCCTCCCCAGGTTTAATTTAGTTTTTAATAGGATACATACGTCCTTTTTGGTCTTTAATCAAAGACATTTAACTAAATTAAATATACTTAAATGATTAATAAACTTATTGAGTTTTCAATCAATAACAAATTAGTTATTGCATTGTTTACCATTGCATTAATAGTTGCCGGAATCTATAGTATTAAAGAAGTACCTGTAGATGCTGTGCCTGATATTACCAATAATCAGGTACAGGTAATTACTCAAGCACCCAATTTGAGTACCGAAGACATTGAGCAATTTGTTACATACCCCGTAGAAATCGCTGTTGCTAATTTGCCTGGAGTAATAGAAATTCGCTCTATTTCTAGATTTGGACTTTCTGTAGTGACTATAGTTTTCAGTGATGATTTAGATACATATTTACCAAGGCAATTGGTATCAGAAAAATTAAATGAAATAAAAACTCATATTCCAGAGGGGTTTGGAGAACCATTTATAGGTCCTATATCAACAGGGTTAGGAGAAATTTATCAATATACATTAGAGGTTACACCAGAATACAAAGATAAATATGATACCATGGCATTGCGTACCATACAAGATTGGATTATTCGCAGACAAATGGCAATGGTTCCTGGTGTGATTGAAGTAAATGCCTTTGGAGGTATCATAAAACAATATGAAGTTGCAATAGACCCTAATGAACTTAATGCTATTGGGATTACAATTAACGATGTATATAAAGCATTAGAAAATAATAATCAAAATACAGGAGGAGCTTATATTGAGAAAAACCATCAAGCAAATTTTATTAGAGGAGAAGGGTTAGCACGAAGTTTAGAAGATATTGAAAATATTGTAGTAGTAAACAAAGTTGGTATTCCTATTACTATAAAAGATATTGGAGTAGTACAATTAGGAAGAGCAACACGTTATGGAGCATTGACCAAAAATGGAGAAGGAGAAGCTGTTGGTGGTATGATCTTAATGTTAAAAGGAGCTAGTAGTAATGATGTTATTAAAAATGTTACTGGTAGGATAGATAAAATTCAAAAATCATTACCCGAAGGAGTTACTATTAAGCCTTTTTTAGATAGAAGTAAATTAATTACAAATACTACTTCAACTGTAAGGAATAACTTGTTAGAAGGTGCACTTATTGTCATTTTTATTTTAGTATTCTTTTTAGGAAATTGGAGAGGGGGTTTGATTGTTGCTTCTACCATTCCTCTTTCTTTACTTTTTGCTTTTATATTAATGAATGTTTTTGATGTTTGGGCAAACCTTATGAGCCTTGGCGCAATTGATTTTGGTATTATCGTAGATGGAGCTGTAATCATAGTTGAAAGCACTATTTTTCTTATTTATCAAAGAATTAAGAAGAAAGGAACTATTTCATCTGAAGATCGGGATGATATAACCTATAAGGCTTCTTCTAAAATGATGAATACTGCTTTTTTTGGACAATTTATTATTTTAATTGTTTTCCTACCGATTTTGGCGTTAGAAGGAGTTGAAGGAAAAATGTTTATTCCAATGGCTTTAACTTTTGGTTTTGCTATGATTGGAGCCATGATACTTTGTTTAACGTATGTTCCCATGGTTACCTCATTATTTCTAAAAACTCCAGATGTTGAAAAGAAATACTGGGGAGACAAGATTGTTCTTTGGTTAGAGCGTAACTATGAAAAGGGATTGCTAAAAGCTTTAGAAAAGGGAAAAGTTATAGTTGTTTTATCAATTCTATTACTTGGTTTGGCAGTATTTACGTTTACCAAAATGGGAGGAGAATTTATTCCTCAATTAGATGAAGGAGATATAGCATTTCATGCGATCTTAAAGCCCGGGAGTTCGTTGTCAGAAACAATTTCTACCACTACAAAAATTGAAAAAATCGTGAAGGAGAATTTCTCTGAAGCGAAAGATATTATTAGTAGAATAGGAGTTGCCGATGTACCCACAGATCCTATGCCAATGGATATTGCAGATGTATTTGTTATTCTGAAGCCAATTTCAGAATGGACAAATGCTACCAGCAAAGAAGAACTCATAAATAAGATGAAGGCAAAAATCGAACAGGTTCCTGGAGTTAATTATGAATTCACTCAACCAATTGAAATGCGTTTTAATGAACTCATCACTGGTGTTCGTGAAGATATTGCTATAAAATTATATGGGGATGATCTTATTGTCCTAGCACAAAAGGCAGAAGAAATAGGAAAAATAGTAGCTTCTGTAGATGGTGTTGCAGATATGAAAGTAGAGGCGATATCGGGACAACCACAAATTACTATTCGGTATAACAGAAAGAAGATTGCTCAATACGGTTTGCAAATAAAAGAGCTCAATAAACTAATAGAAACTGCTTTTGCAGGAGGTGTAGCTGGAACTATTTTTGAGCAAGAAAAACGTTTTGACTTGGTGGTACGCCTTAAAGAAGAATTACGTCGAGACTTAAGTAATGTGAAAAATCTGTTTGTTCCCCTATCCAATGGGACACAGATTCCGTTAAAAGAAGTAGCCAGTATAAGTTACAAACCGGGGCCAATGCAAATAAGCCGAGATAATACGAATAGAAGGACTTATGTTGGTATTAATGTAAGGGGTCGTGACATTAAATCTCTAGTTGAAGAAATTCAACAAAAAATTGAAGCTCAGGTTAAATTTCCAGCGGGATATTATGTTCGTTATGGTGGAGCATTTGAAAACTTCGAACGAGCAACATCCAAACTTAAAACTGTAGTTCCAATAGCTTTAGGTTTGATTTTTCTTCTCATTTTTATGGCTTTAAAATCGTTTAAACAAACGATAATGATTTATGTAGCTATTCCGTTAGCGACTATAGGAGGAGTCTTTTCTTTAATGCTTCGTGATATGCCTTTTAGTATTTCTGCAGGAGTTGGGTTTATTGTGTTATTTGGAGTAGCAGTTCTTAATGGACTGGTACTTATAAGTGGATTTAATGAACTAAAGGATGAAGGCATCACCGATATTAATGAACGAATTAGAATAGGTGCAAAAAGACGTATCCGGCCTATATTATTAACAGCACTTACAGATATGTTAGGGTTTTTGCCAATGGCACTATCCACTTCCTCTGGGGCAGAGGTACAACAACCACTTGCTACAGTAGTAATAGGAGGTCTGCTAACCTCTACATTATTAACATTGTTTATTATCCCCATTTTGTATAAATGGATAGAAAATAGAGAAGAAGATAAAATGAAATCTATAAAACCAAATAGGATTATTGCAACGGTTGTGATACTATTCTTTTTTAGTACAATACATGCACAGCAGTCAAAAATTTCTATGGATGAAGCAATTACCATGGCAATAGAAAACTACCCTACATTAAAAGCTGCACAACTTTCTGTTGAAAAAGAAAAAGCTTTGAAAACTACCGCTTGGGACTTTGGAAATACACAAATTTTTACTTCGGGTGAAGAAATACGAAATAATAGTAATGATGGTGTATATACTACCTTTGGTATTGGACAAAATAATATTGATATTTTTGGAATTGTCTCAAAAACCAGATTAACAAAAGAGAATATCAAACTGGCAGAAGCTAATGTAGAATTAAGTATGCTAGACTTAAAACAAAAGGTTCAAATTGCTTGGGCAAAAAGTTATACAGCAAAACGTTTATATGAGTCCTATGCCAAAATAGATACCGTATTTTCTGGGTTAAATAAAGCAATTGACCTACGGTTTGAAACAGAGGCAATTTCTAAACTAGAATACAATGCTACTGTAAATCAAAGAAAGTTAATACAAATTCAAAAAGAGCAAGCTTATGCATCTTATCAAATGGCTTTGCATGAGCTCAATCAATGGGTTTTGGGCGATAAATTATTCGATGTCGCAGATATACCGTTGAGTACCTTTGATAATGATATTCTTATTGTAGAAGAGGATTTAGAAAACCACCCTCTTTTCAAATATTGGCAGACGCAGTCTAATATTGTAAAAGCGAGGCAAAAAGTAGCAGAGTCACAATTTTTACCAAAACTGTTTGCACGGTACGGATTTCAGAAAATAGATGAACAATCAGGTTTTAATAGCTATCAGTTAGGAGTACAATTTCCATTGATTTTTAATAAAATAAGAGGAAAGGCAAAGGCAGCCAAAATAAATACATCTATTATCGAAGAGCAAAAGAAAGCAAATGAAGAACAACTTAAAAGTAAATATTCGATACTACTAACAAACTTTGAACAATTGCAAAAACAATGGAACTATTATAAAAACAAAGCATTACCACTTGCAATAGAACAACGTAATGGAGCCATTTTATCCTATAAAGAAGGAGCAATGGATTATATCGCTTTCATTCAAAATATAAAAGATGCCGTTCAATTAGAAATAAATACCTGGCAAGTACTTCAATACTATTTAGAAAATAAAATACAATTAGAATATTTCTTAAACCTAAAGTCTTAAAAATGAAAAATAATAATAAATATGTTATACTAATCTTGAGTATTGTAATGTGCATGTCAGGTTGTAAGTATATATCCGAAAAAGACGAAGATCCTATTGTAAACAATACGGCAATAGAAAATTTAGAAAAAAATGAAAAACGTAGTCATAATGATAAACATGGAGGAGGAGTATTGTTAAACCAAGAACAGGTCGATATATTGGGGATAAAAATAGATACACTTATCAGGCGTAATATGAATGGTTATGTTCAGGTAAATGGAACACTAGGAGTCCCGCCTCAAAACGAAGCAATCGTAACCAGCGTTTTAGGAGCTAATATTAGTAATATTCAAGTGATAGAAGGGGATAAGGTAAGTAAAGGACAGGTTTTAACGTATATAAGCCATCCAGATATCATAGGAATGCAAACTGATTATTTACAAGCGTATAATAAACTTGTTTTTTTAGAACAAGATTATAATCGTCAAAAAAAGTTGTATGATGAACAAGTAGGTTCAGGACGTGATTATCAACAAGCAAAATCTATATTTTCAAGTACCAAGGGTTTGGTTAAAGGGTATGAAAGTCAATTAAGACTCTTAGGACTTTCTTCAAAAAATATTAGAGAAGGAAATATCTCACAAGTAGCCTTGATAAAAAGTCCAATAGATGGTTTTATTGAAAAAGTAAAGGTGAAATCTGGTCAATATGTAGAGCCACAAACACCTTTATTTGAAATTGTGAATACAGATCATATTCATGCAGATTTAATGGTGTTTGAAAAAGATATTAGCAAGGTAAAGAATGGACAATTAGTAAAGATTAATATTGAAGCACTGGGTAATACTGAGATGACTGCAAAAATTTATTCTGTAGGAAAATCTTTTGAAGAAGGACCGAAAGCTTTACATGTACATGCAGAGATAGAAAATAAGAACAAAAATTTAATACAAGGAATGTATGTTACTGCACGAATCATTACCGAGAATACTTTAGAGCAAGCTTTACCAGAAGGTGCTATTATTCAGGAAAATGAAACATTTTACGTGTTTGTGGCAGAAAAGAAGGATAACAATTCTTGGAATTTTGTTCCTAAAGAAGTCATTGTAAAATCGACAAGTAATGGATTTACAATTTTTGATTTTAAAGAAAAAACAAGCAAAGGAATACACTTAGCTCAAAGTGGATCATATTATTTAATGGCAGAGATGAAAAAAAGCGAAGCTGGACACTCACATTAAGCTAGTATAAAAAAGAAAAAGTGTTAGGCTAATATTTTATATGTAAAGATATTCATTTCTGAATTTTGCTTAATATGTTAAATTATATGATCGGTTTTTAACTGGTAGAAAAATGACAATTTCTTAAGAGGTAAAATCAAAAAACTTTAATATTTTCAAATTGTTAAATTTATAGAATATTATGACTCGAGATTTTATACATATTAATGACTTTGTTATTTTGCTTGAAGAAGGTAGTGCAACAAATATTGAAGTAGATGCATGTCGTTTTGAAGAACCACTTATTGCTGTTGCATTTTATGGCTCGGGTAATGTAGACTTAGCTGTAAACTATGGACAGGTAACTAAAAAATTCCAGCATACAAAGGGTCTGGCACTTTCTTTTTATGCTGATGAAAATGTAGCATTTGAACATACTATTTCCCCAGATAAAAACCTGGAGTGTATTGTGGTGGCTACTGCTTTAAAGAATCTCGATAAGTTACCAAATCAGGAAGGAGAGATTTTTAGAGATTTGCTTCAGGAATTGGTTCATCCAAAAGATCATTATGTCGAAGGTCCTAATTTTTTCATGACTCCTGAAATGGAACGTATAGTAGACGCAATTTTTGCTAACCAGTATTCTGGAAAGACAAAAATGATGTTTTTTCGAAGTCAGATAACGGTGTTACTTTCTCATTTTTTTGGACAATTGGCATTAATGCATAATTCGCGTTCAAAACTCCATTACAGAGATAAACTAAATGAAGTTAGAGAAGTTTTATTGAGGGATTTAGAAAACCCACCTTCTCTTAATGAACTTTCCCAACAAATAGGGTTAAATACTACAAAACTCAAAAAAGAATTTAAAGCTGTTTTTGGGGTGCCTGTATTCAAATACCTTCAAAATGAAAGGCTTTCTTCTGCTCACAAACTTATTAGTGAAAATAATGCTACTGTACAAGAAGCTGCCTGGCAGGTAGGTTATGATAGTCTTAGTTCTTTTTCCAATGCTTTCGCAAAAAAATTTGGCTATAGACCCAGTCAACTCAAGTAATGCACTTTTCGAACAAATCATATTTCCGCTCGAATAAATAAATCGAGCTGATAACATGCAATTTTGTGTCATCCTAATTAGTAAAACAAACAGTGATGACCACATTAGTAAAAATTATCCTCGGACTGACACTCTCTTTTCTGGTAGCACAGAGCTCAAAAAGAGAACAAAGACAAAACTTCGTTTACACCAAATCAACTTATAGCGCAGCAGGAGATTCTATTCAGTTAAGAGCGTACAAAATCCTTACGAACAAATGTAATGTCTGTCATGTTGAGCGTAATAGAAGGCGGGTGTTCACCAAAGAAAATATGAACCCTTGGGCAGCTGATGTATATAAGCAAACATTCATAAAAAAGCGAATGCCAAAGGGTAAGAAAATCAAACTCACAAACCAAGAGTACCAAGAATTATTAACCTGGATAACCTCCACAAAAAATCATAACAATGGAATATAAAATCAAACTCATTATATTACTACTTGGTATTTTATTTACAGGGCTTACAGCTGGATTGTGTTTTAACTGGTCAAACACTGTCACTTCTGGCATTGGAAGATTAGATGATCTTACGTTTCTACAATCCTTTCAGGCAATGAACCGTGCGATTATCAACCCGAGTTTCCTAATTGTGTTCTTTTCGCCTGTAATATTTCTTTCAGTAAATGCCTTTTTACATAAGAATGCAAATCCTACCACATTTTGGTCGTTTCTACTTGCAGCCATACTCTTTTTTGTGGGTGTAGGTCTTATTACAATATTTAAAAATGTACCACTCAATGAAATACTAGACAAGACCATACTAGAAAATCTCTCGGCTATAGAATTGGCAGAATTGAGAACCAAGTTTGAACAACCTTGGAACAGATGGCACATCCAACGAACTATCACTTCATTCATTTCATTTGCCTTACTGTTGATAGGAATCATTTTTACAAAATAAAATTAAATCACTCTGCGATTGGGCAGGATCAAAAAACGAACAATTATGAAGTTAGTTAGAGCAATCATCATTGGAATAATTATTTGGAGTATTGGAGTAAGCCTTTATACACTCTCCTTTTACATTTCTATTATAAAAGACACAGAACTACAAGCAAATATATTTCTTTCTTTAGGAGTAGTACCTGTGGTTTGGTTTGGAACAAAACTGTACTATAGAAAAGATAGTACTGTAAAAGGATATTGGATAGGGTTAGCATTCTTTTTAATTGCAACATTGTTAGATGTTATTATTACTGTACCCTTTTTAATACTACCCAACGGAGGAACGTATTATAATTTCTTCACTGCTGCGGGTTTTTGGCTCATAGGAATAGAATTTATCGCAACCTCAGTATTGTATTGGTATACCAAAGTTTTATCAAGAGAAATAAAGTAAATTTTTTATAAGAAGTAAAATCAAAAAGTTTCAAGACTTTAAAAGTATAATCTCAATTAATAATTATAAAAACAATTAAAGATGAAAACAGAAAACATTTTAGTAATCGGTGGAACAGGAAAAACAGGGAAACGTATCGTAAATCTGCTTCAAGAACAAGGACACCAAGTAAGGGTTGGGTCAAGAAATGCCTCACCATCTTTTGACTGGCATCAACCAGAAGAGTGGACAAAGGCTGTTGAAGGGATCGATAAGGTTTATATTACTTATCAACCTGACTTAGCTGTACCAGGTGCATTGCAAGCTATCGAAGAATTAGTTAAAGTATCAAAGAAAGCCCATGTCAAAAAGTTAGTGCTGCTTTCAGGAAAAGGAGAACGAGAAGCAGAACTGTGTGAACAAGTGGTTATTCATTCTGGTTTGGATTATACCATTGTACGTGCCAGTTGGTTTAATCAAAATTTTAGCGAAAACTTTTTGTTAGAACCTATTTTAGATGGTTTTGTGGCGCTTCCACAAGCAGATGTGCAAATTCCATTTGTGGATGCAGATGATATTGCGCAAGTTGCTGTAAAAGCTCTATTGGATGATGCTCATAATGGTCAGATTTATCAGCTTACAGGAGATAAGGCAATTACCTTTAAAGAGGCAATCAATGTCATTGCTCAGGTGAGTAATCGAATTATTACGTTTGTACCAATTTCGATATCAGAATACGGAGACGGAATGAGAAAAGCTAATTTATCTGAAGATTTCGTTTGGCTCATTGAATATTTGTTTACAGAAGTTCTTGGCAACCCTAATAACTCAGAAATTACTAATGATGTTGAAAAAGTGCTTAAGAGAAAACCAATTTCTTTTAGTGAATACGTAAATAAAACAGCAGCTACAGGTATATGGAATGTAGGAGTAAAGCAAACCATATAGATTATTTTGTTTTTGGATAAATATTCAAAATATCGATCGTTTTATTTTTTACTTTGAGAATGAATATTAATAAGAAACATTAAGTATTTTTCTTCATTAAAAAAGTGTTCTAATCTAATTAGAACACTTTTTTAAATGATATCAATATTAAGCATATAAAGCTTAAAAGAGTTCTTGAGAGCTTAGCGACATTAATTTAGAAAATCCAATAGTATTTTAAGGAAGTTTGTCAACTCTAATTAAAATCTTTTTTGTTTATAAAGTTTAAGTTCTGTCTCCAAAATCTGTTAAATAAAATTCCTAAAGTACCTCCTAGTAACGCAAGCCGGCTTTGTGAATATAATAATCCCTCTAAGTAATCACTCCTTTCTTTATAGCAAAAATTAGCGGTGTAACCGTAAAGTAAAATACTGTCTTTTCTTGCTTGAAAAGAATAACCGTTTCTGATAGATTTCCAAATACTTTCAATTATAGGATTAGCGGTATTTTTATCTTTTAAGAAAGTGTTTTGAAGACCATGATGTAAACAATCTGTATTCGATTTCTTTTCCGAACAACTTAAGAAGAAGTAAATTATCAAAATGTAAAAAATAATCTTCATTATGCCATGTTTTATACGCTTCTATTCAAATAAAATATTACTTATGGTTATATGGTATATAATTTGACCACTCCCAAGGTGTGTAGGTGTCAGCTAAAGCTATCTCTAATAATTCTTTATAAATGCTTTCTCCGTTATCACTATTGGTCATGATTAACATTCCTTTACCTGTCTCGGGAAATAAAATTGAATAATGTTGAAATCCATCTCCATGACCACTTTTTGTTACAGCTTTTCCGTAAGGCGTATCAAAATTTAACCAAGCTAAACCACAACTCAAGTTAATAGCGTCGTATTTATTAGTTGATGTTTTAGAATTAGGACCAAAATGTGCCAAGGTTTTTATTCTAATTTGAGGACTAAAAATTTCATTGTAAGAAGCTTTACTAAGAATTTGCTCGTTCAAGACAGCGGTTAAGAATTTTGTATAATCGTTTGCTGTTGTCTCTAAAGTACTAGCAGATCTAGGTTCGTTATCTATATCCTTATCATAGGTTTCACCTTTTATCGTATGCCCGTGAGCGAAATCTTTTTTAAATCTAGGTTGCCATTGATACGATGTGTTGTTCATTTCCAAAGGTTTAAAAATAAGTTCCTGAGCTAATTCTTCAAGAGGTTTTTTAGTGAGTTTTTCTATGACAACTTGTAGATATACTAGGCCTTCACCACTGTAGAAGTATTTCGAACCTGGTTCAAAATTTGCTCTTAATTTTCTATCGGCTTCAAAAAACCTCCAGTTATTAAAACCCGAAGTATGTGCTAAACACATCCTTGTTGTTATTTTATGATATAAACTATCAGATTTTAAATCAGAATAGTCATCATGCCAACGTGTTTGTGGTTCATATTCATAGATTTTCTTAGGTAAATAAGATTCAAGAGGTGTATCTAAATCAATAACCTTGTTTTCTGCCAATTTCATCACAAGGACACTGAAAACGGCTTTGCTTAGAGAGGCCCCATAGATGTTAGTGGTATCCGTAAGAACTAATTGTTTAGGGACATTTTTATACCCAAAAGTGTTTTGATAAACAGGTTTTTTTTCATTAAAAATAGTAATTGCCATCCCATGAACTTCAGCATTATTCATTAGCTGATTGATTGTATTGGTCAAAGAATCTTTTGAAATTTCAGTGCTATCTAGACGAGTTATTTTATTATTGTTTTTAGGAGCACAATTGATAAAAGCTAAAAGAGGAATTAAGAGTAAAGTTACTTTAGCTATTCCTCTTGTCCTACCTTTCAAAAAGGGAATAGAGAAAGGGTAATAACATTTGGACTCTTTTATTGCATATATAATGTTGATTATAACTATTAATACGCAAAGTGGAATGATTAAAATGAAGATTAAAAAACCCCATTTCTCTATGGTCAATAAAGCTACAAAAGATAATACGTATAGCAATAGTACTGTAATCTGAAAATTAACAATTTTAGCACCATGTCTATCATAAAGTGTATTGTCTTCCCTTTTGTGAATCCACAAAAATAATGGAAAAAGCACATTACAAAAAGGCAGTATAAAGCCTAACAAGGGGGTCCCGTGTAATAGTAATAACCATTTTTTTTGGATGGCTTCCTCTTTTGGATTTTCAAGTTGCAAAAGGTCATCGACCTCAATTTCAAGTGCAGTTGCTAATAAGTTTATAGTTTGTAGATGTGGATTGACATCTCCTTTCTCTATACGTTGAATAGTACGGACTGTCACTTCTGTTCTGGCTGATAATTCTTGTTGTGTAAAACCTTTCAATTTTCTTTGATAGATTAGGTTTTTAGCTATTGATTGATTGTTCATTGAAATATATTTTTGTTAGAACAAAACTATCATTATTGGTTTGTAATCAGAACGACATTTAAGTGTCATGTTTATGTCATTTACCTTTTTTTGAACTATATAGTATTAAAAATGAGCGTTAAAAGCTTTGTGAGATTATTATTTAGAAGAAAATCTTAAACTCTTTTTCAGTAACAGAATTATTCGAAAACCAATGTATTGTTATAATAAAATACATGTATTTGAATCTTAGTGAAAGGGAAGTATTTGGTGAAATAAATTTGGGAATTGGAGATTAATTTTGTTCTAACCTTTTCTTTAGAAATCGTTGAATTATTTCTATTATAAAATAAAGCATTCCAATTAGCTTAGAACGCTTTCTGAACATCTGAAGGATAGTATTATACTCCTGTTGATTTAGAAACACCCCAAAATACTGGCTATGAAATTTTATAAGATGATTTAGCGTTTAGTCAACAGTACGATGACTATATGAGATTAGATTTAAAATTAGGTTTTACATTAAATAGTAATAAGAAGAAAACATCTCACAAATTTTACATTGATCTACAGTACATTACCAATAGAGACAATATTTTTGTCAGAAAATGTAATAGAATAACCAATAATGTTGACCAAATAAATCAAGCTGGTTTTTTTCTTGATTTTGGTTACCGATTTCAATTTTAAAAACAAAATAATGATGCATGAACAGGTTATAGCATTTTTTAAAAACTTTATCAAGTTAGAAGAAAAAGATATTCTTCTTATTGAAGAATTAACGACGGTAAAAAAATCAAAGAATAAGTTCATTCTTACTCAAGGTAAAGTATGTTCCTTTGTCGCATTTATAAATAGTCGTGCTTTTAAGGGTGGTATTCTGTAGACGGTGAAGAGTATAATAAGCAATTTTTCTTTGAAGATGGATTTTGTACAGACTATTCAAGTTTTTAATAAGCAAAAAATCGTTGACTCATTTACAAGCCATTGAGGATAGTACGGTAAATGTACTTGAAAAAAAAGATGTAGATCATATGTATAAGACAATACCAAACTTTGTAGAGTTTGGTAAGTTATTGGCAAAAAGTTTATATATAAAGGTGTGTGATATAAAAGCTTCTTTTATTCTAAATACTTCAGAAGAACGATATTCAAACTTAGTAAAAGACTGGCCTCAAGTAATACAAAGAGTACCGCAATACATGTTAACATCATATCTTGGAGTTACCCCCGAGGCTTTAAGTATGATAGTATGAAATAGAATCAGATAGTTTAATTGCTCTTTTCAAACTAAGGCAAAGAAAATCTTCTAAAAATTAAAAAAATAATAATGATAAAAAAGTCAAATCTGATCACTCTAGTATACATAACTTTTGGTTGTTACTTAAGTTTTGCACATTACGTTAGTTCCACGATTTTGTCGATTTATTGAAAAGATAAACTCTCCATTAACATGGAAATGTCTTCTGAATGAGAATTGATGATAATCAAATATGTTTTATCCTTCAAGAATTTTATATAAGTAAATTCAAAACTTACGTCCGGTTTCCATTCTTTTAACTCTTCAAAACTTTCTTTTATCAAATCTAACTTATGTTGGTTTTTATCTGTAACAAGGATAATCTTGGTTATTGGATGAGTCTTCATTTTTTCAATGGTAAGGGCATCTAATTTGTATTCATATTCATTGATATTCGAGTATCGATGATTCTTTAATAATTTTTTGTAGGCTTCCTTATTTTCGGAAATCACGAATCGTTGCATTAATACAAAGTCAATGTCTTCCATCCAACTCGGAAATTCTTTGTCAAAAACAGCAATGTACTCGTTTATAAAATCCTGGTCAATCGTTCTATTCTTATCAAAATATTTTTCAACCAAAGGATATATTTTCTGTGCCATATTAGAAATGAATTTGTTTCTATACCAATTTCCTTCAGGGAGCTTTCCTGTTAATTCTCGATATAGATATCCATTGGCAATAGAAGTGGTGATAGCCTCATTAAACAGAAGTTGAGCGTAATTTGATGATTTTGAACTATTATTTTTGAACCAAGATTCAATATCCTTCTTTACACTAAGTGATTGCTCATCATATACAATATGTGAGGACTCATGAAATAGTACAGCTAAAAGTTCTTCAAAATCTTCAAATCCTTGAGGGATTCCCGCTATTGCTATATTGTAAAAAGCTGTAGCATTAAAACCTCTTTTCCGTGCATTAGGTATAGGGTACATAGAAAGTTTAAAAGGGATTGAGAAATCCCAATTGGATTCGTGAAATTTTATAGTTTGTTTAAATAGCTTGTCTATGTCTACTTTTGAAATTAACTCACGGGTTTTCTCTATCTGTTGATTGAACTTTAATCTACAAGGTTCAAAAACTAACTCGTCATAAATTGGTTGAAACTCCAGCAAAATCTCATATAGCTTGTTTAAATCATGATTCGGAATTATGCCAAATGACTTTCTTTTAAATTCATTAAGGTCTTTGCTTTCAATAAGGTTTCTTCCTAAAATAAAATAGGTATTACCCCCAATCTTATTTCCATAAGGATATTGAGGGTATTCATATTGATAAAAAATATTTATTTTCGCAAAATGATCTATAAGATCTCTATACTTTTTTGTGTCATATTTTGAGTTTTTAAAAACCTCTTTATATGGATTGGATGGATAATTTGGGGAAAGATTATTTAAAAAATCAAGTGTTGCATAATTTTTGGAAAAATCTACATTAAAGGTCATTTTTTGTGAAAAACAGCTAAAAGTAGATAAAGCAAAAAATAAGATGAGTAAATAAGTTTTCATATATTCTATTTTTAATTCCTTTATAAACAAAGGCAAATATTAAATAAATATTGGTTGATTATTTTGTTTAGTAACGTTATATATATCAATTCTTTTTGTTTTCCCTTTTAATACTCTAGTATCTATATATTCTATATCTATGTTGATTGGTGTAGAGAATTCACTCTCAAAAAAATGTTGAGATACTAGAAACTTTTTTTCAAGTGTTTTACATAAGCCTTCAATTCTTGCCGCAACATTTAAAACATCCCCATGGTAGGCTATCATTTTTTTTATTTCACCTACTTCACTTACCATAACAGGGCCAACATCTGCACCAGCTTTAAATGATGGAAGAACATCATATTTTTTTTGGTAATACTCCTTTCTTTTAAGAAGAACCGACTCATAATTAAAAAACAACTCCACTAGATATGATTTATTTCTAGGCGTGTTTTCCCAGTGTAAAACAACTTGATCTCCTACATATTGATATACTTCTGCGTCATATCTATAAATCACTTGTGTCAAATCTTTAAAGCAGTCTTGTACTAAAGAACTATAATTATAATGTCCCATTTGTTCTGCTAAAGTTGTTGAGTTGTCTAAATCTAAGAATAAAAAAATACGATTATCTTCTTTGGGTTTTCGGTATTTGCCAATTAAAAAATTTAATAATGTTTTATGCCCAAGATGTTGATTGATTTGGCGTAGAAAATTTACTAGAAAGCTAATTAAATAAGAATATAATAATAGTAATAAGAAACCGTTTTCAGTGGTTACAAATTTAAATGCATTTGTAGTCTTAATCCCAAGTTCTACGGCTTGATTGGAAAAGAAAAAAGCAACTTTATATATTACGATTAAAAATACAATGACATGTAAGACACTTTTTAAAAATATTTTTAAAAAGTAAGAATCACGTAATAAGTTATAATCAAACATCACATAATCCATAGTTTCAGTAACAATTCCAGAAATTAATGCTACAGGAAAGCTTACAATTATTAAAAACAAAAGGGAGTCTATTGGATTTTGAAAATCATTTAAAACATAGGAAAGAGAAATCTGGAAGGTAATAAAAAAGGATAGCCAAACCGTCACGGTTAAAAAAAGGTATCTCAAATATCTTGTACTAATCATTATTTATCGTAATAAGTTCTGTGGATAAATTTTCATTTTGAATCAGATAAAAACATAATCTATGACACATCTTTTTAAATAAACTTTCGAATATTCATCATACACCCCAAGTGTAACCCTTCATGGTAATTGTTAAACTCAAAAGCATCTTTTAACGAACTTAAATGAAACCCTGTTCCTGTCATTCTTTCATTGAAAGTAACAAACCTCTTATTATAAAAATCTATTTCTGTTTTTTCAATTAAGGATATTAAAAGTTCTTTTAGCTCCTTAATCTCATCTGCAGTAGTTTGTTCAGTTGGTTTTGTACCTGGCTTATAAAGTTCAAATAATTCTCCAGAGATATATTCTTGGATATTAGATGACTTATATATTAAGGCCTGTTGTGCAACTATTATATGTCCAATATTCCATATTAGATTATTACTAAATCCTTCAGGAATTTTATTCAGTTGTTCCAAAGAATACTTGTCAAAGTATTCTAAAAATAAATTTCTACTTGTTTTCCAAGTTTTAAATATTGATTCCATTTTTATAATTATCTATAATTATTAAGCTAACCTAACTGCTTTGCTTTGAATTTAGGGTCATATTTAATAAAAAATACAATCCAAATATTTCTTGATAGCCTACCGATAATTGGGGAACTAATCATCAGCAGGCATACAATTACTTTGAAGCAATTAATTAATATTAAGTCAAAAACTAAGAAACTTAATAAAAAGGTTATTACAGCCAATAAAACACTTAAACCATGACCTACATACCATGCTCCAAAGAAAAATGAAGTTTTTTTAATTTTGTAGAACATAGGAAACATATTTCATGCATTCTAAAAAGTTTAGACAAAACAAAAGGGTTTGAGTTTGTATACATTTTACCTTTATGACATCTCGAACATTCCCCTTTTAATATGGTATGCATTATATTTTCATTTTCAATAATTTTAACCCTATTTATTATTATTCAGATGTGCAAAGGAAAGTTTGTTTACCCTTTTATTCCCTTCTTTTTTTAGTCTAATGACTTTCATATGAGTTTCAAGTTCATCTAGATGTAGTATTTTTATTCCATCTTCTTTTTTCAATGTTTTATTAGTGTTGAAAACCTCATAGACTTTAAGGCATATATTGTATATATGCTTCAATTCACATTTATAGCAAAATATTTTATCATTTTGATATAATAACTTTCCAATGGATTGGTTAAAGATCCCCAGTAAAATTTCAGAATTCTTATTGTTTTCAAAATTATATATTACAATCATTATCATCTATTAAAAGTTCTATCCTTCTAATGTTTCATAGTCAATGTATCCTTCTTCACCTCCTACATAGTATGAACTTTCATCCGGTACATTAAAATCTGCTTCTAACATAAACCGTTTGGGCAAGTCTGGATTGGAAATAAATAATTTACCAAAAGCAACAACATCTACAATACTATTGAATATTTCAAAGTCTGCTTTTTCTAAAGTATACCCTCCATTTCCTACAATTTTTCCTTTATAATATTTACCCAAGGTTGCACTTACACCATTTAAAAAATCAGAATTTTTATACGCTGTAGCATCTTCAATAAGATGTACATAAGCCAAATTATAAACGTTGAGTTCTTGTAATAAATAAGAATATAAACCTAATGGATTACTATCACTTATATCATTAAAAGTACTTAGTGGAGATAATCGTACTCCCACTTTTTGTAGGCTGAAATTTTTACGGACTTCTTTAATTATTTCGATTAATAAACGTGTTCGGTTCTGGAATGAGTCACCATATTCATCCATCCGTTTATTGGTGCTATCTCTTAAAAATTGGTCAATCAAGTATCCATTTGCTGCATGAATTTCAATGCCATCAAAACCAGCATCAAGTGCATTTTTTGCAGCATAACCAAACTGTTTAATTATGTCCTCAATTTCAACAGTTTTTAATGTTTTTGGAGAAACAAAAGCCTTCATTTCATTTTGAGGAGAAGTATGTATTAATCCTTCTGCTTTTATAGATGAAGGGGCTACAGGTATTTCTCCTCGTTGGGTATTGGGGTGAGATATTCGTCCCCCATGAAACAACTGTATAAAAATTTTACTTCCAGCTTGGTGTACTGCGTCTGTTACTTTTTTCCAACCAATTACTTGCTCTTTGGTGTAAATGCCTGGTGTATTTGGGTAACTTGTTCCTTGCAATGATACCTGAGATGCTTCTGATATTATTAAACCTGCACTTGCACGCTGTGCATAGTACGTTGCCATTATAGGAGTTGCAATTCCATCTGCGGTAGCTCGACTTCTTGTCATGGGCGCCATCACTATGCGGTTTTTTAATTTTAATGCTCCTAAATCAGTGGATTCAAAAAGTATACTCTCTAATTTCATTTTAATTGTATTTGGTTTAATTTTTTTTGTTTAAATAAACTTTTGTTGCAATAATTACAGGTGCTGCACATAAAAACACCATAGAAATAGCAAAAAAGGTATTTTGAAAAGCTAAAACTGCAGATTGAACGTTCAATGCAATATCAACGGTTCCAAGCGCTGCGTTTTTTGCCTCTGTTGGATTATACCCCCTTGAAATAAGAGCCTGTGTAGCCCCTTGTACTCTTTCACTAAAAAGAGTGTTGTATGGGGTCGTGTGTTGTAATAGGTTTTTTCTATGAAATGCCATTTGATGTGCTAAATAAGTGGGCAGAAAAGCCATAGCAAATGAACCTCCACATTGTCTTCCAAAATTGAACAGTCCTGTTCCTGTTAATAACTCATTGCCCTTTAATTCATTAAAAGCAATAAAAATTATAGGTACAAACAAAAGCCCCAGTCCAAGTCCCCTAAGCATAATTGCCGGAATCATATCTGGGAAACCAGATATTACAGTAACATCTGATACTAAAATCATAGAAGTTATTACGCAAACCACACCTAAAGCAGCACTTGCAAAGGGAGGAATTTTTTTGGTGTCAACAATGATAGCACTAGTTATCAACCCCAAAAGAATGGAAATGCCACTTGGGAATAACGTAAATCCTACAGCAGCGCTCTGATACCGAAGTACATTCTGAACAAAGCCAGGAATAACTGCTCCACTTCCAAATAAGGCAAAACCAGAGACAAAACTTATTAAAAATGCTAATGAGAAAGACGAATTTCTAAATACAGAAAAGTCAATTAATTTATAGTTCTGATGATCTCTTTTATTTTGAATAAAAAATAAAACAAATCCGATTAGTGCTGTAATTGATAATATTGTTATTTTTTGTTCCTCAAACCAATCGTATCTGGACCCTTCCTCCATAACGAATTGAAATGCACCCAGTCCTATTGATAGCCAAATAGCATTCAGCCAATTGATTTTAGATTGATTTTCAGAACTTTTAGGTAAAACAAATTTTGGTATTTGATTAATTAATGGGATTGCACATATCCCTATGATTACCGTAAATAAAAATATTAGCTGCCATATATAGTGATAAGTAAGCCAACCACTAAAGGCAGGAATAACATTAGGTCCTAAAACAATAGCCAAGCTAAAAATAGCTTGCACGGTTCCTTGCTTTTTAATGGGAAATATGGTGAATAAAATTGCTTGAGCAACGGTATAAAAAGCAGCACTACCTGCACCTAAAAACACTCGACCAACCATAAAAACACCTAGGGATGTAGTAGTACCGGATAAAAGAGCCCCTGTAATAAAAATTGAAAGTGAGTATATAAATAATTTTTTCCCCCCTATGATTTTAGTAAATTGAACAGAGAGTATTAAGAAAATTAACTTGGATATAAAGTATCCAATATTCATCCAAACTATTTCGTCTGCCGTTGCACTTAAAAAACCGGCAATTTCATCAATAGCCACAGATGAAGAAGTGGCAACCAAAATATCTAATGCTGCACAAAGTGTGACTCCCAAAAGTATAAGCCACTTTTTTCTTGCAGCTAGAAATAGAGGGATCCCTAAGTTAATTGTAACACTTTTATTTTTTGTTGTAGTTGCTGTATTCATGTTACTATTTGTTAATTACTTTGATAACAGCACTCATTCCAGCTCGTAATTTTTCATCTTTTATTTCATTCTCATTAAATAGAATTTTTACAGGTATTCTTTGGGTAACTTTTGTAAAGTTCCCCGTTGCATTATCCGCAGGAAAAAGGGAGAATTTCGCTCCTGTTGCTGCCGCAATGGATTCTATTTTTCCATTAAAATGCTTGTTAGAAAATGCATCTATTTTAATTTCGACATCTTGACCTTCTACCATTTTAGCCACTTGTCCCTCTTTAAAATTTGCAACTATCCACAACTCTGAAAAATCTGTTATGGCCATAAGAGGCTGTCCAAGTCCTATTACTTGTCCCGCCTCTATCATTTTGCGGGATACTACGCCAGACGCAGGAGCTATAATTTCTGTGTAGGAGAGTTTTAGCTCTGCGTTTTGTACTTGAACCTTGGCAGCTTCAATAGCAGCATCTATACTACTTATCTTTTGCAAGGAAGCATTATACTGACCATTAGATGCATTATATTGTTGCTGCGCAGCCGTAACTTGTGAGGTAACTACATCAAAATTGGTGTTGATATCATCAATTTTAGATTGTGGTATAATGTCATCTTTACGAAGATTGGTAAAGCGAACTATATCTGTACTTAATCTTTTTTTCTTTGCTTTTGCTACAGATATACTGGTAAAAGCCGCTTGAGATGCTGATTTAGAAGCTTGAACTACTGCTAAGGCGGCAGCTTTCTCTGCTTTTATTTGTGCTAAACTTGCTTTGGCCTGCGCGTACATTAACTCTATGTCACTCTTATCTATACGTGCTAGGATCTGACCTTTTTCAACGTATTCGTTGTCATCTACTAAGACTTCTAGTACTTGTCCGCCTATTTTGGGATTCACTTGATAAATATGACTTTCTACTTGGGCATTATCAGTTTTCTCATATTTTAAATGCCCGACGAAAAGGTAACAGCAATATATTAACGTCATTAAAAAGATAGATATAATTGCTATTTTCTTAGTGTTTTTTGTATTTCTTGTATTTTCCATTTTTTTTATTACATAAAAGTTGATTGCCAAATTTTTATTCCTTTTGCTTGTTGTAGTTTATATTGTGCCATTATGCATTTGTATTCCGATTCTAATAAGGATAATTGTGCGCCGGATAATACTACTTCGGTATCTAATAAATCCAAATTCGTAATTAATTGATTTTCATATTTTTTACGAGCTTGCTGTACTGCTATTTTGGCTTGCTGAATTAATATTTTATTGTTCTCGTATTGTTTATAGGCATTCTCTAAAGTTCCTAATGCAGAAGTTATTTCCGTATTTATTTTTGTGTCAATTTCTTTGAGATGCCATTTGCTGTTTTCAATTTTTGTTTTCGAAATTTCCTTCTCGTGCTTTACTTTGGAACCCTGAAATATAGGAACCGTTACTTTAGCAAATGCAGCATAATTAAATCTGAATTCATTTAAATCAGGTAAATATCCATTGTGAAAACCGGTAGTTCCACCTATGGTTATAAAAGGTAGATTCCCCTTATTTGCTAATTTTTGACCACTTACTAATATGGAGTCTATATGTTTTGCAATTGCTAGTTCATTTCGAATTTCTTCTGTGATGACCGCTTTTTTATTGCGTTGTTTTTCAATGTTTAGAACTCCTTTTATAGATATTTCCTTAGCATTGGTAGACCAGCCCATTAGTTCCCCTAAATGAAGCTTTAGATTATTTAAAGAGTTTTGTAGACCAACTTTTTTATTTTGCGCACTTGTTATTCTTACATCTGTATTTACTTGGTCAAAACTTGTAGCTAACCCATTGTCAACAAAACCATTAATTCGTTTTAAATTTCGCTGTAAAGAAGTTATAAGCTCATCCTGAACATTAATGGCACTTTCGGTGAATAAAATTGTAGTAAAAAGCTCTGTTGCTGCATAAGTAAGCTGCTTTTGCGCAGCTTCTAAACCTTCCTCTGAAATCAACTTTTCAATTTTAGATATGTTGATAACCTCTTTTGTTCTCCCGAAATCGTAGAGTACATATTGTACTCCTGCATATACATTGTAGTTATCATTTGGGAACAAAGGAAGAACGATGGGATTATCTCCTATAGGTAGGGCTACCTCTGAAACTGGGTCTACATAAGTGAATGAACCCTCAAATATCATTTTAGGGTATTTATAGCTTTTAGCCACATCTATGTTTGATTGAGTTATTTTAATTTTACCTTCGGATTGTTTCAATAGTGGGTTATTCTCTAGAATAATCTCTAACACATTTTGTAATGACAGAGAATCAGTAGTGTTTTGTCCGTTCATTATGTGTATTCCAAAAAAGATTAGAACACCAAACAAAACTTTAGTTTTAGCAATTTTTACAGTGACTTTATTTTTTTTCATTATAGTTAAATAGTATTTAGTGGTATAGTGTACTATTAGTTCAAATTTTTTCTATTTGAGATTTTTTTCTATTTGATTTAAGACTTCATGAAAGACGATTAACTTCTCATTAGATATATTTTTGTGGGCTTCACTTAAAGTGTGTTCAATAATAGGCTCAAGTTGTTTTTTAATATTTTTACCAACTTCGGTTAAATATATGACATTAGCCCTCCTATCTGTTGGATGAGGGGCTCTTTGAATTAATTTTCGCTTTTCAAGACCATCTATAATTTTAGTTACGCTTGTTTTGAATTTACCAACACTTTCACCTAATTCATTTTGGGTCTTACCATCACTCTCCCATAATACAACCAACATCTTAAGTTGTTCTGCGGTAATATCAAACCCTTTTTTTATAAAATTCTGATTTATTTTATTAATTAAAAGCAAAGACACGTTACGTATTTTATAACCTGTTGTTTCGTTTAAATTTTTAATCATAATTATGTGGTGTCAAATATTTTCAACAAATATAATATAATTTAGTAGTATAGTGTACTATTTTTAATATTTTTAATTAAAATGTGTGCTTAATGCATGCTTTGGATGATTTACATTTTTTAAGAGACAAGGTATATATAAGGCTACATCCTGAAACGTTTCATTTTTTTACTGATAAAGAATTCTCAACCAGTCATGACAGCAGTTGTAGCAACAATTTTAGCTTATGATATGCTTTTAATTCATCTAGAAAAAGAAACGGATAAATTAGATAATAGTAATGGTATGGAAACAGAAAATGCCTCAATTCAAAAGCAATCAAGGCTCTTTTAGACCAGTAGTAAAACTAATTTGATTGAACTAATTTATGCCCTGTATAGCAGTGGAGCAGTTAATAATGGAAATGACGACAGCTTATGAAACAGCTATTTAATGTGGAATTAAGGAATTACTATCATACTTTTATAGAGTTTAGGTCTTCTAAATCAAACAATACAAAATTTTTGAATATATTCAGATACATGCTTTTAGCTGTTCTATAGCGTTCTGCTATTCCTGCAGCAAAGTCACTAACAATAAGTTTATTAACTTTCTTGTTATATTCTTCAAAAATTTCCAGTAACATTCGTTTATCGTAATCTTTACCTAAATAAGAATCCCTAAGTGTATCGGCTTTATATTTTTTAATATAAAAAAGTAATAAAAAATAATTATACTAAATCCTTTATTTATAAGGTTTTAAAGTTTATTAGGGGTTAGCTGAAGAGAGATGAAAGTGACCCTGAATTACCCCCTTTTTCTTTGGCGATTTTTGTTATTATTTGGCATTTAATAAAATTAAAAAACCCGTAAACATAGTGTTTACGGGTTTTTAGCGGAATTTGCTAATTCCTAAGCGGAGAATGAGGGATTCGAACCCCCGGAGGTGTGACCCTCAACAGTTTTCAAGACTGCCGCATTCGACCACTCTGCCAATTCTCCAGTGTTTAGTCTCATCAGGTATTCCCTGAATGCGGGTGCAAATATAATAACCTTTTTTAATTCTGTAAAGATTTTTTTCAAATAATTTAATGTAATTCGTTTTAAGAAAATATTCACTTATCTATATGGGTCTAAATGAGTATCTTGTACGATATTAAATTAAATGTTTGTATGAAAAACACATTATTATTAGTTGGCTCATTTATTATCTGTTGTTGTGGGAACTCTCAGAATTCTTCGATAGATTATCCAGAGGTGGATACAGATGCTATAAATATGGAGTTAGCCGCAGTTACTTATGCAGAAACTATTACTACTAATGAATTGAAAGAGTACTTGTATACTTTTGCAGGAGATGATTTTGAAGGTCGTGATACTGGTGAACCAGGTCAGAAAAAAGCAGCAGAATATTTAAAAAAGCAATATAAAAGAATGGGAATACTTTCTCCATTAGGAGGAGATGATTACTTTCAAGAAATACCAGCAAGCTTCTTTAGAGGAGGAATTAAATCATCAGAAAATGTTCTGGCATTTATAGAAGGAACTGAAAAACCAGATGAAATTGTCGTTATATCTGCACATTATGACCATGTAGGAGTTGATGGAAACGGTGGAGTATTTAATGGAGCTGATGATGATGGTTCTGGTACAGTAAGTATATTAGAAATAGCACAAGGGTTTATGAAAGCAAAAAAAGATGGGTTAGGACCAAAAAGATCCATTTTGTTTTTGCACGTTACAGGTGAGGAAAAAGGATTGTATGGATCAAAATATTATACAGAAAACCCAGTGTTTCCATTAGCAAATACGGTTACAGATCTTAATATTGATATGATAGGAAGGATCGATAAAAATCACGAAGAAAAAGATAAGAATAATTATGTGTATTTGATTGGTAGTGATAGATTAAGTACTGAATTGCATGATATCAGTGAAAAAATGAATTCAATTCATACAAAGTTGGATTTAGATTATACTTATAATGCAGAAAATGATCCTAATCGATTCTATTTTAGAAGTGATCATTATAATTTTGCTAAGCACAATATTCCTATTATTTTTTATTTTAATGGTGTTCATGAAGATTATCACAAACAAACTGATACAGCAGATAAGATTGAATATGATCTTATGGCTAAACGTGCAAAACTAGTTTTTTATACTGCTTGGGAAGTAGCAAATAGAAAAGATAGAATTGTGGTTGATGGAATAGGTAAAGAATAAGAGTAGTGTTTATATCATTGAGTCGTCCTAAAATAGGTTGACAATTTTACGATATTTAATTTAGTCCTGTGAAGCTAGCTTCACAGGATTTTTTGTTATGTATAAAATTAGGTGTTTTTAAATTAAGACTCCAATGTGGTCTTTTATTATTATAAGTTTCTATGGATTGTTCTATTAA